>JAXJWH010000042.1:0-2043 GCA_036308125.1 Agathobacter sp.
CATTGAAAACAATGTAGGTATTTCAAATAAGTTATTGGCATTTATTTTGTTGTCCCTAATCTTTTTATATCCTTCAAAAAATATTTCATCATCGTATATATTCTGTTGTGCCATCTTATCCTCCATTCATTACAAATTTCTTAATCCACTATAATCTAACTCGTATATTTTATCACATACCTCATCAATATACTTTCTATCGTGAGAAATACTGATAATAGCTCCCGGGAACTCTCTAAGCATTTTTCTGATTACAGGTCCCGATAAGGGCGAAAAGTTTCTTGTTGGTTCATCTAAAATAAGCACATTTGCTCCGCTCAAACTCATACTTAAAAGAAGCACCTTGGCCTTTTGCCCTCCGGACAGTTCCCTTATAGGATGTTCCATTTCATCCGCAGTATATTTAAGGGAACCAAGATATGTTCTAATTCTTGTTCTTTCTTCCTTGTCTCCGGATTTATCAAGAAAATCAACAGGAGTCATATCCAAATCAAGTATCTCTTCATAGTTTTGCGGCATATACTCTGCCTTAATATCATCTCGCTGCGAAAGTTCTTCCGCTATTTTTCTTAAAAGAGTCGTTTTTCCCACTCCATTAGCGCCAATAATACATATTTTCTCCGAGCCTCTTATTTTCAAGTTAATGTCTTCAGCCAAAATCCTTTCCTCATCCCTAGTCGTAAGTTTTGCAAGAGTATACTCTATAACTGTTTTTCCTGCCGGAATAGATGAATCTTTGTCTCCCAGTTTAAAGAAAATAGCCTCCTCCTGTTCCGGCATCTCCGTCATGTTTTCATCTTCCTTTTCAAATCTTCGTTCCATAGACTTAACTGCGTGCATTTTATCTTTTAAGTTTTTGGCTTCGGCTGGTGACTGTCTGGAACAGTTCCCTAATGCGTTCTGAACACTTTGCATGATTTTTCTGTATTTTTCATCACGAATCTTTTTTTCTTTTCGATCATTTAATGCTTGTCTTTCCTGGATCTCAAATTTATGAAATCTTTCTTCTAAATATTTTCTGTAAGGAATTTTTGCGACTGTATATCTGGTCTTTGTTTTTCGCACAATCTGTTCAATATGAATTACCATATTCGCTGTATTTTCTATCAAAGTTTCATCATGAGAAATGAAAAGTACTATGTGCTCCCAGTCATTTATTATTTTTTCAAGGATTTCCAGCGTATTGATATCTATATCATTTGAAGGTTCATCCAACAAAAGCACAGTCACATCCTGAATAATAAGTCTCATTAGGTGTGCCTTAACTTTTTCTCCACCCGAAAGACTTCCCATTTTCTGGTCACTATAGAAAAATTCACTTGTCATTCCGAATTTTCCGGTAATTTCAGATAACTCTTTCGGTGTTCTATTCCAAAACATTTCTTCTGCAGAAAAGAACTCATAAATAGTTTTTTCTTTATCTTCTTCAGATATTTCCTGTGGAAGATAACCGAGTATTTCTTTTCCGACCAACCTTTCTCCTTCAGCTTCTATATAATTATCAATAAGTAATGGATTGTAAATCCACTTCATCAATGTTGATTTTCCATTTCCTTCTTCACCAATGATTACCGCCTTATCACCTTTATTTAGTACAAGGTTAAATTCACTAAGTATGACTCTTAAATCCTTTTTATGTGTTAAATTTAAATTTTTTATCTGTAACATATTGGTTCCTCCTTTCGCCTGTGTGCAAAAGTAAAAAACGAGCCTTTTTTGCATACACAAAAAGACCCGCCAAATAAACCTTTATATATTCTCACAAATGAAAACAAAGGAAAATCTCTTGCGATAATCTAATTCAAGCGTACACAAAAACAAGCCTGTTTACCACAGGGCTTAAATCATATATGTCTTGCTCAAACCAAATTATCTGTTATACATCTCCTCACCTTTCACTTCATGTGCCTTTCTTTTTTCTGTTAATCATACTAACACATTGTTACGTAATTGTATATAGTTTTTATTATCCACCTCTGCAAGCCTATCTGCAGTATAAAAAATCATTGTCTAATATAATTCATTTATCTCACCGCCAAATTC
>JAXJWH010000043.1:0-12295 GCA_036308125.1 Agathobacter sp.
ACTCTCCGGAAAAGAGTAGGTAATCCATATCGAATTCTTAACTTACGTCTTTTTTGAGAAATAAGCCGTAGGTCTATTAAAGTTACCCTTTTTTCTGAAAATCATTTCAAAATACTTCTTGACTATTTACCAAATTGCTTTAATCAATATTTATTAGATTCCTTAGAATTAATTTCAATGCTTTGCTTTTCGCCATTTGTCTGTTGCACAGTCCAAATCTTTTTATCACCATTATTTTGTACTGACAATAAACTACCCTTTCCGCCTAAATCAGCTCCCAGGAAAAATTTAATAGACGAAGTATTACATTCCTTAAGACATGATGTGCATCCCCAACAATCCTTTTGTCTTTTTATATATGCCTTTCCATCCTTATCTATTTTTATTAAATTTCCAGGACATATCTCAACACATCTTTTGCAACCTACGCAAGTTTTCTTATCAATAAAAACACTCATATGTCTTACTCCCTTATTTTATTTTGCAGACTCCTCATCTGCCTTAACTAAATCCCTGAAAATGATGTTAATTTTACCATTTTCCATTTTAGAATTTACATATTTAAGCCATTCATCAGATTCCTTTGGATAATCCATATTCTCTAAAAATCCATTCCATCTTGTTTCTTTTCTTGCCTTCATATGAGAAACCAGTACTTTACAAACTGTAATTCTTTCTTTGATTTCATAAATTTGTAACAAATCATCCGTATCAGATGCATGTAAATTATGGATAATCTTCTCAAGTCCTTCTAACTGTTCCATGGCAATATCAAGTTTGGATTCATTAAACTGATAATTACTTCCAATTCCACCTGCATACTGATCCATAATTTTTTGCATCTTTTCTTCAACCTGCTCAATTGTAATTAAAGATTCTTCATTATTAAAAAATGAAACATACTCTTTAATTTTTTCCTCTGACTCCTCACCAAAGTCCTCAGCACCATCTTTATTTTCTTTTAAAAATTCAATCATGGACTCGGCTGCTATCTCGCCTTCAGCCAGTGCTCCGGTAACATATTTTTGTGGAGCACCTCCTGCAACATCTCCTGCGGCATATAATCCTTCAATGGTTGTTGCCCTTTTTTCATCAATCCAGTAACCACTTGCTGTATGTCCGCCTACTACATATGGCTCTGTTCCTTCTATCTCAACATCTTTAACTGATGGACCTTTTTGGTCTTCAATCCATTTCAAAGTCTGACTTGGTTCCATATTTAAATATGCCTTAAATAAATCTTCCTCAACTTCCTTGGATATTCCCTTTGTATTAAGGTAACAAGGACCTCTTCCTTCAACATTCTCTCTTGTTGTTCCGTATACACGCTCGCAGGTTGCTATTCCATATTTCTTTTCATAATTTTCTCCCTTGGAATTAATCTGACCTGCATGTACTCCCTGGGCAATTGTTCCTGTTGGTGCGATTGTGTCTTTACATCTTAATGCAATAAATCTCATCTCAAATGTTGTCATTTCTGCGCCTGCATTAATTCCCATGGCATATCCTGCCCCTGTGTTAAAAGGCGAATACCACATCTTGTGTCTTGAAAAACCAGGATTATTTGGTTTATATAAACCAGAAGCTCCTCCCGTTGCGACAAGAACAACCTTGCTTGAAAATTCATATGCTACGTCATCATTTACATCAAAACCATATGCTCCGTATATTTTATTATTTTTCACTTTAAAATCCGTAACATTAACATGGTTAATTACCTTGACATTTTCCTGACTGTAAACAGCATTTGCAAGTATAGGTTTAATATTTTCACCATTAATTTTTATATTACGATTTCCTCTTGTTACATATTCACCATTTTCATCCTTAAGGATAACTAATCCCATTTTCTCCATTTCCTCTGTGACATGGTTAAAGCGATTAGCTATTGTAAGTAATAAATCCTCTCTTACGATTCCTTTTGCATCTTTTTTTGCATAATTTACATAATCAATTGGTTTGTTTCCCTTTGTAATATATGCATTTATGGCATTCACTCCTGCGGCAAGACATCCGCTTCTTTTGATATGGGCTTTGTCTACAACTGTTACTGTTATATCTTTTTGGTTTCCCAAAACATATGCGGCATAGCATCCTGCCGTTCCACCGCCTATTATTAATACATCTGACGTGATTAATTTCTTTTCCATTTTAAACTCCTAAATATATGCATAATTTTCACTTATCAATACTCCATTATCTACTGTAAATGTTCTATCCCCTTTTATAATAAATATTGTATGAATAAACAGATTTACAAGTTCACCTTCCATAATTGGTTCTTCGTTTAATTGTCTGTTTGCAACAATATACTGGTTATTTACATTTATTAATAATTCCAGATAATTTCCTCTGAAAAATACCTTTTCAACTCTTCCTTTTTCAGATGTCAAAGGATATTTAATTGTTTCATTTTCTTTATAAACTGAAACATATTCAGGTCTTATCAACGCATCAAGGCCTTCCTCAAGATGATTAAATCCCTTAAGCTTCTCGGCATTTTTTACTCTGCTTGATTGCCCGATAAACTGGGCAACAAATGCTGTTGCCGGATTTTTATATACTCCAATAGGACTTCCTACCTGTTCAATCCTTCCTTTGTTGGAAATAATAATATCATCCGCAACCTCAATTGCTTCATCCTGATCGTGGGTTACAAATATACTTGTAATTCCAACTTTACTTACCAGTTCCTTAAGCCAGCTTCTTAATTCCTTCCTAACCTTAGCATCGATTGCCGCAAAAGGCTCATCCAGTAAAAGTAACTGTGGCTGAACTGCCAGCGCCCTTGCAAAAGCAACCCTTTGCTTCTGACCTCCCGACAACTGATTAGGATATCTTTTCTCTAAACCTTTAAGACCAACCAGCTCAATCAATTCCATTACCCTGTCGTGAATCATTGATTTACTCATTTTTTCAATTTTTAATCCAAATGCAATATTTTCATAAACTGTTTTATATCTAAATAAAGCATAATTTTGAAATACAAATCCAATTCCTCTTTTGCTTGCGGGAATGTCATTTATCCTTACTCCGTCAATCAGTATATCTCCCGAATCAGGGGTTTCTAACCCTGCTATCATTCGTAAAATAGTTGTTTTTCCACTTCCACTTGGTCCAAGCAGACCAACAAGTTTCCCCTTTTCAATGGAAAAATTTATATCCTTTGATGCCTGATAATTTCCATAGGTTTTATTTATATTTTTTAACTGTATATATGTATTTGATTCTTTCGACATTTAATTTTCTTCCTTTCTGACAACATTTTTAATTATCAAAATCAATATTGCGATTACAACCAAAACCGATGACATTGCAAAAGCTCCGGTGAAATCATACCCCTGGTATAATAATTCAATATATAATGTCATGGTGTTGGTTAATCCCTGAAGGTGACCTGAGATAACAGAAACAGCTCCGAATTCTCCTAAAGCCCTCGCCGAACACAATACTACACCATACAAATATGACCATTTAATATGAGGAAACGTAATCTCTTTGAAAATTGTAAAAGTTCCTGCACCCATTAATGCCGCCGCTTCTTCTTCGTCTTTCCCCTGATGTGTCAGTACCGGAATTAATTCCCTTGAAATAAAAGGAAATGTGACAAAAACCGTTGCCAGAATTATCCCCGGCACTCCGAATATGATATCTACCTTTAATTTCTGAATAACCGGATATAAAATACTTTGTCGTCCAAAAGTTAAAATATAAATTAAACCTGCTATAACCGGGGAAATTGTTAATGGTAAATCAATTAACGCTGATAAAATTTTCTTTCCCCTGAAATTATATTTTGTGATGGTAAGTGCTGCAAAAATACCAAAAATCGAATTAACAACCACCGCTATCACTGTTGCTTTCAAAGTTAAAAGTACTGATTTTATCGCATACTCTGTGGTAATTGAGTTCATAAAATGACTGACACCCTCTCTAAATGCAACATATAAAACATACAACAATGGTAAAATCAGCATCACAAATAAAAACGCAACACTTATTGCTATTAAAACAAATCTTACGATTCCCTTATCATTTTTTCTTTGCATAATTACTCCTTACATTCCATTTACCCATTTAATATTTTCATGGCTCGGCTTTGAACAATCGAATTAACAAACAGTATTCCAAACGAAATCAATAACATAACCAAGGCTATTGCTGTTGCTGCCGAATAATTGAACTGTTCAAGCTCTGACATAATAAGCAATGGTGTTATCTCTGTCTTATATGGCATATTACCAGCTATAAAAACAACACTTCCATACTCTCCGATACCTCTGGCAAAAGCCATTGTAACTCCGGCAATTAAAGATGGTGTTATTTCTGGGAGAATAACATGTAAAAATGTATAACTCCTGCTTGCCCCCATCATATCCGCCGCTTCCTCATAATCCAAATCCATCTTTTCAAGTACCGGCTGAACATTTCTTACAACAAATGGAATTCCAACAAAAATAAGTGCTAATGTTATTCCAAACCTTGTATAAGCAACTTCTATTCCAAACTTTCCAAAAAACTTTCCAAACCAGCCTTCCGGAATTGACAAATGTGTAAGAGTCATTCCTGCAACAGCCGTAGGCAATGCAAATGGTAATTCAATCATTCCATCCAGAATTTTCTTTCCTGGAAAATCATATCGAACAAGAACCCATGCCAAAATTACTCCCATAACTCCATTTATAACTGCTGCAATAAAGGCTGTTAATAAACTTACTTTATAACTTGCAACTACTCTTTCATTTGTAACAATCTCCCAGAATTCTCCCGGCGATAACTTTGCTGAATAAATAACCAGTGAGCAAAGTGGAATTAACACTATAATACTCATCATTGCCACTGTCACCCCAAACACGCCGCCAAATCCCGGTATTATATTTTTATTCTTGTTTTTCTTTTTCATAATAGCCCTCTTTTATTTATAAATTTCATCAAAAATTCCTCCACTGGAGAAGTGCTTTGAATTTACTTCATCCCAGCCTCCAAAATGATATATATCTGTCAGCTTAATATCTGAAACAATCCATTTTCCGTCACCAGATAATTTTGAAATAGTTCTTTCATCTGTTGGTACTTCAAACTGCTTTTTAACTTCCTCATCCACTGGTCTGAAATAATTCTGTGCCGCTAAAACCTGTGCATCTTCTGTATATAAGAATTTTAAATATTCTTCTGATAATTCATTTGTTCCATGCTTAGTTGCATTTTCATCAACAACCGCAACTGTAGGCTGACACAAAATCGACACAGACGGAATAACTATCTCAAAATCATCCGGTCTTTCCTGTAAAGAAAGAAATGCTTCATTCTCCCATGCAATAAGTACATCTCCCTGACCGTTTTCCACAAAGGTTGTAGATGAACCTCTTGCTCCGGAATCTAAAACCAGTACATTTTTATAAAGTCTGCTTATGGATTCCTTAATCTCACCTTCGGATAATCCCTTACTTTCAAAATAATACCACGCTGCTAAATAATTCCATCTTGCTCCTCCTGATGTCTTTGGGTTTGGTGTAATAACTTCAACTCCATCTCTTAATAAATCATCCCAATCATGTATTTCCTTTGGATTTCCCTTTCTAACAAGAAAAACAATTGTAGAAGTATATGGTGAACTGTTTTTATCAAATTCCTTTACATACCCTTCTTCAATAAGACCTGCGTTGCTTACCTCTTCAACATCTCCATCCAATGCCAAAGTAACAACATCTGCCGGCAAACCATTTGCAACTTCAAGTGCCTGCTTCCCTGAGCCTCCATGGGATTGAATTATCTCAATATCCTGACCTTCTTTTTCTTTCCAATATTCCATAAACAACTCATTATAACTTGAATAAAATTCACGAGTAGCATCGTATGACACATTTACCAATCTGTTTTCTGAACTGCTATGACATCCTGTCAAAATGGAAACTATCATTACAGAATATATTAATGCTCTTATTCTTTTCTTCATCTTATTCCCTTTCCTATTTCTCCTACTTGTTTAATAGGATATTATCATCTTTTCCAAATTATGTCAACAAAAAAGTTTATATTTTTTTAATCATCCTTAAAATGGCTTAAAATAAAAAACAGAGTATATAAAAATATATACCCTGTTTTTTATGTATTAAATCATTTTAATTTTCCAAATATGAATTCATGTGTTCCATTTTTTCTTCTGCCTGATAAATTAAATTGCTACATTCCTTTAATTCATTTGTAAAATCAACATCCCCCTCCTGATACAAAGACTTGTATTTTATATCATGCTCAAGACTCGCCCATAAATCCATAGCCAGTGTACGGATTTGTAATTCCACCGGTACCATTTGTTTTTTGTTCATGAAATATACAGGAATTCTTATTATCATATGCAGACTTCTATAACCATTTTCCTTAGGTTTGCTGATATAATCCTTAATCTCCATGATGTAAATATCATCCTGCGCCATTAGTCTGTCCCTGATTAGATAAACATCCTTGATATAAGGGCAAACCACTCTGATTCCAGCAATATCAAAAATATTATTACATGCACATGTAAGTGTAAGGTTTAAATCCTTTTTATGTAATTTACCCAGAATACTTTTTGCTGATTTAAGTCTTGTATCAATATGATGTATTGGACATCTCATTTTTCTATATTTAAATTCATCTTTAATTATATCCAGTCTTGCAGTAGTTGCGCTCATTGCCGCACTATACATTCTTAAAATAGGATCCATTGTAACAGAAAAATCTTCTGTAATATCTACAATATGTTCCATGGAATCATTAACACTTGTAACCACTGGCACAAGCCCCTCGACCTGAATCATTGTATTATCGTTCATATTCTCCGCTTTCATAAATACTAATCCTCACAATACTTTTACTAACTTCATTGTAGCAGATAACCATTAACTCCATATTAATGTAACCTAAACTTTTTATTAAAAAAAGACTGTAAAACAGTCTTTTCATCTATTAATTATATAATATAAAACCAGTTATCTTCCACTTTCATATCATTGGCCACCACTTCCGGTTCTTCTCCAATCTCTGTTGCAACAAGATTTTTAGTCTTACCTGTTTTAATATTCAATTCCTGATTCTTGATACTAACCCTTGAACCTTCCTCTATTGAATTTGTAATAAAAGCGTTACTTCCGATAACTGCGCCCTTTCCGATAACGGTTTCTCCACCAAGTATAGAAGCTCCTGCATAGATTATTACATTGTCTTCTATTGTAGGGTGTCTCTTTACACCTTTAAGTCTCTGGCCACCCTTGGTTGATAACGCACCAATTGTAACTCCCTGATATACCTTGACATGGTCACCTATAATTGTAGTTTCTCCAACAACTATACCTGTACCATGGTCAATGAAGAAATATTTACCAATTGTAGCTCCCGGATGAATATCGATTCCCGTCTTACTGTGGGCATATTCCGTCATCATTCTAGGAATAAGTGGAACCTTTAATAAATATAACTCATGTGCAATTCTATAAATAGTTATAGTTAAAAGCCCTGGATAACATAATATAATCTCATTATAATTATATGCCGCCGGATCTCCATCAAAAAAGGCTTCCACATCAGTTTCAACATATTCTCTGATTTTAGGAATCTGTCTGAAGAATTTAAGACAAATCTCCTGAGCTTCTGCATCAAGTTTTTCAGCACATTTATTCTGATTATCAGGATTCTGTGGTAAAGCAAGTGCAATCTGCTTATTCAGATTATACATGACATCCTCTAATAATACAGTGGTTCTGCTGTTAATATTGTAAAATCTGTAAGAACCATCCCTGTAATAGCCCGGATAGATAATCTTGATAAGTTTATCCATAATATCCAGTACCACCTCTGTATCAGGCTGAGTAAAAACTTCCATGCGATTAGTTATTCTATCTTCATTGTAATCTTCCAAAATATTTGATACAATATCATCTATTTCACTTTTAATAGTTTTTTTCATATTAAGTCCCCTTAATTAGATACTTCTTTATATTATATTCATTTTCATCAAATTCTGAATATAATTATACCATCAAACTCAATAATTTCAACTAATTATATTTTCAAATTACAGATATGATTTATTATATAAAAACTGATAATGCGCAAATATTCAAATCTGGTGGTTTAATTTTTCATACCTATATGATATTATTATCTTTATGATTAAATGAAGGGAGATACCATAGTATCATGTCGCACAATAATCAGAAAAAAATAGCAGTAATAAATGATATTTCAGGATTTGGAAGATGTTCAATCGCTGTTTCACTGCCAATAATTTCAATGCTCAAAGTTCAGTGCTGTCCTCTTCCTACTTCTATTTTTTCCAACCATACGGGATTTGACAGTTTCTTTTATGAAGATTTCACTCCTCACATGGAACAATATATAGATGAATGGGAAAAGCTTAATTTGAATTTTTCCGGAATCTGTACCGGTTTTCTTGGTTCAGCCCAGCAGATAAACATAGTAACAAAATTTTTCCAGAAATTCATAACAAAAGACACCATAGTAATAATTGATCCGGTTATGGGTGATTATGGCAAAGCCTATCCTACATACACAGAAGAAATGTGTCAAAACATGAAAAATCTGATTCAATATGCCAATATACTTACCCCAAATCTTACGGAGGCATGTATATTAACAGATATTCCTTACAAGGAAGACTGGACATTTGATGAGGTTGCTGAGATTGCCCGAATATTATCAACCAAAGGTCCTTCTAAAATCGTAATAACAGGTATTATTGAAGGAAATAATATTTGCAATTTATGCTACGAAGGAGATGACAATATTTCTATAATCAAAACACAAAAAATCGGAACTCCACGTTCCGGCACAGGAGATATTTTTTCTGCGATTGTCGCTGCTGATGCAGTAAATCAGGTTCCTTTAAAAGAATCCGTTCAAAAAGCGGCAGATTTCATCAAAGAATGTATACTTAAATCAATTGAAATGGATATCCCACTTACTGATGGCGTATGTTTTGAAGAAGTTCTCCACACACTAAAATAATAACGAAAGGTGATAAATTAAAATGAAAAAATCAATGACAATACTTTATAAAGTACACAATAACTTATATATTAACCTTACAAACCGTTGTTCCAGCTCCTGCACATTTTGTCTTAGACAAACCCGTGACTCCATGGAAGGCTCGGATTCTCTCTGGCTTGAGCATGAACCATCTTATGAAGAAGTTATAGATGCATTTAAGAATGTTAATGTAGATGATTATGATGAGATAGTATTTTGTGGTTTCGGAGAACCAACTGAACGATTTGATATTCTTGTTAAAGTTGCAAAATATATTAAAGAAACATATAATAAACCAATCCGACTTAACACTAACGGACAGGGAAATCTTATTAATAAAAGAAATATAGAATCTGAGCTTGAAGGAATTGTAGATACTATTTCCATCAGTTTAAATACACCTGATGCAAAAAAATATCAGGAAATAGTAAGAAGTGAATTTAAAGAAGAGGCTTTTCCTGCAATGCTTGACTTTGTTAAGGAAGCAAAAAAATATGTGCCTTCTGTCATCCTTTCAACTGTAGATACTACACTTACAAAAGACGAAGAGGCACAATGTCAAAAAATTTGTGATGACCTTGGTGTAACTTACAGAATAAGACCTTGGGAAGATTAATTATCGGTTTATTATTCCACCAATAAATAAAACATACATGCACCAATACAGCCAGACCATAATAAATGCGATGGTTGTCATCGTTCCATAAAAGGATGAATAACTACTGTGGTTAACATAAATCGAAAATAAATGCGAGAAAATTATCCAGCTTGCAGTAGTAAAGACAGCTCCGTTAATCTGATTGCGGAACTGTCTTCTTTGTCCTGAATGTCTCCAATCTGGCAAAAAACTATATAAAGTCCACAGAAATAAAAACAATAATGGCGCTCCCACCAAAATCCTATATTCAAGAATTCCTTCAATAATTGAATCGAGTAACGGAAAATATGCACTTATACTGCTTCCAATCTTATTACCAAATACAAATATTCCAAGTATTATAATCAATACAAGTGCAAATACTATACTATAAAATATGGCTTGTATCCTTAAAATAAGCATATTTCTGGTTTCCTTAATTCCATACATTGAATTAAGTCCCTGCTGAATTGCAACAAAAGACTTTGAACTTAGGAAAACCGCCGTAATCATGGTAATGGAAATTCTGCTTCCCGGATTACCTGAATAAATTTCTTTAACAAATCCCGTCATCAACGCATTAAAATCCTTAGGAATAATAATTGACATCCATTCAAGAAAATCCCTCTCCGTAAGGGGAGTAAGTTCCAACACCGATAAGAAAAAAAGCATAAAAGGGAAAAAAGACAACATCAAAAAAAAAGCTCCCTGTCCTGAATATGCTGAAATCGCACTATTTTTATACTTATTATAAAAGTCCAATAAATATTTATAGACATAAACTTTCTTACTTCTCACTTCTCACTTCTTTAATCCCTTTCTATTACATTTCAAATTTAATTATTAATTTTCCAGTTTGGAATATGCTTTCTTAGTAAATTTTTCATTTTCTATGATAAATCTCTCATGAATTGCTTCACCAATAATGCCAGCCTCATCAAATGCTTTTATTTCAAATGTCAACGCCCTTTTATCAACTTTTACTAATTTGGATTCACATACAACTTTCATTCCAACAGGTGTTGCTGAAAGATGCTTTACATTCATAGAAGTTCCCACTGTTCCCTGACCTTCCTCTAATTGACCTGCAACACTTTCATATGCAACATTCTCCATAAGGGCAACCATGGCAGGTGTAGCAAAAACCTCTAATTCCCCGCTTCCCATGACTTTAGCTGTGTTCTCTTTAGTTACAATAATCTCTTTTCTTGCTTCTGTTCCTTCTTTTAACATAATAATCCTCCATATGTATCATTTATATTAAGCATGTTCCCATTGTAAACACCTAATTTAAAGTATATAACATTTTTATTTAATTTGAAACATTTTAAGTACCAATTTTTCTTTATAAAATTTCATTAAGTTTCTCAATGTCCGATATTATAAAATCGGCATTCTTAAGCTCATCCATTCCACCATAACCATACGCACAGCCTATTGATACAGCATCAATAGCTTTTGCTGCTGCAATATCAAGATATCTGTCACCTATAACAACTATATCTTTTTTATGTTCTGATTTAATCTTTTGAATTATAATTTCTTTGGATGCCCAGTTGAAGCTCTCACTATCATACCATTTATCAAACCATTTTTCCATACCAAAATACTGGTAATGAAGTTTACCCGTTTTTGTTTTGCTATTGCTTAATATAACCATCTGATAGCCTTTATTTTTCAGTGAATCCAATACTTTATCGGCATTTTCATACCATCTGGCATTGTTATTTCTAACTTGCTCTTCCATTAATTTTCCAATATATTCTGATGCACTTTCCCTTATCTGCTCACTTAGGTTTGGCTGAAAATCAAGCCACATATCTTTTGCATTCATTCCAAGCCATTTACTAATCTGCTTTTGGGATATTTCATTTTTCTTAATAAAACCAGCCTCTATAAGATGCTGGTTACATCTCCTAAAGGCTGGTTCATATATTCTTAGTGTATCATGAATAGTTCCATCATAATCAAACACTAATAATTTATTCATATTACATTTGCTCCAGTAAATTTACCATTTCTATTGCTGATAATGCACAGTCGTATCCTTTATTTCCGGCTTTACTTCCTGCTCTGGCAATTGCTTGCTCAATATTTTCTGTTGTGATTACTCCAAAAAGTACAGGAACTCCGGTTTCAAGTCCAACTGTTGCAACTCCCTTTGATACCTCATTACATACATAATCATAATGAGTTGTATCACCTCTTATAACTGCACCAACACAAATTATTGCATCATATTTACCTGATTTTGCCATTTTAGAAGCAGTAACAGGAATTTCAAAAGCTCCTGGGACCCATGCGGCAGTAATATTATCTTCGTCTACGCCATGACGAACCAATCCGTCTACTGCTCCACCTAACAATTTATTTACAATTATTTCATTAAATCTTGCGGCTACGATTCCGACTTTCATTCCCTCTTTTGCAACAACTTTTCCTTCAATTACATTAATCTGTCTCATTTATTTTTCCTCCATTTTTAAAATGGTAGTGTCAAGTTTACTACCTCATTTTTTATTAAAAACCTTTATTTTAGGGAGTTTGCAAATAAAAAGAGCATTTACCTCCCATTTTTGATATAATGTCCTCGACCAAAATTCCAAAATATCAGAAAGGATAAATGCT
>JAXJWH010000044.1:0-2028 GCA_036308125.1 Agathobacter sp.
CCGGTTATATTAATTGTATTAGCAAAAAAAGAAAGACGAACTTATGTCTATGATGGAAGTCTGGTGATGGGTAATATGATGCTGGCAGCTCATGAACTTGGGTATGTCGGGTCTGTCCCTGATTTTGTGTAAACACCAAAATGGTAATATAATCTAATGAATTTTTTGCAAGGCAGGAATCCGCTCGTCGGGTTTCTGCCTTAGCTACAATATAGCATAAAATCAACGGCATGTCAAGGGCGCCCTCGGTCAGAGGGCGTTTACTTCACCCTTGATTTGACGGGGATTTTATGCTACTGCGGCAATCTGTCTGCAAAGAAAATTTCCAACTGTGAATGAATTTGTCCCCATTCACGACGTTTTCCCGTCCATTTCTTGGTAATATCTATCATTGCAAGATATAGCATTTTCAAGAGACTGTCATCCGTCGGAAATACTCCCTTGTTCTTTGTTACCTTTCTGAGCTGACGATTAAATCCTTCAATAGCGTTTGTTGTATATATCAGCTTTCTGACCTCATGTGGGTATTTGAAATATGTTGATAAATTAGCCCAGTTACTTCTCCAGGATATTGCTATCTTTGGATATTTACTGCTCCATTTTTCATCAAAGTTATCCAACTCTGCAAGTGCTGTTTGTTCATCTACTGCTGCATAGACTTTCTTTAAGTCTGCCATCAGCGCCTTAATATCCTTGTATGACACAAATTTTGTTGTGTTGCGTATTTGATGGATTATGCATTGCTGTATCTCTGTTTTGGGATATACAGCTTCAATAGCTGCCGGAAAGCCCGTGAGTCCATCAACGCAGGCTATCAGAATATCCTGAACTCCTCTGTTTTTAAGTCCGTTCATAACTGATAGCCAGAACTTTGCACTTTCATTTTCACCTACCCACATTCCAAGCACTTCTTTGATTCCATCCATATTGATGCCAATAGCTATGTACACCGCTTTCTTGACTATCTGTCCTTCACTTCGTACGTGGAAGTGTATTGCATCCATAAATACCACTGCATAAACATCTTCAAGCGGTCTGGACTGCCAGTCACGAACTACAGGCAGTATCTTATCTGTTATACGGCTTATGGTGCTGTCAGAGCATTCTAATCCGTAGATATCCTGTATATGTGATTCAATATCGCTTGTAGTCATTCCTTTTGCATACATAGAAAGTATTTTCTCTTCGATGTCTCCGGTAAGAGTAGTCTGATTCTTCTTTACAAGCTGCGGTTCGAAGTCACCATCTCGATCTCTGGGGACTTTAATTTCAGTTTCACCGAAACTTGTCTTTAAAGTCTTTTTAGAGTACCCGTTACGGCTGTTTTCGCATGTTTTGTTGCGATAATCATACTTGGTGTACCCTAATTCATCATCGAGTTCACCTTCAAGACCATTTTCCAGCATTTCTCCGACCATGATTTTAAATACATCTTTAAGGTCATCAAAACTTTTTACATCGAGTCCTTGCACAATTTTTCGCAAATTCTCTTTTCTTTCTCTTTCTGCTGCCCGTTCTTCGGGACTTAATTTGTACCTTGGCATATTAAAAACCTCCAAAATGATATTTTTATTATATACCATCTTGGAGGTTTATTCAACTACTTTACACAAAATTTGGGATTGTCTCTTGTAATGCGGTGTCAAGCCTTCGATGCCTCTTATAGAGGCTAAGCCTGTATAAGCCCCTTCTAGGGGCTGTGCAAACCACCAGTTTACTGGTGGTTATGATTGTATGACATTTAAGGAAGGGGTATTTTGCCTAAATAAAGATTTGAGGGTTGACACATAAGGTCGGTTTATAGTATAATATAGTTTGGTTGGTTATATAATTTAATACAGAACTAATTGAGAGAGGAACTGATTTTTATGAAATATATGGTAAGGTGTCATTTTAGCAGGAGGATTATATGAGAGTTCGAAAAGATATAAACTTTATTTCCTGCTTTGATGAAACAACCGGTTTTTATGTTCGAAGTGGAATTATTAAGGATAATAAAGATACTGGACAGGAACCATTTATGGCATC
>JAXJWH010000045.1:0-4363 GCA_036308125.1 Agathobacter sp.
GAATTTCTCACTACCAATGAAGCCGTCAAATACTTAAGCATATGCAAATTCACATTGCTTGAAGCTGTAAGACGACGTGAAATACCTTATTATACACCACCCAGTAAAACATACTATTTCGCAAAGGCCGACCTTGACGCATGGGTAAACAGCTACAGAGTGCCTACGCAAAAAGAAATGGACGAAACACTGGAGAAACAATTCAAACATTTCAAACCATCCAATAAGAGATACAGAAAAGAATGAGAGCAAGAATCAACAATCAGGACATATATAATTTGAGTTGTAAACTCGATATGCTTTCAGAACGAATAGAAAAAGAGATGACACACTCAAAGCAAAAGATGGAGAATTTAAAAGTTCGTGTAGCTAATTTGGAAGATAAACTAAGTGAAGAGAAAAAGGTGTACACCACACAAGAAGCTGCAAATTATATAGGCGTATCAGTATATAAACTTTATCAACTTGTAAAATCATCACAAATAGCATTTAGTAAACCCAACCGAAAAATATTTTTCTACCGTCATGAGTTAGATGAGTGGTTGAGTATTAATAAAATCAACAACATATAATATGGAAACAAAAATCACATCAGAAAATTTCAAATCGATATGGGAAAGTATTCTCATCAAGGCAACCGATAAATACAAGACACCCCCAGAGGTAATTCAAGTCAGCAATTCTACGATTAGCACATTAGGAAATTTCAGTGCATCTACCGGAAAAGGTAAATCAAAGAAGACCTTCAACGTTTGTGCTATCGTTGCAGCCGCACTTACTGGAAAAAAGGTTCTTAATTATGAAGCCAACTTTCCTGAAAACAAAAACAAAGTGCTGTATTTTGATACAGAACAGAGTTCATTCCACTGCCACAAAGTACTTGAAAGAATCAATAAATTGGCAGGATTCCCTTCTGACCAAGATTGTGAACTCATTGAATTTGTCATGTTGAGAGAATATAGTCCTTTAGACAGAAGACAAATTATTGAGTTTGCATTGGCAGAACGTACAGACGTGGGACTTGTAGTCATTGACGGCTTACGAGATTTACTGTTTGATATCAACAACTCTACAGAAGCGGCAGAAGTCATCGGACTACTTATGAGATGGACGAGTCAATATAATCTGCACATCCATACCGTCCTCCATCTCAATAAGGCAGATGACAATGTACGTGGTCATATTGGAACCGAACTAAACCACAAGGCAGAGACAATATTGCAGGTTACAAAGAATGAAAATGATGGAAACATCAGTGAAGTCCAGGCTACTCTAATACGTGATAAGGATTTTATTCCCTTCGCTTTCAGAATAAATGAAGAAGGTCTTCCTGAGCTTGTAGAAGGTCATGAATTCCGTCCTAAAAAGATCAAGAAGAATTTCGATTTTGAGCTTTTGGGTGAAGACCTTCACCGAAAGGCTCTTGATATAGCATTTGAGAATGTTTCAGAACCTATCACTTATTCTCCCCTATTGGAGAGGATGGGTGTAGGTTATGCTTTCATCGGTTTCGAGCGATCCAGAAATATCCATATAAACGTGCTGAAATTTTTGATGAAGAACGAAATCATTAAAAAGGAAGGTAAAGGCTATGTGTATAACAGAAATTTTCATTATACACCAGAATGTACTTATTGAAGCGGTGTAGTTTAGTATAGTGCCTATAGGGATTAAACCGCTACACCACTTCAAGTAGGACACCTATAAATTAGCAATACTGCCAACAACAGATAAGAAATTATGGAAATAGAAGAACTAAAGAATATTGAGATTACAAGGTTATTAAACCATTTGGGTTACAATCCTGTATCCAAGAACAGAGCAAACACCCAATGGATGTATCATTCTCCACTAAGGGAAGATAGGACACCCTCCTTTTCTGTTTCAACAAGAAAAAATCTCTGGAATGATTTAGGAGCAGGTATTGGTGGTAATGTCATAGATTTAGCCATACAGCTCAATGGCAACTGCACGTTTCATAAGGCTGTTACCTGGTTGGAAGAACAATATCGTTTATTCTCTAATAGCAACGATATGGAACACCCCATAAAGAAGCATCATGTTTATATCAATCCACAACGTCCTAGTGCTAGTGATATACGCGATATACGAATTGTAGAACTAACTCATAAAGCCTTACTTAGTTATTTGATGAAACGCTGCATACCATTGGATATAGGGATGAAGTATTGTAAGGAGATACATTATTGTGCCTATGGTCGTGAATATTTTGGTATATGCTTCCCAAACATTGTAGGCGGTATGGAAATCAGGAATGCTTTCTTCAAAGGTTGTCATGGTGAAAAATCACTGAGTCTTATTCCCGTTTCAAAAGAGAAACACACAGAATCATGTTGTGTTTTTGAAGGATTTATGGATTTTCTCTCTTACCAGACTCTTCTACGCAGTTCCAAAAGCGATATTACACAGCCATATCCAAATGACTGCATAATACTTAACTCTACCAGTATTGTACATAAAGCAATTCCGTTCATGGAAGTGTACAACCATGTATATTGCTATCTAGACAATGATGACGCTGGGCTACGGGCTTTCAGTGTCATAGAGAAAACTTTGGGTGAACATACCACACTTATGTCACATTTATATAATGATTACAATGATATTAACGATTATCTTTTAGGAAAGAAAAAAAGACAGGATAAAGAATAAAATTTTTAAGAACAAAATAGCTTTTCATTGTACAATGCCATCCTTTGTTGTTGGCAAAACATGAGACCTCACCCTTTTGGGGATTGAGGTCTTTTTATTTTCTTAAAAAACATTTAGAGTACCAAAACAGAGTACCATTTAAGTATTATATCAAAAATTCGTTAACAAAAGGGTAAATTATTGACAGACTATTGTTTCATATATAGATTTTGTTTTTAACTTGGCTTCACCCAGACAACTAAAAACAGTTTTGTTTGGCAAAACATAGGACTGATGTCTGGCAAAATATAAGATAATTAACAAGTATAAAACTGAGTCGATCACATGAGCACTTTTTGGATTTTTGCTGCAATACTTACAGTGGTTTATGTAGCATACTACATTATTACAATTAGCATGGATTTGTATGGAAAACCACATGACCAGAACAATGTTACTACAGAGTATTTTGAAGTGGATGACATGCCTTCTGAAACAAGTAAAACCGTAGAGGAAACCGAATCAGGCTTCAGGGTTGCTAAAGATAACGATGGTGAAGGTATTACATGGGATGAAACTAATCTGCAATCCGCTCAAGAAGCTACTCCACCTATCAATGAACAAGAAACAAAATTAGATGCTAGTGGTGCGCCGATAACTCCTGCACAAAAGAAGATTGAGGTGACCTATAACGATATGGAGGAAATAGAAGTAGAACAAACCGGTGAGCTCATGGAAGCGACAATGAAATCCGCCATGACTCACGGTGAGCCTCCAATAGCTATAAAAAAAGTAATAGAAAAGTCCACACCTACAGATTTAAAGAATGAAAAAGGCCACGATGATACTGAAAATCAAGAGGTACAAGACAATATTTAAGAAGAAATTGCTACCAGTTTACTCTCTTACAGTACTCACCCTACTACTGAACACTCAAGTAGCGTCCGCAAAGTGTGGCAGTGTGAACTATTCCTGGGGAGCTGATGCGCTTGCTTCTGCTCATGACTTCACAGTCACCATGATGCTCTATGTTCTATACCTCAGTTATGCTATAGCAGGTATCATGTGCATCATTTCTGCACTACAGATATACTTCAAGATGCAGACTGGCGAAGGTGAAATAACCAAGCATATTATGTCATTGGTCGGATCGTGCCTCTTTATGGTGGGAGCATCCATTGTTTTCCCAGCATTCTTTGGGTATCGGATATAACAAGAAACAACCGTCAAAGCTGTGAAACTGGCAAGTGCACGTACCAGGATTAACATCCGAGATGTTGTGAATCACTCTGCTGCAGAAGAGTGATATAATAAGTAAAAACTAAAAAAGAGATTTAAGATGTTTAAGAAATTTAAAAGCAAAGTTAAAGGCGTGTGTTCGCGTGCAAAGTCAGCAGTGAGACATGTAAAAGCTGGAGCTTTAGCCCTTTTTCTCGCAGTCGCATCCCCTGTTGTCACATTTGCACAAAATGCTGCAGGTGATTACAGTGCTGGAACCTCAGCCTTGGCTAAAGTAACGGAAGAAATTGCAAAATATATTCCGTTTGTAGTGAAATTGTGTTATGCAATTGCTGGTGTTGTAGCTATTGTGGGTGCAATCAGCGTTTACATCGCCATGAACAACGAGGAACAGGATGTCAAGAACATCTTAGTCCTCAAAAACTGGCTGAAAACGATAAGAAAGGAAATGAAACAAAAGTTCCTTTGTATC
>JAXJWH010000046.1:0-27739 GCA_036308125.1 Agathobacter sp.
ATTAAGAAAACGGAGGAATCGTAATATGATGGAATACGAGATTTTTAAAGGAGTAGTAGGAGAAAAATTCAAGGAGTTTTTACCTGAGAAGTATCAGGATGCACAGGTGGAAATCAGACCGGTAGATAAGGTAAACCGTACACTTGACGGATTATCAATCAGGGGGAATGAACCGGGTATGAACATCAGTCCGACAATCTATGTCAACCATATGTATGAGGACTATGTTACAACAGAGAATCTGAATGCAACGCTTGAGAGAGCTGCAGAAGGTTTTATGAAGGCAATGGAACAGAAGGAGAGTATCAATGTAAATGAGCTTACAAATGCTGAATGTGCAAAGGATAAGATTGTGTTCCAGCTTATCAATACAAAGCAGAACAAAGAAATGCTTGCCAATATGCCCCACAGGGAATTCAAGGATTTGTCGGTTATCTACCGTATGGTGGTAAAGATTGACGGGGAAGGAATTGCTTCAACACCTGTCCATAACGGACTTGCAGATACTCTTGGATTCACAGAGGAGCAGCTGTTCAAGCTTGCCGCAGAGAATACAAAGAGACTTTTACCACCAGTTGTTAAATCAATGAACGATGTGATGAGAGACATCTTTATGAAGGATGGTATGCCACCTGAGATTGCAGATATGATGCTGGGTGAGATGCCACCGGAACAGCAGATGTATGTAATCAGCAATAACAAGGGAATCAACGGAGCTGTCAGTATGCTTTATGAGGATGGGCTTCATGAACTCGCCGAAAAGCTTGGTTCAGACCTTTATATTATGCCAAGTTCAATCCATGAGGTTATCGCAGTAAGTACAGATTTGGGCAATCCGAATGAACTGGCTGCAATGGTGGCTGAAATCAATATGGATCAGGTGGCTCTTGATGAGAGACTTTCCAATCAGGTATATCACTATGACAAAGACCTTCGCAAGGTAACACTTGCAACAGATACTCCGAATAAGCGTCTTGATGGAATTGTTGCGGAAGCACCTATGGTATATGAAGCAGGCAAGACCAGATAGGAGGCTGCCATGGAAAAAGAGATAACAATGGAGGAGCTTGTGAAAATGGTAAATGAAAGCTCAGGTGAGATTATTATTCATGTGGAGTTGGGAGAGGAGCGTGATTCTGATGAAGGAAAAGAATCCGTTCAACCTTGATGTTGTCTCGGTAAGGCTTGTAAAGGATGCCCCGCTAATGTCGGGACATCCGATTACAAATCCTGAAGATGCAGTCCTGCTTTTGGGAAAGCATTTGTGTGAAATGGACAGAGAGGTATTATGTGTAATCAACATGAAAACAGACGGAACACCGATTAACTGTCATTTTGCAAGTATTGGATGTTTGAATGAATCGATGGCTCATCCAAGAGAAATATTTAAAGCCAGTATTCTTTCCAATGCAGCAACAATAATGCTTATGCACAATCATCCCAGTGGAAAACTTACACCAAGCAAGCATGACACCATGATGACGGATCGTATGGCTAAGATGTGTGAGCTTATGGGAATACCGCTTTTAGATCATGTAATTGTAGGCGGGGATAACCGTCAGTATTTCAGTTTTAAGGAGAAAAAGCTGTTGGATACACCGAAAGTATTTCTCGAAACGAACTATCAATCACTTGATTTAAGTTCAGGAATGGTGGCAGAGCAGGGGAAGGCAAGGTGATGGGATGCAGAATTTCACAGAGGATGAGCTTGCAATCGCAAAGTCGGTTGACCTTGTGGCAGTTGCAGCAAACCTTGGATACACACCGAAAAGGATTGGCAATTATTACACGCTGAAAGAAATGGATTCCATGAGAATTTATAACCGGAGTCACTGGTGCAGATTTTCAAGGCGCTATGAAAAGGGAGAAAATGGTGGTTCACAGATTGACTTCTTACGGGTATTTGCCGGTATGGATGTAAAAGAAGCGGTATTCTGGTTACTGGACTTTGCCGGATATCGAAGAATCAATGATACTCGTGAAAAGCCAGTACTGAAATACCAAGTCCCATATAAGGAAATGGAAAAGAAACCATTTGTTTTACCACAACCGGCATACAGCAATGCTTATCTTTATGAGTACCTTACAAACGATAGAGCCATCAGCCGGGATGTTGTGAATTTCTTTGTTAATCAGGGACTTATCTATGAGAGTATTCCTTATCACAATATTGTGTTTAAGGGAAACGACAAGGACGGTGTCACCAGATTTGCCAGTATGAGAGGTGTGTTTGACAAGAAGGGAAAACCATTTAAGTGTGATGTGCCGGGAAATGATAAGCGGTATGGCTTTAATATTGCAAATGAAGAAAGTACAGAGCTGGTAGTATTTGAGGCTGCCATTGACCTGATGAGCTATATGGATATTCACAGGGATTTTGAGAGTAACATGATTGCCCTTGGTATGGTGGCTGATGCTCCGCTTGAAACATTCTTAAAAGAACATCCGCAGATATCAAGCATAAGGTTTTGTCTGGATAATGACAAGGCTGGAAGAGACGCAACAGAAATGTTGATGGAAAAGTATTATCAGCTTGATTATGATGTGACAGACTCTCCACCACCAAAGGGATGCAAAGACTACAATGAGTGGCTTGTAAAAGCAAAAGCAGAAAGAATACCGGAACTGGATAAAATTATCAGATGAAAATCAAGTGGCTATGAAAAAATCATATCCAAATGGAGTATGGCTATTAGATTTTCATAGCCAGAAAAGAAAAGGCTATAACTTTTTAATAGCCATGAAAAATGTGCTTTTTGGGTGCCGAATAGGTGGCTATTACTTTTTCATAGCCAGCCATAAAATGGCTATAACTTTTCAATAGCCAAGACAAAAAAGGCTAGCACTTTTTCATAGCCATAAAAAATATCTGAAAAAAAGGCTATTACTTTTTCATAGCCAGCCGTAAAATGGCTATTACTTTTCAATAGCCAGAGGCAAAATGGCTATTAAATATTCATAGCCATAGTGATTTTAAGGGGTTTCAGGGGATTTTCTCCCCTGACAAGATGCATTAGGGGCAGAGATGTCTCTAATGCGTATCTTGCCATGGATATCTTAAGTTCGTAATGTTTATTCCGTTAGAGATAATCCATGGACGGGAATTGAAGAATTACTAACACAGATAAGGAGGTGTGCAGGGACGATGGATGAGAAAATGCACTTTATGACAGATGCAGGTGAACTTCTTGACTGGATGCGGGAGCATGAAGAATTCAAAATCATCAATAAGGTAGAGGCACAGATGCTTCTTGATTATATGGAAGGTCATGATTACCGCCTTAGTACGGATAAGGAAGGGAACCTTGTCAGGGTTGATGTAAATGATGACCAGTATGATACAGATGAATATTCTGTTGATGATCTGATTGACAGCGTCTGTGAATGGAACTATGAGTTGATTTTGCATACCACAGAAGAAATGAAGAAGTCTGATATATCAGATGCAGAATACTCAAAGCTTGAGGAGAAAATGAATTCTCTTAAGGAACAGGAGCAGATACTGGATAAACTATTTGACCAGACAAAGTATTCAGCAAAGGTGGAACTGCTTGCAACCGAACTGGCAGAAGTATTTATAGCTAATCTACAGCGTAATGGTGTGGATAAAGCAGTTGGAACACTGTGTGAAGCTATCAGAGACGAGCCATTGAAGGAAGGTGACAGAGGTGGCAGATAAGGTTCATTGTGTAAGGAAGACACTCAGACTTACACCGGCAGAAGCAAAGCTGTTGGAAGAAAAATCAACAAATGCAGGTATGAATGAGGCAGAATATTTGAGATTTCTCATTAGTCAGAAACCAAATGATTATCCGGAAATAAGAAAGCTAATCAAAAATCTTATCAATGAAGTGAATCATATCGGAGTGAATATTAACCAGATTGTTCATCATCACAACTATGAGCTTTATTCAAAAGCAGACAGGGAACAGCTGATTGCTTATATGAGGAAACTAAATGCTACTTTAAAAGAGGCGGTGGTCAGTCTTGGCAATCAGTAAGATACTTCATATGAAAGACTGTGGCAGTTCTTTTCATGGAAAGCATTTGAAGTCCGCTCTGGAATATATTACTGTTCCGGAAAAGACTCAGAATGGAAGACTTGTTGCTGCGATAAACTGTCAGGTGGATATGGCTTTTGAGCAGATGAAGGATACCAAGAAGAAGTTTAATAAGCTTGATAAACGGCAGGCGTATCACATTATTCTATCCTTTAAGGAAGGAGAAGCAAGTCCGGATACTGTATTTGAGCTTACAGAGAAGTTTGTAAAAGAGTATCTTGGCAATGACTATGAGGCTGTGTATGCCGTCCATGATAATACAGATCATCCGCACTCACACATTGTGTTTAACAGTGTTTCTTTTCGTGACGGGAAAAAATACCATTACAAGAAAGGTGACTGGGAGAGGTATATACAGCCGATAACAAATCGGTTATGTGAGGAATATGGACTTTCAACGATTGAACTTGAGGAAGAGCTGGGAAAAAGGGAGAGGACGGACAGGGAATGGAACAGATACCGTGACGGCAAATTTATATGGTCCGATATGGTAAAAAGAGATGTAGATGCCTGCATATTACAGGCAGCCTCTTTTGATAGTTTTCTTTCCCAGATGGAAAATAAGGGATATGAAATCAAGAATGCCCATGGAGAAGGCAAATATTTAGCTGTAAAGATTCCGGGTATGAAACGAATGATCAGACTGAAAACTTTAGGGGAAGAATATGGTGAAGAGTGTATCAGGCAAAGGATACAGAAAGAGAGTTTATCTCAATGTGTATCAAGTGAAGATGTGAAGCCCCAGATAGTGTATTGCCGGGTCAGGAGATATAAGAGGGCAAAGATGTCCGGCTTGCAGAAAAAATATTATGCAAGATTATATCGCATCGGCAAGCTGAAAAAAAAGGCATACTCCGTGGCATGGAAGTACAAGGATGAAATAAAAAAAATGCATAAATTACAGGAACAGTATAAGTTTCTTGTAAGGCATGATGTCCATTCCCTTGAGGAGCTGGTGCTTGTACTTGATAATCTTACGGATAAGAAAAAGGAGGCTTCCGCAGAAAAAAGCAGAGTTTACCGGGCGAATCATAAGAATAAGGAATTATATGATATTGCTGAACAGATGACTGAGCTTATAGAGTGTGAACACTCATACCAAAATGGGGATACTTTTTTTGAGGATGAGCATAAACGGTATCACAAACTGGAGTCGCTGCTTGGGGATAAGGGCTATTCCTATGAAGAGGTGATTCAATTAAAGGAACATTATCATAGGGAGACGGTGCGTTGTAAAGAACTTGAGACAGCGGTTTCAAAGGAAATCAGAGTTGCGGATTCTATCCGGAACGATTATGTAGCAGATGATTCAAGGATAAGAGATGGGCTAATCGAGAAGACAAAGCAAATAGAAGCAGAACATGAGAAGCAGCCAGTCAGATAGGCTGTTTTTTTATTGAAAAAGGAGGCAGGTTTTATGGAAAGACAAAGAATGAGTGACGCTGACAGGGAAAGATATCTGTCTATGGTAAAGATGAAGATAACGGACCCGAAAGTAATTGCTCTTATTGAGGAAGATATTGAGCATGGACTTTCTGCTAAGGAGATTGATGATTACACGGACAGACACCTAAAGTATGAACAGCAGAAGGCAATCTCTGAAATGTATCGAAAGGATTTTCCGAGAGCAGTGATTGGAGCAATTGGAAGATCAGATATGGATGCTGAGAAAATGAGAGTTGCCATGGAACTTTATGAAAACAATGTCAGCATAAATGAAATCAAAAAAGTTATGGCAGAATCAAGGACAGCACTTGATATGCGAAGAGCATTTAGCAGTGCTCTGACACATGCACAAAAACAGATAGCAAATACTCCTGAGAAGGTCGAAGAAGAACCGATTACGAAGGAACAGGAATCAGAGCTTCTCATAGCAGTGAAAGCATTGACGGATTCTATACAGTCTAATACCGGCAATTACGAAGCTATTCAGAAGATGCTCAAACAGATGGAAACAATCCGCCTTGATGAAGCTGTAGCTAAAAATCTTACTTCTCTTAATGAAAAGCTGGAGAAGGAGAACAGGGAATTTACGGAACAGCTTGAAGGCAAGCAGAACGAAGTCAATAAGGGATTGCAGACCATAGCACAGCTTCGTACAGAGTTAGAAAACTTAAAGAAGGAGATGAAAATCATGCAGGATAGAAATACTGACCTTGAACAGCAGATTTTACAGAGGGATGAGACAATCAGGGAGCAGGGACAGGCGATAATTGCAAAGAACTCAACCATTGAAAGGTACAAATCAGCAGAAGAAAAAGCAGCTGATGAGCAGCATCATGGGAGAACTAATTTGCAGGAAGAGACTGTGGAAAAACAGTCAGAGATTGAGATGAAACAGAATTATGATTCACAGGCAGTAGGGCAGACGCAGGGAGTAATACCAAAACAGGCTGCAACCATTCCGGCGGGGGCAATTCCGGTATATGCAAATGCTGGCGGAATCCCTGTTTATTACACTATGACACTGGTGCAGGATAAACAGGTCTTGCAGAGAACGGATGTTGATTATATGCATCGCAAGCCATCCGTGTTTGAGGGAATTATGAGTAAGTTCGCATTCAAGAAAAAGTCTCATAAGGATCTGGTACAGTTGGTCATTAATAAGGAACTTTCACCGGAACAGGTGAATGCCATCCGTGGAGGACTGGAAAGCGGTCTGGATGAGGAACAGTTAGAGCTTATCATCAATAAGAATCTGACACCGGAAAAGATGCAGAGCATTATCCGATTTGCAGCATTACAGAACAGCCTGAAGGCAGAAAGGGGTGGTGTGTAATGAGTCTTATTATGATTACAGAAGCGATGAAGCTTATGGAAGAAACAGATGCGGATTTCGGTATGGAAGAAAAAGAGTTTATTGCCCAGTATGCATTTCGTACAGGGGACACAGACCTTGTGAAAAAGCTGATCGTAGAGTTGCAGGAAAAAGATGCAGACAGGGAGAAGGTAAAGACAAAGTATATGCAGCTTGCAGACAAAAAGCCGGAATGGGCAGAGCAGATAGAAAATCTTCTGATTGCTCTTGAGATGTATCGTATCGAGGAAGATAAAGCGGTTAAGAGAATCGCTGATTTTCTTACTGCACATGGCATTGATATTTCCGAGACTGCTGTAAAGGATTCAGATGTCAAAGAATTAAAGACAATGATAGCGGAAGCAAAAGATGTTACAGAGCAGGAACCGGAAGTAGTACAGACAGAAAAAGCACCGGTGTTATAGGAGAGGAGGAATCACAGTGTCAGAAGAAATCAGAGAAGCGGTCCAGATTATTGAGGTCGCATACGATGGAATTGAGATTGCAATGAAGGTGGGCAGTGGCGGTATTGCTGCCATGCAAAAAGCAATCGACTTTCTTAAGGGAATGCTTGATTATGAGAAGTCCCTTGGCAGGACTTCCATGAGAAAGCTGCTTATGAAAGGAGGAGACCTTCAGGTATTAGAGTTTGCAACAGCTGATATGAAGAAGGTTGAAAAATATGCCAAGAAATACGGCATTCTTTATTCGGTACTTCCGGATGCAGACCGAAAGAATGGAAAGACAGAGATTATCTTTCACACAGAGGCAGTGCCAAGAGCAAATATGCTTTTGCAGAAGCTTAGCGGAGGAAGAATTGCCACCTTTGACGATTATCTGAAAAACGGGGATGAAAAGCAGCTTAACAAACTGATGGAGTTCCTGAAAAATCAGAAAAAGGGAAACGAGATGAGCCCGTCACCGGAGAGTGCAAGAGCCAATATGCTGATGGACGGGCTGATTGAGAAAGTCGGCATGTACGCAATGGAGAAGAAAACAATCAATGTGGATGCCGTAAAAGAGAATTTCAGCATTAACCATGAGCAGGCAGAAAATGTTATTAAACAGCTTGAAACCATCGGTTTTCTTGATAAGGGAGACGAGAGTGGAAACCATAAGGTTATGATGGACAAAGAGGCTTTTCAAAACCGTATCAGAGGCTATCAGGATCTGGCTGACCGAATGAGGGCTGTTGCTGCGTCGAAGCATATGAATCTTTCTGATGTGACGATATCTAAAACACTTATTCAGACGGAGAATGAGAGAGCTGTGAAAACGAGAATTCCCGGAACATGGGGAGAGAAAGCAAGGTATGTCTGGATTAAGAAAGAAAACATCATGGAAATCCACAGCGGAAAGACCATGCTTACTTTCATTGACAGGGAAAAGGACTACAAGATTTATGATAAGGACAACCGGGTAGTTGAGACGATAAAGGGAGAAGCTCTTTACAGCAATCATTATGACAAGGTTGAGTCTTCAGTCCGTAAGAGATATGAGAAATCTCAGGTTGAAACAGAAACCAAAGTTAAGACAGCAACAAAAGCAACCACACAGAGAAAGAGGTAAGTGCCTATGCAGACAAGTAAGAAAAAACCTTCTGTGATATTTCTGGCATTTGGTGCAATTCTTGCAGCATATCTTGGGTATCTGGTTGGTGGAGCATGGGAGCAGGGCATTGACCTGATGAGTTTTATGGAACGATTCAATGAAGTATGCGCAGCTCCCTTGGCAAATTATTTTAATGAAAATACAGTGAAAACAGTAGCCATCGTAGTAGGAATCTATGCGATGGCTGTTTTAATGTATTACACCAGTCAGAGAAACTATATGCCCGGCAAGGAGTATGGTACTGCAAGATTTGAGAATCCGCAGAGGGTAAACAGTATTCTGATGGATAAGGATGAGAACTTCAATAGAATCCTAAGCCAGAATGTGAAGATGTCACTTGATTTCAGAAGGCTTAAGCTCAATGGAAATATCCTGATATGCGGAGGTTCCGGTGCAGGTAAGACGTTCTATGAGGTAAAGCCGAATCTGATGCAGATGCCCCACAACTGTTCTTTTATCTGTACCGACCCCAAAGGGGAAATCTTAAGAAGCTGCGGGCAGATGTTAAAAGACAACGGATACAATGTGAAGGTTATCAACCTGCTGGAAATGGATAAGTCAGACTGTTACAATCCGTTTTCCTATATTCGTGAGGAAACGGATATTGTGAAGCTTATCACGAACCTGATTGCCAATACCACACCAAAGGGAAGCACTCCCTCAGACCCATTCTGGGAGAAAGCGGAAGGACTGTTTTTACAGGCAATTTTCTATTATGTGTGGTTAGAGGAGAAACCAAGCCGCAGGAACTTTGAGACGGTTCTACAGCTTCTGGGTGAAGCCGAGGTAACACAGCAGGGAAAACCATCACATCTTGATGTCAGAATGAAATTCCTTGAGGAGAATAATCCTCTTGGACCAAACCATCCGGCAGTCAAGCAGTACAACAAATGTATGCGTGGTGCGGGCGATACAGTACGTTCCATTATTATCAGTGCCAACTCAAGACTTGCGTTCTTGGAGAATAAGCAGGTGCTTCGCCTGTTGTCAAAGGATGAGCTGAACCTTGCAGATATAGGAATAGGTGTAAATGGAGACGGGGAGACAAAGACAGCACTGTTCTGTGTTATACCGGATAGTGATAAATCCTACAACTTCATTATCGGTATGTTATACACACAGATTTTTCAGGAGCTATATTATCAGGCAGACTTTAACTGCGGTGGCAGACTCCCGATTCATGTGACTTTTATGCTGGACGAGTTCGCCAATGTCGCATTGCCTGATGACTACTGTTCGTTGTTATCGACAATGCGAAGCCGTGAGATTTCCAGTATTATCATTATCCAGAACTTTGCACAGCTAAAGGCATTGTTTAAGGATACCTGGGAAACCGTTCCAGGGAATTGCGACACTTTCATCTATCTTGGCGGCAATGAGCAGTCAACGCATAAGTATGTTTCGGAGCTGCTTGGAAAAGGCACGATTGATAAGAAATCAAGCGGAGAAACGAAAGGAAGACAGGGAAGCTCTTCAAGAAATTATGATGTGCTTGGCAGGGAACTGTTTACACCGGATGAAGTGAGAAAGCTGGATAACAAGAAATGTATTATCTTTATCCGTGGTTTTGACCCGATTATGGATAACAAGTATATTCCATTTGCCCATCCGATGTTTAAACAGACAGCAGATGGTGGCGGAAAGCCTTATGTACACCATATGAGCAGTAATAATGAGGTCATTGGTCCGCCTTACGAGATTTTATCCCAGAAAGCTTTGGAGCACTATAAGCAGCTGAAAGAAAAAGGCGAGAATGTCTATATTGATAAGCTGACTTATGAGGAATTCATGATGATTGGGGATAAGGAGCTTGGTTGGAGATTCCAGATGCTTGATGAACAGGAGCAAAAAGACCGTTTCAATGCAGAACAGGGACAGGAGCTTGAGTATTCCGAAGAAGCAGAGACAACGGATAAAAGAAATGAACTTCCTAAGATAGATGGCAAAGACACGATTCTTAGAAGAATGGCTCAGTGGGAGTTTACTAAGGAACAGCAGGAGGAGGCACAAAAGGCAATGATTGTCGGAGTGCCTGAAAATAAAATATTGGAATATTTCTATCCGGATGTCGAAGTCGAAGAGATGAGACAGGTAAGGGAAGATTATGAGAAAGCATCAGCCTAAACAGGTTGGTGCTTTTTTTAAGGAGGTGGTTGTCGCAATAACGTGTCAGGGAAAGCCTGACTGAATTTCACAACCGGGGATATCCCGTTCAGATACAGATAACGTGCCTGACCGGATATCCCGGTTAGGTAAATCAAAAAAGGAGATTGAAAGCATGAGACAGAATGAAAGCAATTTAACAATGACAACTGATGTGGCAGTAACCACAAATACAACCAATATGGAGGAAAAAGGAATGAAGGGATTTTTTATGAACATGAAGAAAAAGGTATTACCTGCAGTGGCAGGTTCTGTAACAGGAGCAATGCTTATGACAAGCACATGCTTTGCTGCGACGGACACATCGGCAGTAACACAGCCACTTGATAACTTAAAGACACTTGTGATTGCTGTAATCGGTGCAGTCGGTGTAATTATTCTTGCGAAAAACGTAATGGAGTTTGCACAGGCATATCAGCAGCAGGATTCCTCAACTATGAACTCTGCTCTTAAGGGTATTGTAGCTGGAGTCATGATGGCTGGTATTTCAACAGTATTAACATTCTTAGGTTTCTAGGAAAAGCAAAGAAGCGAGGTGAGAAAGAATGGATATTTTTAATCTTGGAGATCAGATCCTTGCTCTTCTCGAAATGGTATTTGGATTTTGGAACAATCAGATATCGCTTGTATTTTCAATGTTAGGTCAATCGCCCGTGAACTTCAAAGGTGGAGGTCCATGGGCGGTTATCGCCGGCATTGAACCGATATTTGTTGCTGTTGGCTCTTCGCTTGTAGTACTGTTCTTTGTCATAGGCTTTTGTAGTGAAAGTATTGATATTAGGGAAGAGATGAGGTTTGAAGTAATCCTTCGTATGCTGATTCGACTGGGACTTGCGGAGTGGTTTGTTGCAAACAATGTCACGATTATGAAGGCATTTTTCACATCCATAGGAAATCTGGTTAATCTGTTATCGGCAGGAAGCTATACAACACTTACGATTGACAGTACACAGGCTGATATCATCAAAGATCTTGGCTTTGGAGAGAGTCTTATCATGTTGATACTTGCAGCACTTCTTTCCATCATCATTATTATCTGTGGTTTCTTTATGATATACACGGTATATTTCAGATTCCTAAGATTACTGATTATTGTTCCTATGGGTTCCATTGCATTTTCGACAATGGGTGGTAACAGAACGGTGAACCACACAGTATCTGCATACTGTAAATACTTCCTGTCTGTGACATTTGAGGCGGTAACAATGGCACTAGCCATAATTGTCTGCAATGCCTTTATCAATGCGGGGCTTCCGACATTTACTTCAAGTTATGCAGACTGGGCAAAAACACTTATCTATCTTTGTGAAATGACTTTTACCATTGCACTTACGGTAGGAAGTGTAAAAGGAGCACAGAGTCTGACAAGCAAGGCATTTGGACTGTAGGAGGTTATGGCATGAACGAAGAAATAAAAGTGATGAAGGATGACCGGGGAGTGGAGTATAAGTGTCTGACTTATACTTCACGCTTTACCGGAGAAACAGATGTGGCATTTGACATTCAGCAGTATATGAATAACGGAAATATGTATATCGGTCTTGGGTGTAATGAAGAAGGATATCTGGAACCATTTGCAGATTTGACAGTAAACCTTGGGGATACAACACCAAATTACTGTGCATATGTAGACACCAATAATCTTCCGGATGCAGAAACCTTTATTGCAGACAACGAACTTGGAACATTTACAGGTTTTGTTAAGAGAAGCGGTTACTGTGAATATCCGTTGTATATGTTTAATCCGGATAAACTTAGAGAGCTTTGTCCGGATGGACTTGCAATGTATGAGAAGAACAAAGGAATTGTATCAGAGAATAAGCAAAAAAATGAAACGAGGTGAGAAAATTGGTAATTGAAATCAACAAAGATATTGACCGTTATCAGGAATCAGTTGCTATGGGACTTACAGCCAAGCAGCTGATTTTTTCGATTGCAAGTGTTGTGATAGGCGGAGGTCTTGTTTATCTTCTTTATCCGTTTATTGGACTTACGGGAGCTGCATATGTAGCTATCCCGGTTGTAGCACCGATTGCACTTGGCGGGTTCTATTCCTATAACGGGATGAGTTTCTATGAGGTAATGGGAAAGAAATTCCACTATATGTTTGGAAACAGGGCATTAACCTATGTCTCAACGGAGGGCGAGCCTGCGATTAAGGCATATGAGCTGGAACAGGCAAATGCTGTGAAAGCAAAGGGAAAGGGTAAAATGTTTGGTGCTTCAGGCAAAGCAGATGTATCAGTCTCAGATGTAAATGATACGGATAAAAAGAAGAGCAATCAGGCAGAGTTTGAAGCATGTAAGAAGAAAATGATGAGAATGCTTATCATCTGCATGGTATTTTTTGTGTTGCTTATCGGTGCCGCAGTTGCCTATAAACTGGGTTACCTTGCACCACTTATCAATAATGTAACTAAGAAATAATATCTGACCTGTTTGGTCGGAGTGATTTAGGCATCAGCCGGATTACTCCGGCGGTGCCTCAGAAATAAGGAGGACAAACAAATGGGTTTATTTACAGATGGATTTAAGGAACTGAAAAAAGCAAGTGAACCACTTTACAAATCCCCTAAATCCATACAGGAAACAATAGAGATTATGGCAGTAGCGGAAAATGGTATCTTCGAGGTGGCAAGGAACCGTTACAGTAAATGTTATCTGTTTCAGGATATCAATTACACTACTACCAACGAGGATGAGCAGATAGATATCTTTGAGAGATACTGTAAGTTCCTCAATTCCCTTGACTGTAATTACAAGATTACGGTCAATAACAAGAATAAGAATATGACAGAGCTTCGGGAAAAGGTCATGTTCCCCAAGAAGGGTGACGGCTTTGACGAGTATCGTCAGGCATACAACGACATCATTGAGGAGAAGATTCTGGATGGCAGACAAGGTATTGAACAGGAAAGATATCTTACTCTTACGATTGAGCGTAAGAACTTTGAAGAGGCAAAGGCACAGTTTGCCACTTTGGAAGCCACCATTCATAAAGCTTTTAATGAGCTTGGAACAGAGATTGTTCCTCTTACCGGTAATCAGAGACTTAAGATTCTCCATGATTTTTATCATTTAGGAAATGAGGAAGATTTTGACTTTGATATTAAGAAGGCAAAGAAGGTGGGAGCTGAATTTAAGAATGACCTCTGTAATGGGATGATTAAGTTCTTCCCGGACAGCTTTGAGGATGAGAGCAAGTTCTGTAAGGCACTTTTTATCAAGAAGTATCCAAGCAGCTTATCAGACAGGTTTTTGAATGAGATTACTTCATTACCTGTTCACTCTATTACAAGTATTGATGTAGTATCTGTGCCAAAGGATTTGACAACCAAGACATTACAGAAGAAATACCTCGGTATTGAATCTGACATTATCAAACAGCAGAGAGTTCGTAACAAGAACAATGACTTTTCTTCTGAAATCTCTTATGCAAAGAGAACGGAGAAAAAGGAAATTGAAGCAATCATGGATGATGTCCGTGAAAATGACCAGTGCCTGTTCTATGTGGGTGTGACTATCATTCTTATGTCGGATTCCAAGAAAGAGCTTGAGAGTATCACGGAAACCGTTGAAACCATTGGAAAGAGAAACAGCTGTACCATTGATGTGCATTATCTGAAACAGAGGGAAGCACTCAATACAGCACTTCCGATTGGTGTAAGACAGGTGGAAACCATGAGAACCATGCTCACACAGTCCCTTGCGGTGCTTATGCCATTTAATGTGCAGGAGCTGAATGATGAGGGTGGTGTTTATTATGGTATCAATCAGGTAAGCAAGAATATCAACATCGGAAACCGAAAGAAGCTTATCAATGGAAATGGGTTTGTTTTCGGAGTGCCGGGTTCCGGTAAATCCTTCTTCTGTAAGGCTGCGATGGGGCAGGTATTTCTTTCTACCGATGATGAAATTATAATTATAGACCCTCAAAATGAATATTTTGATATTGCAGCAACTTATGGCGGAACAGTCATTAATATGTCCACTTACACGGACAACTATGTGAATCCACTTGCCATGGATGTATGGAATCTTGACCAGAATGATACAAAGGGATGGGTGAGAGAAAAAGGTGAGTTCATGCTTGGACTTTGTGAGCAATGTATTGGAGACAGTCTCAATTCCCGTCAGAAGTCAATCATTGACCGATGTGTGAGAAAGATGTATATCGACATTGCAAGAAGCAGAGAGAAATATATCCCGGTTATGAGTGATTTTTATGATATCCTTATGGCACAGCCGGAGGAAGAGGCAAAGGATATAGCATTGTCCCTGGAACTGTTTGTCAATGGTTCGCTTAATATATTCAATCACCAGACAAATGTAGATGTTGATAACAGATTCACTGTGTATGGTATCAGAGATTTGGGAACAGAGCTTAGTCCTATTACAATGCTTGTTATGATGGAGTCTATCCAGCAGAGAATCATAGAGAATGGAAAGAAGGGTAAGGCAACATGGCTCTATATTGATGAATTCCATGTGCTCTTAAATTCAGAGTATTCCGCAAAATATTTGCAGCAGCTTTGGAAGAAAGTAAGAAAACAGGGAGGTCTTTGCACCGGCATCACGCAGAATGTCGTGGATCTTCTCCAGAACTATACAGCAACTACAATGCTGGCAAACAGCGAGTTTGTGGCGCTTTTGAAGCAGGCGAATACAGACAGCTCCAAGATGGCAGAGGTTATCGGAGTGTCGGATGCACAGCTCCGCTTCGTAACCAACAGTCAGTCCGGTATGGGACTGTTAAAGTGCGGTAATGTGGTCATTCCATTCGACAATCAGATTGGAAAGGATACGAGCCTTTATAAGCTCTATAACACCAATATCCACGAGATAATCGAGAATTCTCGATTATCTCATTTATCCAAACCTTAATATTATCTAAACTTTGTTTCAAAAACGACATTAATTATAGCGACATTAAGTCTAAAGGTTTGGATTTTATTTTCCATGGTATGATAAACCAAAAGAAAAAAGGAGGTTAACATACCATGGATTTAACAAATTTACGACAACACCATGAAGAACTTGTCAACCATATGAAGAACTCTGGATATTCCATGAGTTGCATCTATATGTACAAGCGCCAAATTCGTGAAATTCTTGAGTTGGATTTGGAATCATGGACTTCGTATCAGGACATTTACCAATATTTTGTGAGCATCTCCTCAAATCAAAAAGACCTAAAGTGGAGACGCTCAGTAATTGGCAGCATTGAATATTTTGATATTTATGGTCTGTTTCCGGACAGACGCAGAATTTGCTCTTTTATTGAACCAAGAGGTGCATACCACTCTCTGAATCATGTTTATCAACAACTAATAGATTACTACAAGACCTATGCTGAGAGAATTGGTAAAACAAAAGACACAACAATAGACAGCGAAAGTCATAGTGGTTCTGTGTTCTTTTATCATTTACAGCAAAGAGGCTGTTGTAATCTGGAATCAACGGAAGAAGATGATGTTTTGTCTTACTTCCTTGATGAATCGGGTAATTTAATTCGCTCCGCCGCTTGTTGTAAAAGTGTTAGAGCAGTTCTAAAAGCAGGATTAGAGGTTGATCCCATTGGTTGTAAAAAAGTATTACTTTTTCTGCCACATCTGACAGAACATCGAAAAAATATCCAAATGCTCACAGATGATGAAATCTGTAAAATCAATCAATTATTGGATACAGATACACTGTCACTGCGGGATAAAGCCATTATAAATCTTTTGTTGCACACCGGAATAAGAGGCGTAGATATCATCAATTTAAAGTTACAGTCGATTGACTGGAATTCTGATGTTATCCGACTTATTCAATCAAAGACGAAGAAAGAACTTGAACTGCCACTGTTACCATCTGTAGGAAATGCTTTATATGACTATATCACTATAGAGAGACCTAAGTGTTCATTCGATGCTGTATTTATCTCAGAAGTTGTACCATATGAACCACTGAAAGTACAAACAATACGTTGGATTGTTCGTAAGGTGTTTGGTCTTGCCAATATCCGCATGAATAAAGGTGATAGGATAGGCACTCATTTATTCCGCCATCATCTGACTGTTAAACTGTTAGAAAAAGATACTGCTTTACCAGTCATATCAAATATCCTTGGACACACTTCACCGAAGTCAGTAGACCCATATCTGCATACGGATTTTCATCATTTGAAAGAATGTGCCCTAAGCATAGAATCTTATCCTGTGCGAAAGGGGGTGTTTGATATTGACTGAGTTTATATCAAAACTCTCTCCGCTTATGGAGCAGTTTAAAAAATATCGAAAAGCTTCTCAAAAGTGGAGCAGAGATTCTCATTACAAAATGCGTGCATTTGATCGTCACTGCAATGAATTATATCCGGAAAATGATAAACTCACCCAGAAAATGGTTGACAGCTTTTTTGCGAAAAGACCTACTGAAACCATAAACTCTTGCCGGCAACGCTGCTACCTGGTTTCTGAATTTATCAAATATCTTCAGGAAAGAGAGCAGACAAATGTTATTGTTCCTGAAAGACCCCGTAAAAGAAGAAACACGTATATACCACATGCATTTTCGCATGAGGAATTATCTGATTTCTTCGAAGCCTGCGATAATCTGAGATATTTACCAAACCGGATTGATATGAAAATACGCAGCATGACAGCTCCTGTGATTTTTCGGTTACTTTACAGCACAGGAATGAGAACAATCGAAGCCCTGTCTTTAAGGTGTGAACATGTTGATCTCACTGAAGGAGTTATCAGTATAGTAGGCACAAAAGGATACAATGAGCACTATATTGTATTGCATGATTCCATGCTGGAACTTATGCAACAATTCAATCAGAAAATGGATTGTATTTTTCCAAACAGAGAGTATTTTTTTGTATCAAAAGATAATGTCCGCTTTAACAGCAGCTGGTTAACTGATAATTTTCGTATTATATGGGATTCTGTTAACAGTTCACATGCAACTGCCTATGATTTACGACATAATTATGCAATAGAAAATATCAACAGATGGACCAATGAGGGGTTCAATTTCTATGATAAAATCGCATATTTAAGTAAGAGCATGGGGCATGTCACATTAGAAAGCACAAAATATTATTACTCAATTGTTCCTAATCTAAGCAGTATTATGATGAATCAAACAAATGAAACTTTTGATTGGATTGTCCCGGAGGTAAATACAGATGAAGAAATCTACTAACCAAGGCGTATGCATCGCCCGTCACATATCGTTCTTTGTGAACGATTATGTGTCATCCTTTTTAACAGAGAGCGAACACACAATTAGAGCCTATAGATACACACTTACCCTTTACATCATGTACTTAGATGAGAAAAGGGGAATCACTATCAATAGTTTAAGCTCAGACTGTTTTAGCAGATCAGTCATAGAAGAATGGATTCTATGGTTAAAAAATGACCGTAACTGCTGTGCTGCAACCTGCAATAACCGCCTCGCATGTTTGCGGGTATTCCTAAAATATCTTGGAAGTAAAGAAATCGATTATCTATATTTATACCATGATGCGACGTTAATTCCACGATTAAAGGAACCAAAAACCAAGGTAAAAGGCATGAGCAAAAATGCTGTCAAAGCCTTGATGTCAGTACCTGATGTTACCAATAAAACAGGTAGAAGGGATCTTGCACTTATTATCCTGCTTTATGCGACTGCCTGTAGAATAGATGAAGTTCTGTCGCTAAAAAACAAGCAGCTGTATCTGGATGCTGAGAAGCCATATATCACTATCATTGGCAAAGGAACAAAGATTAGAACGATAGGACTTTTACCCAAGGCTGTAGCACATCTTAAAAAGTATTTAGCAGAGTTTCATGGTTCTACTCCTGATCCTGAAGCCTACGTGTTCTATTCCAGAAATACAGGAATATATGGAAAGCTCACACAACCGGCTATTGGTAAGATGCTTAAAAAGCATGCCGCATGTGCACATGAAATCTGTGATGAGGTTCCGAAGAATCTTCATGCGCATCAGATACGACATGCTAAAGCATCACATTGGCTTGAAGATGGTATGAACATAGTTCAAATATCACTCCTGCTTGGGCATGAGCATCTACAGACCACAATGGTGTATCTGGATATCACAAATGACGAAAAAGCAGCTGCATTAGCAACCCTGGATGATGAAACCTGCAAAAAGATAATACCCAAGTGGAAAAACACAGATGGTTCGCTTCTTAATCTTTGTGGTTTAAGCTAATCATCATCATTTAAAATCCAAACCTTTTATTAGCAATCAACTGATTTGTTCTGCCATTATTACAAAGGTTTGGATTTTATTTTGGTTTGGATAAATGAGAAGATTGCGGAACAGAGGGCAAAAGAGAATGCTATCACAGAGTAACATTCTGGTAGAAGAAATAGCATTTCTGTGGTATAGTTTAGTGTGTAGGGTACGAAAGTGCCTTGCATACTAAATTCAAATTCTGCTGTTAATCGAAATGAGGTGAAAAGAATGAGAACACCCGTAATGGAAACGGAAAGATTACTATTACGTGAGATACAAAAAGAAGATGTAAATGATATTTTCAACTGTTGGATGCAGGATGAAGATGTATCAAAATATATGTGGTGGAAAGCCAGTGATGATATTGCTGAAGCAGAAGGGTTTGTTCAGTTTGAGTTAGAACAGATTGATAATGCGCAATGGAATAGATGGATAATATTAATAAAGAACACAAATGAAGTAATTGGAACCTGTTTAGTGTTTTGGAATGACGAGGACGCTGAGCCGCATTGGGATATATCCTATAACTTGGGTAAGAAGTATTGGGGAAATGGTTATGTAACTGAAGCGATGAAGAAAGTTATTAATTTCGCAGAGACAACTCTTGATATGACAGAATGCGTTACAACATATGCGAAGGAAAATATTGCATCTTCTAATGTTTTACACAAGCTTGGATTCAGGGATGAAAGAACTATACCATACGAATGTAGTGGAGGAGATATAATTACTGAGGGTATTTTGTGTAGATATATAAAAGAGTAAATTCTTATTTTGTGTCAATGTCAATGGCAATGGAAAGGGGGAATATATGGTGAATAAAGAAATAAATATTGAATTGCAGGATACACAATGGCAATTTGAATATGTTGACCACGATAGAAATATTGCTAGGGCAATTGTTTATGATGAAAATGGACAATTCTATTTTGTAAGGGCAGAGCGAGATGATGATTTTGGAAAAGCAACATTAATTGAAACGGCTGGCGGTGGAGTCGAGATAGGTGAGGACTTACTTACTGCTATTCAAAGAGAACTAAAAGAAGAACTAGGTGTATCGGTAGAAGTGGTTTGCAAAATAGGAGTTGTAAGTGATTATTATAACCTGATTCATAGGCATAATATTAATAATTATTTCTTGTGTAAAGTAGAATCATTTGGAGAAAAGAATTTGACACAAGATGAAATAGATAGTTTTCATTTATCTACATTGAAATTGTCATATGAAGAAGCAGTTCAAGAGTATGAAAACAGAACAAATACGCGATTAGGAACACTTGTAGCAAATAGAGAATTACCTATTTTACATCGTGCAAAAGAAATAATTGATGCAATCATTTAATTATACTTGAATTTTAAATTCCTATTTAATCAACTTAAGGAGAAGAAAGTTATGAATAATCCAGTAGAGAAGATAAACAATATTAAAGATATGGATGATTTCTTAAACTATGTCGTTGAATTGGCGAGGGACGCAAATGAGCATCCAGATGAGTGGATCAATACGACGTTAACAGATTTTCTTGGACAACTTGCAAGCTGGGTAGATGATATGTCTCAGTTCGATAAAGAAACTGATTGGGATAATGTTGATTATAAAACTTTTGCAAAGATGTTGTATATGGGAAAGATTTACGAGTGATTATGTGAAAGATACAAGAGTATTGCAACTTAAGTGTTTACACCAAATTCTTATTTTATTAAATAAAGAGGTTAGTCTATGATAGCAACGAATAAATACATTGAGGTAATGGTGCCACTGATTGTTCAACTGTGGCCAGATAATACGAAAGATGAAGCTATAGAAATAATAGAAGAATATCTTTATAGTGAGGAGACTGGAGCCTTTGTCCACTTTGTAGATAATCAGTGTGTTGGACTAGCTTTATGTAGTTTAAGGCATGACTATGTAGAAGGTTGTAAATCGAGTCCGGTGGGTTATCTTGAAGGTATCGTTGTCGATGCGCAGTTCAGAAATCATGGAATTGCAAGAGTACTATGCGCTGAATGTGAACAATGGGCGAAAGAGAAAGGCTGTAAAGAGTTTGCAAGCGATTGTGAAATAACGAATGAAGATTCATTTAGGTTCCACTTAAATATAGGCTTTGACGAAGAAAACAGAATTATTTGCTTTAAGAAGGAAATCTGAAATTCCGATTTTCATAACTAAGGAGGGAAAATGGAAGAGTTAATTGTATATGCTGTTCTGTGTAGCATTGGATATGAAAAATATGATGAATATAAAGAAAAACTCGACCAGTTATTCCTTCAAAATCCACAAGATGAAGTTTTGCTTGATTTAGAAGGAAGAGCCTATAAGGATGCGATGCTGCATTTATGTTATTTATTTAATGAAATGCAGTTAGATATTGATAAGTTTAGTAGAAAACTAATGAGTAAACTCAAAGGCATATATATTGCTGAGAATAATCTTGCAGAGTTTGGAAAACGAATGTATCAATTATGGCAGTATTTACCCAAGGAAATATCTGAAGAAGAACCGTTTTATATATTGTCTTATGCAGATGACCCTTTATCTTGGGGAGATGAAAAGCAATGCCGAGAATTGTATGAGAAAGCAATATATTATTATGATATTCAATAGTTTATTGACGTATAGAAATTCTGATTTTTAAGGGCAAAGAGGATAAAAATATGATTACAACAGAAGTTACTTCAGAACAAATCGAGAATTGGAAAAAGATTTATTCTGAGAATAAAAATAATTTAGTAGTAAATAGGATTTGTGGCAAAGAGCTTAATGATTACTTTGTTGAAAAATATCATCCAATCAAAGAAGCACCAAGTCAATTTGTAGATACAGTTATCTTAAACGTAAAAGAAAATGGAGAGCAAGAACCGATAATTTCAGCATATATTTTAGACGGAAACATTTATGTGGGTATTGATTTGAATACTGGATTTTTTCAGGTTGAATGTGAAGATATTGATAAGATGAAAATAATATGGGATGATTTGTTTATTGTTAGAGGATTAAGTGAAGAAGACATAGAAAATTATGTTATTGCAGCACAATATATCCTTTTGCAAAACAAATAAATTGATATTTTATCTATATGAACAACCGACAGCTTCCTGTTTGTAGGAATGACACCAAGCAAAATATGAATAAAGATAATATACATAAGCCATTTGGACTAACCCTCCAGATGGCTATTTTTTTACCCTTTTTTGGGTAATGGATGTAGAAAGAAGGTGAGAAAATTGAAAATCAAAAAGGTCGATGACAAGCCTATGGTGATTCATACCAAGAAGAAAGCAAAGCTTCATACACATGAACCAAAGAAATCTTCTATCAAAGCAGCCAACATCTATACGGTTGACCGAAGTCCGAAGATTAAAGAGTCGAAGATTGCAACTACTGAAAACAAGAAGTTTCGGAGGAGTACGATTCATCCGGTTGATAATGCAAAGAAAGGCATGTTCAGGCAGTACCGGGCAGCATTAAAGGAATCCAAACAGTCCATTAAGACAAAGAATTCTTCCATTAAAGTTGCAGGCGCAGCCGGGGCACAGACTGCGTTAGGTCAGATGGAAGGCGGTGAAGAAATCAGGGATGCGGCAAACATTGCTTATGTTGCAACAAGACCGGTAACGGGAACTGCATCTAAGGGAGCAGAACTTTTCAGGCGAAAGGCACTGGCTGAGAAAAGAAAGCGTATTAAAAAGGTGGAAGCCGGAAAGAAGCTTGCCAAGAAAACAGTAAAAGAAACTGCTAAGACCGCTGCTAAGGAGGCATCCAAAGAGACTGCCAAGGCAGCGGCAAAGGAAGGAGCAAAAGTAGCAGCAAAAGTGGGAACTACGGTTGCAGGGACAGCAGCCGGAGCAGAGACAGGTCCGTATGCACCTCTGATTGGTATGGCTGTGGGTAAGGCGGTTGGAGATAAACTGGATAAAATGGATGCCCAGAGAAACAGCAGAAACCGAAAGATTAAGTTCTTTCTGGATAAGATGAAGGCAGAGGGTGAGCAGCAGGACAGTTTTGCAAAGCTGGTTAAGGACTTGTTTATCAATAAAATGGCACTTCCGCTGAAAAAGATTATGGTTGCAGTAGGAGGATTTTTGCTGGTACTTGTGTTACTCATTGCGGTAACAGTTCTTCCGGTAGTGGCAGTAATTGCTATTCTCTACAACTCGCCATTTGCATTTTTCCTCCCACCGCTAGAGTCGGGGGATACGGTCACTACGGTTACAAGTGCCTATGTCTCGGAGTTTAACAGGGATATAAACACTCTGGCAAATGAACACACGGGATACGATACCGGGCAGATTGTGTATGTGGATTTTGAAGGGGAAAGTGCAGGAAACTTCAATGATATTGTCACCATCTATATGGTCAAATATGGCGTTGGGGATACTGCAACCGTTATGAATGATACTTCTAAGAGTAAGCTTAAAGAAGTATTTGACGATATGTGTTCCTACACAACAAGTTCCGGAAGTGAAACCACTGAAAATGAGGATGGTTCAACCACTACACAGACTGTATTGTATGTCAATGTGAAGCTGAAAACCTGTTATGACATGATAACGGAATACAATTTTGATTCAGATCAAATCGAACTGGTTGAGGAAATGATGCGGATGTTTGGCAGTACAAGTGGTGTCACACCGCAATCAGCTCTGACACAGGCAGAGGTGGATGCCATTTTGCAGGACATTACAGATCCGACACAGCGAACCGTTGTCTCCTATGCACTGACAAAGGTAGGCTATCCGTACAGTCAGCAGTACCGAGACACAGGCAATTATTATGATTGCAGTTCCCTTGCCTACTATTCATGGAAAGCAGCCGGTATTGATATCAGCTACGGTGGAGCAAATACGGCAGCTGCGGAGGCAGAAGGTCTTGACAGTGCAGGTCATACAGTATCTTATGCAGATATGCAACCGGGAGATTTGATTTTCTACAGCTATGAGAGAAATGGCAGATACAAGAATATCAGTCATGTGGCTGTATATGTTGGAAATGGAATGGTGGTAGAAGCAAAAGGTGTTGCTTATGGCGTAACCTACAATGCAGTACCGAATGTGGGAAGCATTGTACTCATTGGCAGACCACAGTAATCAGGAAGAACTATAAAAAAGCAGCATCTGGCAGAGCTTCGGTTTTGCCGGATGTTTTTGGTTAGGAGGGCAAAATGAAATTAAATGATATGATTTTTGTGATTGAGAACCGGAAGGGAACGGTTGAAACCAACTTCCTTCTGACACTTGATGACACGATTGAAATGCTTAAGGAGTCTGGCGAGTATTCCCTGAAAGAGACAGCAGTTATCTTTTCAGAGCTTGGGAGAACCATGACGGAGCCTGACTGGGCAGAGGTATATCTGGCTGGTAACAAGACTCTTTTCATGTGTTATTGCAGAGATGAAAGCCATCTTAGAGCATTTCTCAATAAGAGATTTAATGATGAAAATGTCGAAGATGTGCGTTTTGATTATGAAAGATGCAGTCATGAATGTAAGGAAAAGATAAGGCTTTATGGGATTACTGAAAATGGAGAGAAAGACAAGATGGTTGAGCATCATTACAGCCATATGGAACACCAGTTTAAGCAGGGTGAGAATCTCCACAATTTCAATGGTAAGGATTATAGGGTTGTGGAGCTATTATCACCAAGAAATCTGCTTCTTATGGATATGAGCAATGGAAACTTTGTGGTGGGACTTGGTACAAGCCTTTTTATGAGACAGATTAAGGGAGATAGTGAGGAGCCTGAAATCGGTATCGAATGGGAGAACGGAGTATATCTTTCTTCCAAGCCGTCACGCATTGACTTTCAGGGCATACGGGAAGATTATGGCGGAACAAAGATGGAAAAAGACAGGGAGGATATCCGTCTTGAGCAGGAAGATTATTTCACGCAGCTTCATAAGTTAGCCAATAATCCACTTTGCAGCGAGGATATCAGGGAGCTTCTAAGTGAGATTATGCGTGCGGAATTCTGTACGGATAAAATGGATAAGTTTCATCAGAATCTTTCTGCCGGAATCTATGATGTGGACAGTGAAATGAAGGTGTTTCCTGTTACGGTTAGTAAAGATATGGAGAGCGTACTAAATGTCAGGGGAATAAACCTGGAGGATGCAATAGAGGTTGCAACCAATGTAATCAGTATGGCAGAAGTACACATGGATAAGCAGAAAGCGAGGTAAATTCTGTATGGCTAAACGAAAGGATTTTGATATTGAAATCAGAGAAGAGTTATCAAGAACAGTTACTGTGAAAGCAGAAACTCTTGGTGATGCCATTAATCAGGTAATGGATCAGTACAAAAGAGGCGAGATTGTTCTTGATGCTGAGGACTTTGTGGGAAAAACAATAGACGCTGCACCCACACAGCAGAATACAAGATAGACGGAGGAAGATTTAATGAGCAGAAAAGAAAATATAGAAAAGAACATGGAATTTCTAATCAAGGAATTGCAGAAGGAATGGGATGTTTCAAAGGAAACAAAGCACAGAGTGACAATATCTGTAAAGGATGCCAAAAGGGTTCGTATCAGGGTGCAACAGCAGATTGCGGATATGGGCGAGATGCTTCATAATCAGTCGGATATGAGCTTTAAGGAGAGCATGAAGCTTTGCAGAGCAAATTATGTCACTTTAAGGGTTGCAAGAAAGCTTATTGCAGGACAGAATGCAGCCGAAGAGTCAGGAGAAGCGGAATATACGATTGCCTTTGACAAAGAAGAGTTCAGAAGTTTTCGCAAGCTTGCGGCAGAGTAAGGGAGGATGTCTATGGGAGAAAAATTCAATATCATATATGCCGATCCGCCTTGGAAATTCCAGACGTATTCGGAGCGTGGCAGTCAGCTAAAATCAGCAGACTGCCATTATTCATGTATGAAGTTCGATGACATTCTCTCTCTTCCTGTGGAAAGCATTGCTGCGGATGACAGTATCCTGTTTTTGTGGGTAACATTCCCGCTTCTTAAAGAAGGGCTTGAAGTAATGAAAGCGTGGGGATTTACCTACAAGACCTGTGGTTTTAACTGGGTAAAAAGAAATAAGAAAGCAGACAGCTGGTTTATGGGACTTGGTTACTGGACCCGTTCCAACTCGGAAATATGTCTGCTTGGAACAAGGGGGCATCCGTCAAGGGTGTCCCGTTCCATTTGTGCGCCTAGCGGCGCACGTTTCCAACGGGTGCAAGTCCCGAATCCGCCCGGTAGTGGGAAGGATATAGCCGAAGGCAAGGGTGTCCATCGTGAGGTGGAATCTGAAGGAAGCTGGATATGGGGAACATACTAACCCATGGGCAAATCTCTGGTCTGACGAACAGAAACCACATATGAGGTTATGTATGAGGGTAAGGCTGCAAATCAAGTCGAAGCCCCATAACTACACGGAATCATGCATGATAGATGTGGCAGATGGATGGAGAGAAGGAAACGTGTGGTACCTAGGGAGGTCTGTGTGATACGCTCTGAAAGGAGCAACCAACGCCGAAAGGTGTTGCTGAACGCACAGAAGTCAGCAGAGGTCATAGTAGCCAAAATGAAGTAAGCTTCATTCGGGTGAAGGACCGAATCAGTAGGAGTCTTTAGTATGACCGAGAAAGGAGGAATGACCGCTTATGACAGAAAACACAGTTAGTGGCTATTCGCAGAGAGATAGTGCGGAACATGAAGGGTATGCGAAAGCGTCAAGGTCGTTTAATCGGATATGGAAAGAAAGAGACAGTGCACAGCCGAAGCTCTTGGAAGCGATTCTGTATAAAGATAATCTTAACAGAGCATACAAAAGGGTGAAAGCAAACAAAGGGGCGGCAGGTATTGATGGAATGACCATTGAGGAAGCCCTGCCATATCTAAAGGAACATCAGCAGGAGTTAATTAACCGAATACTCAGAGGAAAATATACTCCATCTCCAGTAAGGAGGGTTGAGATTCCAAAACCAGACGGTGGTGTGCGAAAGCTTGGCATACCAACAGTGATAGACCGTACAATCCAACAGGCAATAACACAACAGTTAGTGCCAATCTATGAGCCGTTGTTTGCGGAAAACAGTTTCGGGTATCGTCCGAACAGAAGTGCAAAGGATGCAATTATAAAGGTTAAGGAGTATGCGGAGCAAGGCTATACATTTGCGGTTGTTCTCGACTTATCCAAGTACTTTGATACCTTAAACCACGAAATCCTCATAAAACTGTTAAGACAGAAGATAAAGGATGAACGAGTGGTACAACTAATCAAACGCTATCTGAAAAGTGGAGTAATGGAAAACGGAGTGGTCATGGAAACAGAGGAAGGCTCTCCACAGGGCGGAAACTTATCACCATTGCTGGCAAATATCTACCTCAACGAGTTCGACCAGGAATTCATAAAGAGAGGTGTTCCATGCATCCGTTACGCCGATGACATCGTATTACTTGCAAAGAGCAAACGGGCATCAGAAAGACTATTGGAAAGCAGTACGAAATATCTCGAGAGAAAACTGAAACTAACAGTGAACCGAGAGAAAAGCCGTACAGTTAGTGTATTTGCAATCAGAAATTTTAAGTTTCTTGGCTTTGCATTGGGAAGGAACGGAAGTGGCATTTATGTCCGAGTTCATCCAAAGTCATGGAAGAAGTTTAAGTCGAAGCTGAAAGACCTGTCTTCACGCAGGTCTGTACAAAGTATCAAGCCAAGCCTTGAGAAAATCAAGGTGTATGCGAGAGGATGGCTAAACTATTACGGAATAGCAAGCATGAATATAAATGTCAATATTAAAATGTACAAAAGTTCCAAAATAATAATGTACATTTTTCTAAGTTTCTGACTTGATATGCTCTTTCAACCTATAGGATCTTCCTGATATGGTAATCACATGTGCATGGTGAAGGACTCTGTCTA
>JAXJWH010000047.1:0-1835 GCA_036308125.1 Agathobacter sp.
ATTATACATCGGCTGTCCGATAAAATGTGTACTTTTGCCCATGGTTATGTTTTATATGTGTAATTCAAAGATAACCAAAAGGACTGAATCTTGCAAGTCAGATTCAGTCCTAATTTTTTTTATTGCTTAAAAAGTTTTATCGGACACTAATAATTTTCTTTCGGCAATTTGCCGATTGCTTGAGCGAAAAGTGTTATATTTGCCATAAGGAAGTTGTTTTGATGGGGATCATTGCTAAAATAGCACTTTTATTTTAGCACTCAACTTCCTTTTTTATTTTTTTTCTTATAAATTATTTAGGACAATATTGATCGGGTATCATCTAGTGGTTTATTTTTACTTTTTGAGTACCATTTTAAATCCCTTGAACAGAAATTATTGCAGAAAACAACGAAAAAGGTTGTAGTAGTACAACCATATTGAAAATATTTTGTATGTTTGCATTGTGTGATACTAAATTAGGTACTGTATGAAATATCTTAATATTAAGAAGGCATTGATTGCATGGCAAGAGTTGCAACCACTATCTGAGAAGGATAAGGATAGGCTTAGCCGTCGTTTTACTGTTGACTTCAACTATAATAGTAACCATATAGAAGGTAATACGCTGACTTATGGCCAAACGGAAATCTTGTTGTTATTCGGCAAGGTGATTGGAGAGGCAAGCGTGCGCGATGTTCAAGAAATGACAGCGAGTAATGTCGGTTTACGAATGATGACAGAAGAGGCTAAGGTAAAAGAAGCTCCTTTGACGCAAAACTTTATTAGAACACTGCACCTGACATTGTTTCGTGAGGATTATACAGTATATCGTAATTTGCCTGGCGGGGTTCAAACTAGCTATGTGATACATGCTGGACAATATAAAACTCGTCCTAATAGTGTGATTACACGATATGGTGACAGATTTGAATATGCTTCTCCTGAAGAAACTCCCAGTCTGATGGCAGACTTAGTGGATTGGTATAACAAGGCAGAGCAAGAAGGCAAGCTTACCCCTGTAGAGTTAGCAGCATTGTTCCACTATCGTTATATACGCATTCATCCCTTTGAAGATGGTAATGGTCGTATTGCCCGACTGATGGTGAACTTTATCCTTACTCGCCACGATTATCCGATGATTGTAGTCCGTAGTCGCAAAAAGAGTGAGTACTTGGAGGCTTTACATCAAGCCGATCTTGAAGTCGGTCCTGTACCAAGCGATGGCGCTCATGCAGACATCAAGGATATCCGTCCGTTCCTGAAATACTTCAATGATTTGGTTGCTACGGAGGTGTATAACGATGTCCTGTTTGTAAGTGAGAAGAATGAAAATGTGTGGTGGTATGATGGTGAGCGAATAGTATTCCGTACTCCAAACTACACGAAGATATTAAATGCTATGCGAACTGAACCAACACTCACATTGGCTGATATGCGTGAGATTACAGGAATCAGCATTGCCGCCATTCAGAAACTGCTGGATCAACTTATCCAAAAGAAGTATGTTGAACGTGGTGAGAAGGATGGCAGTTGGAGGGTGTTTATGACACAATGAAGAAATTAAAATATGTGGTAAATATGATGTTGACTAATTATTCATACAAACAACTCGCTTATTTGTTGGGTTGTTATGTGGTAACAGCCGATAAGGAGATAAATGAGCATGAATTAAGAAGCTGTTTAAATTTAATTCAAAATTAATATGAGAGACCTATTTAATCATCTTTATTTATCCATCAAGCTCTTCTGCAACAGTTGCATGACACGCTTTTGTCTCTTTCCCGACTATCACATAACAAGTCATGCAACAATCGGATAACGATGAATGTCATACAAAATGTTTTTTTTAACGA
>JAXJWH010000048.1:0-61584 GCA_036308125.1 Agathobacter sp.
CATTTATCCTTTCTGATATTTTGGAATTTTGGTCGAGGACATTATATCAAAAATGGGAGGTAAATGCTCTTTTTATTTGCAAACTCCCTAAAATAAAGGTTTTTAATAAAAAATGAGGTAGTAAACTTGACACTACCAAATATATAAGGGAGGATACTACATGAGAATCAGAGATTTACTTGGAGAAAACAGCATCAATCTTGATTCCAGAGCATCCGGTAAGGAAGATGCGCTTAACCAGATAATTGATTTGATGGCAAAAAGCGGCAAAATCAGGGATGTTGAGGAGTACAAAAAGGGTGTATTTCAAAGAGAGAAGGAAAGCACAACGGGAATTGGTATGGGAGTTGCCATTCCACATTGCAAGTCGGATGCGGTAATTAGTCCGGGGCTGGCTGCAATGGTTGTTAAGGATGGCGTGGATTTTGAGTCCCTTGACGGGGAGAAGGCTAAGGTCATTTTCCTGATTGCAGCGCCAAATACCAAGGATAATATTCATCTTCAGGTTTTAAGCAAATTGTCAATGATGCTTATTGATGAGAATTTCACAAATAGTCTTGTTGAGGCAAAAAGCGTTGAGGAATTTTTGAATATTATTGATGAAGCGGAAAATGCAAGGGATGAAAAGGATGGCGTTAAGGCTGCTACTGCCCCATCCAGCAACAAGGATATAATTGAAATTCTGGCTGTTACCGGATGTCCTACGGGAATTGCCCATACTTACATGGCGGCAGAGGCACTTGAGAACAAGGCGAAGGAAATGGGAGTTTCCATTAAGGTTGAAACAAGAGGTTCAGGCGGTGCTAAGAATGTTCTTACGGATGCTGAAATAGAAAATGCAAAGGCTATTATTGTGGCGGCAGACACAAAAGTTCCTATGGAAAGATTTGACGGCAAAAAGGTTATAGAATGCAGGGTTTCCGATGGAATCAATAAGTCAGAGGAATTAATCAAAAAGGCTTTAAGGGGAGATGTAAGGGAATATAAGGCTGGCACTACAAAGGCTGAAAAATCCGAAGGAAGTGTAAAAATTAAATCAGAAAATAATGGAATAGGTCACCAGATTTATACTCACCTTATGAACGGTGTATCCCATATGCTCCCATTTGTAATCGGCGGCGGAATTATGATTGCCCTTGCCTTTTTAATCGATACCGTAATGGGATATGGAAAAACAGGTGGAGCAGATTTTGGAACATGCACTCCTCTTTCGGCGCTGTTTAAATATATCGGTGGTCTTGCCATGGGACTTATGGTTCCTGTTTTAGCAGGTTACATTGGAGAATCCATTGCAGACAGACCGGGACTTGCAGTTGGATTTACAGGCGGATTATTAGCGGCAAATGGTAATGCTCTTTTGTTTTCAGGGGATGCAGCAAATTATATTTTCTCTGACTCACAGCTTGGCAGTTTTCAGGAGTTTATCAGAACATTTGCATTTCAGGGACAAAGCGCAGGAAATACAGTATCCGGTTTCCTTGGTGGAATTCTTGCCGGTTTCCTTGCAGGATATATAGTTTTATTCCTGAAGAAGATTACTTCTAAATTACCTGCATCATTAGACGGAATTAAACCTACATTTATTTATCCATTGTTTGGTGTAATGATAATTGGCATATTAATGTGCTTCATATTTAACCCATTGATTGGAATAATTAACACAGGACTTAGCAATATGCTTGCAAGCCTTGGAAATGCTAACATGCTTCCTGTCTTAGGACTGATTCTTGGAGCAATGATGGCAATTGACATGGGTGGCCCAATTAACAAAGCAGCATATGTATTCGGAACCGGAATGTTAGGAACTGCACAGGATTTGATTAACAGCGGAATGGACATCTCCAATCCTGCGGTTACAGCCTGCTATGTTGCAATGGCATCTGTTATGGTGGGTGGAATGGTTCCACCGGTTGGAATTGCACTTGCATGTAAATTTTTCCCAGACAGATTTACAGAGGCAGAAAGAAGCTCGTGGATATCAAACCTTGTTATGGGTTGCTCATTTATAACGGAAGGTGCGATTCCATTTGCGGCAGCAGATCCAACCCATGTAATTCCATGCACATTAATAGGTGCAGGTGTTGCTGGATGTCTTTCAGCAGTATTTAACTGCACACTGATGGCACCACATGGAGGAATATTCGTATTCGCAACAATCGGCAACCCACTGTTTTACATTTTGTCATGGGTGATTGGTTCTATAATTACTTGCATTTTATTAGGCGTGATTAAGAAGAAAAAATAAATAATGTTTACTCTTTAAGAAACTCTTTATTTACAATCAAAGAATAATATTGTAATATTAGGTTAAGGGATTTAGTATGTTTTAGAAAGGAGTAACAGTATATGTACGGCAAGCGTTATGACTATAACAGGAAAATTACATCTGTTGTTATGGTTTTTGCCATTATACTGTGCTCCTTTTTTTGTTTTGAATACAACAAAATATATGATGACTGCAGTTTTTCTCTTACAGGGGATTGCAGTTTTGATTCATCTTCAGACGATTATGATGAGATAATATCTTCTGAGGAATTATCCCTTTCGTCACTTCATACCGCCCTTACAAGGCGTTTGTCAGGTCGTAAAAGTACATTTAATTCGGTTTCTTTTGATGCAATAACAGGTTGTGTTGCATTAATATCAAGTCTTATTTTAATAATAAGTTTTTTCCATGAAGTATTGGCTATTAATTATAGTCACAAATTTATAATGAATTATATTCATGCAAAGGATGGGCAGAAATAATAATTTATCCGGTATTTTCCTATGAAAATTCATAGGTTTATTTTGCGTGCAAAAAATCAGGAGGATAAAAGATGATAGATACTATTATTATAGTTATTTGCGTGATTATATTTATTGGAGCAAGTGCCCTTGCATGGTGGTTTGAGAATGGTCCGGAGAGCAAGACGGACGAAAAAGAAAAGGATTTAAGCGGTGTAAGTGAAGAAAGGTAGAAAGTATTAGAAAATGAATACTATAGATATATTTAATATTTTAACCATGATAGGTGGATTGGCGTTATTTCTCTACGGAATGAATATTATGGGAGATGGTTTGTCACAAATGGCAGGGGGAAAACTTGAGTCGGTTTTGGAAAGACTGACATCGAAGCGGATTTATGCTGTTTTGCTTGGAGCAGGCGTTACGGCAGTTATCCAGTCCTCTTCTGCTACTACGGTTATGGTGGTTGGTTTTGTTAATTCGGGGATTATGCATCTTTCCCAGGCGGTGGGAATAATTATGGGAGCAAATATCGGAACGACCATGACTTCGTGGCTTCTGTCACTTACTGAAATTAACGGAAGTACGATTTTCCTGCAGCTTTTGAAGCCCTCATCATTTTCTCCGGTGCTTGCGGCGGTGGGAATAATTCTTACCATGTCATCGAAGGAAGGCAGCAAGAAAAGAAATGTAGGAAATATTCTGGTGGGATTTGCAATTTTAATGTTTGGTATGGAAACCATGAGCGATGCGGTATCGCCTCTGGCAGAAAATAAGGGTTTTGCAGGGATACTCACCAAATTTTCTAATCCTATACTTGGAATGATTGCAGGAACTGTTCTTACAGCTATAATACAAAGTTCTTCTGCATCTGTTGGAATATTGCAGGCGCTTTGTATAACAGGAATTGTTAACTACGCTACTGCCCTGCCCATCATCATGGGACAAAATATTGGTACATGTATAACAGCAATTATTTCTTCAATCGGAGCAAATAAGAATGCGAAAAGGGCTGCAATGATTCATTTGTTTTTCAATCTGATTGGAACAATTATTTTTATGATTGTATTTTATTCCATTAATGCGTTTGTTGATTTTGCGTTTCTTGATGAATCAGCCAGTGCGGCAGGAATTGCAGTTATTCACAGTTTATTTAACATTGGCTGTTGTGTGGTGCTTTACCCTTTTGCTAACCTTCTTGTAAAACTTGCAACAGTTGTAATTCCTGACGGAGCGAAGGAGGATACATTGGTGGAAGTAAAAAGCAATATGCTTGACGAAAGATTTCTTGACAGTCCGTCTTTTGCAATAAAAATATGCAAAAACAAGTCAGAGGAAATGGCGGAAAAAGCATATAAGTCAATTCTGCTTGCAATTGATGTACTTAAGGAATTTGATGAGGATAAGGTTAGGCAGGTATATGAGCTTGAGGATGAAGTTGACAGATATGAAGATGAACTGGGAACTTATCTTGTCAAACTGGCAGGAAAGAATCTTTCAGATTCAGACAGCGAAAGCATGTCTATTATGCTGCATGGCATAAATGATTTCGAAAGAATATCAGACCATGCAATCAATATCGTGGAGTCAGCGGAGGAAATAAGGGAAAAAGAGCTTGAATTTTCAACGAAAGCAGGAAACGAAATTGGTGTAATATCAGATGCGGTTATAGATATTGTGGCACAGACCGTTGAGGTATTTAAAAGCAATGATATTGAAAAGGCGCTTCAGATTGAGCCTCTGGAGGAGGTGATAGACGGATTAACGAGAAAAATTAAAAAGAAACATATCAAACGTCTTAAGAAAGGCAAATGTACTATAGAGCTTGGTCTGATTTTTGAGGATATTCTTATTAATCTTGAAAGGGTGTCTGACCACTGCTCTAACGTTGCAGTTGGAATTATCACCATCGGTGATGATGAATATGATATACATGAATTCTATAATGTATTAGATTCTAAGAAAAAGGAGGAATATGAGAATAGATTTCAGGAAATGAAGATGAAATACCGACTTCCTTAACAGCCATTAATTTGCAAATTGTATTTTGAATTGTATTTACAATATTTTAAAAAGGTGGTACTATAGTACTGTAACTTATTAATTGACACATAAGTGGGGGTATTATGGTAAATAGTAAGAAAAAAAGAAAATTATCACTATTGTTATGTGGAGCTGTGATTGCTTCATGCATCAGCGTTCCAACAGGAAGCGTAAACGCAGCTTCAGGAGTTGCGATTAACAGTACTAATTTCCCTGATAGTAATTTCAGGAAAGTATTGTCAGCTCAATTTGACAAAAACAGTGACGGAGTCCTTCAGGCAAGCGAATTAAGTAAAATTACAACACTTAATTTTGCAACAAACTCTTACATGTATTCAGGTGATAATGCAGTAAGCGACGTTAAATCAATTAAAGGAATCGAGAAGTTAAGCAGCCTTAAACATGTGGCAATAGGCGATTATGATGAAATCCTTAAGCAAAAGACACTGGATTTTTCATCAAATAAGAATTTAACAAAGATATCGATTTCAGGATGTAACAAGGTTACAAAGATAAATTTGTCAGGATTAAAGAAACTTAATACTTTAGAGACATTCGGCGCTAATTCACTTACTACTATTACATTTAAGAACAATACGGCGCTTAAGAATTTAAGTATGTATAATTCATCAAAATACAGCAAGATTGATTTATCAAAACTTCCGGCTCTTGAAAACTGTACACTTTGTTCAACCGGAATTAAAAGTCTTGACGTAACCAAGAATAAAAAGTTAAAGGATATAAATTGCACATATAGTAAATTAAGCAGTTTTAAATCAGGTTCTTCCAACACCAAGTTAGCTGCAGTTTATGTCTACAGTAACCCAATTAAATCGCTTGATGTATCTAAACTTAAAAACCTTAAGAAAGTAAGCGTTGCCGATACAAAATTATCTGGTTTAAGTAAATTAAAGGTATACAAGAAATCCAACATCACTGCCCTTTCAGTTCGTGGTCTTGAACTTAAAACCTTAAAGAATTACGGATATGATAACCTTACATTCTTGGATTGTTCCAACAATAAACTTACAAGTGTTCCTCTTACATCAAAATTCCAGACACTGTACTGTTATTCTAATAAATTAAGCAAATTCGATGTATCAAAGGGAACAAAATTAAAAGAGCTTAGTGTTGCCAACAATTCAATAAAGAGCTTTGATGTATCTAAGAATTCCAAGCTTCAATATCTGGATATCTCAAACAATGGAATGACATCTGTTAATTTCGGAGATAATTCAAATATTAAGAATTTGTTTGCTTCAGATAACAATCTTAAGTCAATTGGTACGGAGAAATTAACAAAACTTCAATATTTCTATTTAAGCAGAAATCCGTTTACAAAGTTGACATTTAATTCGGATAAGATACAATATGCTTCATTCTATGATTTTCCAAATTTACAGACCGTAGATTTAGAAAAATGCAAGAATTCTGAACATATTTCAGTACTTTATAATGTGGCTGTAGTACTTCCTGAAGGTGAGTATACTTTTGAGTATAGAAAATTTGGTGAATCGTTAGGACGTTCATATTCATATTCAACAGAAAGCAGGACTATTTCAGGAAGAATTACGCTTGAGGATTTAATTAATAATACTGGTTTAGTTAATAGTTCACCATATAAATTTACTAATAATTCTACAGGCAAAGAAATGTATGTACAATTTGATTTTCGCTAAATACAATAGTTTTGAAAGTTGATATGATTAAGGAGTAAATCTCAGGGTTTACTCCTTATTTTTTTGTTGATTAGTTTATAGGTAATAAGTTATAATATATGGGATTTTTGTATAATAAATGATTAAAAGATTTAAGGAGCTAAATATGCTTAAAATAACTAACCTTTCATATGGTTTTCCGGATAAAGAATTATATAATGATATATGTTTTACAATAGATGATAAAGAGCATGCTGTTTTGGTGGGAAGTAACGGAACCGGCAAAAGTACGTTAATTAACATTATTATGGATGATGAAAAATATATGTATGATGGCAAAATTGAGATGGATGAAGGCATCAGAATCGGCTATGTTCCACAGTACGTTACCCACGCCGGAACCCAGACGGTATATGATTTTCTGGCTGAGCCATTTGTGACAATGCAAAGTGCTGCTGATAAAATCTGTGAGGAAATGGCTACTGCAGAGGACATGAATGCCGCATATCAGAAATATCAGGAATGTATCGATGAAATCGAAGCCGTAGACGGATATAATTTCGATACCAACATCAGAAAAAATCTTTCCGTTGCAGGTCTTGATAAAATAACTGACCTTACGGTTGATAAAATAAGCGGCGGAGAATACAAATTAATATCCATAATTAAGAATATGCTTTTAAAGCCACAGCTTCTTATTATGGATGAGCCGGATGTATTTTTAGATTTTGAAAATCTGGTTGGTCTTGCAAAACTCATCAATCAGTATGAAGGCGCAATCCTTGCAATTACTCACAATAGATTACTTCTTAATCAGTGTTTTAATAAAGTGCTTCACCTTGAAAACATGGAATTGCAGGAATTCCCGGGAACTTTCGAGGAATATAATCTTTCTATGCTTGAAACAAAGGTGCTTATGCAGGAACAGGCTTCAAAGGAAGAAGAATGGATAGAAACCCAGAAGAAGCTGGTTGAGAAATTAAGAAAAGAAGCCACAAGAATTGACAGCCCGGCCAAAGGAAAACAGTTAAAGGCAAGGGTGACATACCTTGAACGACTTCAGGAAAGAAAGACTCCTAACCCATTCATCGAGGAACATGATTATGAATTCAGCTTCACCTATGGCTGTAATGACGATGACAATACAAAAACTGACGAACTTGAAATTAAGGACTACTCTCTTGCTTTCGACCGTACACTTTTGGAAAATGTATCATTCAAAGTCGGCGCAGGTGATAAAATTGCCATTGTGGGAGCTAACGGAACCGGAAAGTCAAGTATGCTTAATGATATCTATAATAACTATTGCGATAAGGAAACTACAGGATTTTTCACACAGATATACAGTGATAATGAGCAGTTATCCGGAGGGGAGAAAAATCTAAAGCAGCTAAGAAATATATCAAAGACTGCCACCACTCTCCTGCTTCTTGATGAGCCAACCAGTCACTTAGACACCTATGCACAGCTTGCCCTTGAAAAAGCCATAGACGAATACGAAGGTGCTGTTGTAATGGTATCCCATGATTTCTTTACGGTATGTAACTGTGCCAACAGAATACTTCTTATCGAAGACCGCACAATCAGGGAATTAAGCGGCAGGGCTTTCAGAAAAATGATATACAAAAACTACTTTGACAGTGACATTTTTGAGAAAGAAAAGAAATTAAAAGAAAAAGAAATAACAATAAATAACCTCTTAAAATCAGGGAAAATAAAAGAAGCTAAAGATAAAATTACAAATCTTACAGTGTAGTCATAAAATAAAAATAGTAAAGCTGTATGCTAAAAATTGTATACAAAAAGCTGTTGTACCACTTGGTGCAGCAGCTTTTTTTGTTACTGTCCTGCCCCTTTTGTTACTGCCCTGCTGGCTTGTAGTTGATGGAGATTTTGACAATTAGGCAAGGTACATTTTATTTTGTATGATAACACTCTATAAGAGGTTTTGTAAGGAATTAAGCATGTCATATTATGCCAATGTATATGAAGGTAACATATTGGGTGATTATATATGACAGTATTATTACATTGTTATAACAATGTAATAATAATATAGTGATAAAATAATAATAGAGTATTGACATTATTATGACAATGTAATACAATATAATCAGAAAGCAACGATAGTGGAGGCTTGGTTGAGATATGGCTGATTCATATTTACAGGTCCGTGTGGACTCTGAGGACAAACAAAAAGCGAGTGAGATTCTCGAAGGACTTGGAACTAATTTATCCACAGTCGTTAATATGCTTTTGAAACAAATCATCCTTACGGAAGGGATTCCATTCGATGTAAAGATGAACAAATCTAACAGTAACGAGGATGCACTTTTAGTCCTGAAAACGATTTTGGAGGGTAAGAAATGAAGAAATTTGCGATTACATTGACCAAGAGGGGGACTGCGGAGCAGGTGATTGATGTATTTGACACGAAGAAGGAGGCTTATGAAGCCGGCCCTGAATACAGAAGAATGTATACAAGGGAAGACGGTTTATTAAGCTGTATAGCTGGTAATTTTGACGAGGAGAATAACAGAGTGGATGACAGCTGTATTTTCTATACAGCATGGATTTAATGAGGGTTTGCTACTATCAGGAGCCTGATGTAAATTAGGATGATGGTGGTTTTTTTATGCGAAAAGACATGCCCGGAAAGAGTACTTGCAATGTCTTATGCATAATAAGAGATGTTTATTGAGGAAAAGAAACGTGCGAAGGCACAAAAAGAGGATAATGAAAGAGATTAGGCCTGACAAGGCACTTCAGTTAAGGGAACGATGGTTTGCCTGCAAAATCAGCTTGTGGCAAATAATAAAACAGGGAAAAGGAGTCTTTGTTTATAATAAAAAGGGTATGTAATATATGATATTTAGTTTTTCTATTTTTATTTTAAGAAACGATTCTTGAATAAGCTTTTCAACCTATTAGAACAACTAAAATAAATATATTCGATATAAAAAGCTGCCGCATGGCAGCTTTTATTATTAGCTGAAAAATTAATATATAAATTTATTTTGGTAAATAATATATAATTTTAAAAAAATTCTTGCAAAAATACGTTTCATACACTATGCTATAAGGAAATTGTTTTTTATTTATATGAATATGTGTTTATGAAATAAATTAGTAAATATATCTGCTAAAATTCATGGGAGTGTTTACGTTTAAGGAGAAATTGGGTACAATATAGTTAAGAGATTCTTATGTGCAGAGTTTGAAAATGAGAGGGTGTGCAATAAGGAATCAGTTATGGGGAATGGTTAGGCAGGTAACCAAATAAATAAGATAGGAAGTAGTGAAAATGAGTGCACAGGATAATATTGAAAGGGTTTTAAGAAGACTTCACATTGTTTTGTCAAAGAGTGAGGCATATGCAAAAGAACCATCTAAAGTTATTGTAGATAAGCAGTTAATGTTAGATCTTTTATCAGAATTAAATAAATGTGTTTATGACATCATGGACCAGTACGAGCTTACAAAGCAAAGCAGGGACAGAGCCGAGAGGCAGTTTCAAAAACATGGTGACGAGATAGTCCTTGATGCAAGCCGCAAGGCAGAGGACATTTACGCTGCATCTGTAATGTATACAAATGAGGCGCTTAGCAGAGTCTATAATATTATGATGGATACGGCTGATAATGTAGGTAATCTCTACAAAGATATGCAGGAGCGTTTTGAAAAAGAGCAAAGATTGGTAAGAAGCAATCAGCTGGAATTAAAGTCTCAGTTACAGGATCTTGTTGATACGGAGAAGTACCTTAAGATTATAGAGGACAGAAATAAGGAAATCGAGAAGGAACATAACGAAGGTAAGGATTTACCACCTGAGAAGAATATCTACGCAGACAGAAGAGGCGAGATTAAGATTAATAATGCGTATTTTGAGCAGATGGGTATTCCAATTGAAGATGAAAATGAGCAGGGCGAGGGTGTAGTTACAGGTGCTTCACAGGAAGGCAATGAGGCACAAACCGGTGAGATTTCAAAGGAAATGGAAGCTCAGATTCAGGTTAATCTTGATGCAGATTATTTTAAATGGAAAGAAGCCCAGGAGAATGACAACGCAGCAGAAGGCAAATCCGAGGAAAAGGAAGGTACAGTGGAAGGCTTTGTAAATAAGATTAAGAAGCAGGTAAAAAGCAAGCCGATTAAGTTAATTTAATAAAGAGATAATTTCCCTACAATAAATTTTGCATATAGATTTATTGTGGGGATTTTTTTTCATCTTAAGAAATCCTTAAGAAACATATGGTTTCAAATATGATAGAATAGTGGAGCGGAGTTATCTGCCATATAAAACAAAGCGAAGAATAAATTGGAGGAATACAATGAACATATTAGTTTGTGATGATGACAGAGAAATTGTTGAAGCCATTGATATCTATCTGACTCAGGAAGGATATGATGTGGAGAAGGCGTATGATGGGGAAGAGGCAATTGATATACTGAACAAGAAGAAGATTGATTTATTAATTATAGATGTAATGATGCCTAAAGTGGACGGAATAAGGGCGACAATGCAGATACGAAAGGAGCACAGCCTGCCTATAATTATTCTTTCCGCAAAGACTGAAGACGTGGACAAGATATTAGGTCTTAATGTGGGGGCGGATGATTACCTTACCAAGCCATTTAATCCCCTTGAGCTTATTGCAAGGGTAAAATCCCAGCTTAGAAGAGTGACAACTTTGTCGGCAAATAATAACGAGGATGACCAAAGCGTATACAGGGTAGGCGGTCTTGTGGTTAACGATTTGCTTAAGAAAGTAACCGTTGACGGAGAATATGTCAAGATTACACCTATTGAATATAAGATTTTGCTGCTTTTGGTTAAGGAGAAGGGCAGGGTATTTTCCATTGGAGAGATTTATGAGCAGATATGGGGAAATAAACCTGTTGAAGTGGAAAATACTGTGGCTGTCCACATAAGACATATTCGTGAAAAAATCGAAATTAATCCAAGAAATCCAAGGTATCTAAAAGTAGTCTGGGGTGTAGGATACAAAATAGAGGAATTATAATTATGATTAATTTTTTGATATATGATGTTTACAGAGGAAGAACAGATGAGTAATACAAACACGATTGATGATACTAAGGACTTAGGAGAAGAGTATTCTTTAGGGAAAAAGGCATGTGTGGTGGTAGTGCATCAGTTATCTGTAATTATGATGGTTACAAGTATTTTTGCGATGGATTATTTCTTAAGAAACAAAATAATGATTCGTATAAATGTATGCAGTGTCCTTGCGGTTTTGGGACTGACAGGGGGATTTGTTACCCTTGCATATCTTACGAATGTTACAGGAAGGCGTTTTTCGAAGGATTATAAAATATATTACAATTTCATAGACAGGATATATTCGGATATTCTGGTGCTGATTTTTCTGCTGCTTGTATCGGGAGTTATAAATACAATACACAAGGTCAAGATGGCGGATTATGACTTTGGTTCTCTTATGATGGTGGCGGCAACATTATGCTATGTTGTGGATGGCATTTTCCTGTTGTTATACAACAGTATAATTCGAAAATTAAAAGGTGACATACTTTTTAAACACTGTCTTTTGTATAAAATCTATACATTCTGTGTAATTTATATTAATGACAAGAATTTAAGCATGTGCACCACAATGGGAAGGGAACGCTACGAAATCAAAAACGCAATTGAGGCGATAGCAGATGGTGAGCTGGACACTACTTTGGTGGAGGAAAATTATCATGGCCAGAACAAAGAGCTTGCCCATGCGGTGAACAGGATAAGGGACGGTTTAAGTTCGGCGGTTACGGAAAGCACCAAGAACGAGAGAATGAAGGTAGACCTTATTACAAATGTATCCCACGATATTAAGACACCGCTTACTTCCATAGTCAATTATGTGAATCTTCTTAAGAGAGAGGAACTTAACAATGAGCAGGCGGAATATTATATCAGGGTTATAGATGAGAAATCCCAGAGGTTAAAGCAGCTTACAGAAGATCTGGTTGAGGCATCGAGAATCAGTTCAGGAAATATCAAACTTGATATTCAAAAAATTGATTTTCTGGAATTACTGTACCAGACAGGCGGAGAATTTAACGAAAGATTTGAGCAAAGAAACCTTACCATTGTAACGAAATTAACCAATAAGTCATGCATAATAAATGCAGACGGACGACAATTATACAGGGCAATTGAGAATTTATACACTAATGCGGCAAAATATGCCCTTGAAAATACAAGGGTTTATGTGGAGCTTACAACGGAAAACGGCTGGGCTGTTTTCTCAATCAAGAATGTATCGAAGGATGTTATTTCATTTGAACAGGGCAATTATCAGAACATCACAGACAGATTTGTAAGGGGCGAAGTATCAAGAACGACAGAGGGAAGCGGACTGGGATTGTCCATAACGAAGAATCTGACATCTTTGATGGGTGGTACTTTCGATATAAAAGTCGATGGAGATTTATTTATTGCAACAATATCATTCAAAATTGCTTGATAAAATGCCTGACCTTAGATATAATTTTGAATAACTAGTGAATGGAGGTAAGCAAATGAAATTGTATGATAACGGCGCCTATTTGATTCAGGGTAAAGACGTAGTAATTAATTCACCTGAAGCAGTAGAAGCGGTAAAGAGCAAAACAGGAAAAGAAGTAAGTCCACAGGAAGCAAAGAAAAATACTATTGCTTATGGCATTTTACAGGAGCATAACACTTCTGGAAATATGGAAAAGCTTCAGATTAAATTCGATAAACTTACATCCCACGATATTACTTTCGTAGGAATTATTCAGACAGCAAGAGCATCAGGTCTTGAGAAGTTCCCAATCCCTTATGTATTAACTAACTGTCACAACAGTCTTTGTGCGGTTGGTGGAACAATCAACGAAGATGACCATATGTTTGGATTAACATGTGCCAAGAAATACGGCGGAATCTACGTTCCACCTCATCAGGCTGTTATCCATCAGTTTGCAAGAGAGATGCTTGCAGGCGGCGGTAAGATGATTCTTGGTTCTGATTCACATACACGTTACGGTGCCCTTGGTACTATGGCTGTTGGTGAGGGTGGACCTGAGCTTGTTAAGCAGTTATTAGACCAGACATACGATATTGATATGCCGGGCGTAGTTGGTATCTACCTTACAGGTGAGCCAATGCTTGGTGTAGGACCACAGGACGTAGCACTTGCTATTATTGGAGAAGTATTCGGTAATGGATTTGTTAAGAATAAAGTTATGGAATTCGTAGGACCTGGAGTTTCAAACCTTAGCGTTGACTTCAGAATTGGTGTTGACGTTATGACAACAGAGACAACATGTCTTTCTTCAATCTGGAGAACAGATGACAAGGTTAAGGAATTCTACGAGATTCATGGCAGAGAAGAAGAATATAAGGAATTAAATCCTAAGGATGTGGCATACTATGATAGTTTCATCGAGATCGACTTAAGCAAGATTAAGCCTATGATTGCAATGCCATTCCATCCAAGTAACACATATACAATCGAGGAATTAAATGCAAATCTTATGGATATCTTAGATGACTGTGAGAAGAGAGCAGAAGTTTCATTCGATGGAAAAGTTAAATTAGACTTAAAGAGCAAGGTTCACAACGGAAAACTCTATGTCGATCAGGGAATCATCGCAGGATGTGCCGGTGGTGGATTCGAGAATATTTGTGATGCAGCAGACATTCTTAAGGGAACATCAATCGGTTCAGAGGCATTTACACTTAGTGTATATCCAGCATCTACACCTATCTACATGGAATTAGTTAAGAATGGTGCAGTTGCCAACCTTCTTGAGACAGGTGCTATCGTTAAGACAGCTTTCTGTGGACCATGTTTCGGAGCAGGAGATACACCTGCAAACAATGCATTTTCTATCCGTCATTCAACACGTAACTTCCCTAACAGAGAAGGTTCTAAGGTTCAAAACGGACAGATTTCTTCAGTTGCACTTATGGATGCACGTTCAATTGCAGCAACAGCAGCAAATAAGGGATACCTTACAGCAGCAACTGATATGGATGTTAATTACAGCAAACCAAAATATTTCTTTGATAAGACAATTTATGAGAATCGTGTATTTGACAGTAAGGGAGTTGCAGATCCAAGCGTAGAGATTCAGTTAGGACCAAATATCAAGGACTGGCCTGAAATGAGCGCACTTCCTGAGAATATGGTACTTAAGGTTGTATCTGAGATTCATGATCCTGTTACAACAACAGATGAACTTATTCCTTCAGGAGAGACATCTTCTTACCGTTCAAATCCATTAGGATTAGCTGAATTTGCACTTTCAAGAAAGGATCCTGAGTATGTAGGTCGTGCTAAGGAGATTCAGAAAGCTCAGAAGGCTATTGAAGCCGGCGAGTGTGCAATCGAGGCAGTTCCTGAACTTAAGCCTGTTATGGATACAATTAAGAGTCAGTTCGACAATGTATCTAAGGAGAACGTTGGATTCGGAAGTACAATTTTTGCAGTTAAGCCAGGAGATGGTTCTGCTCGTGAGCAGGCAGCTTCATGCCAGAAGGTACTTGGCGGATGGGCTAACATCGCAAATGAATATGCTACTAAGAGATATCGTTCAAACCTCATTAACTGGGGTATGCTTCCATTCATCATTGATGAAGGAGAACTTCCATTTACAAATCTTGATTATATTTTCCTCCCAGGAATTCGTGAAGCAATTAAGGAAGAGAAGAGTGAATTTGAAGCATATGTAGTTAAGGATGGCAAGCTTGCACCATTCACACTTAAGATGGCAGAGCTTACACCAGATGAGAGAGAGATTATTCTTAAGGGTTGTCTTATTAACTACAACCGTAAATAGGAGGGGATAATTTTGTCAGGAGATGAGTCAGCAAGAAGCAAGAAAGAATGGAAATATTTTACTAAAATTGGTGTGACGGTTTTTCTTACCTTTGCCTGTTGTATTATATTTTTCTTTGCTATCCTAAGATACGAAGGTTTTGCGAAGAACTGGAACAAGATTATGCAGGCGGCACAGCCCATTACAACCGGGCTTGTGCTTGCATATATCTTTAATCCAGTCTTGGGATTCTTTGAAAATATAGCCGGTAATTTACTTAAGAAGAGAGTCAAAGATGATAAAAAGCGCAAAAAATATTCCAGAGGAATAGGTGTTGCGGCGAGCATAATTGTATTAATTCTTTTTATCACTTTATTGATAGCAGCAATCGTTCCGGCAGTTATTGACAGTGTAAGGACAATGCTTGAGACTCTTCCTGAGAATGTTGAATCATTAATCTATCAGATTCAGCATGGAAAGCTTGGAAAAAGTCAGATTGCAGATATTGTAAGTAATTATATTACAATTGGAGCTGAGAAGATTGAGGATTGGGCAAAAAATTATCTCATGCCGGAAGCACAGCATTACATTGCTCAGATTACTACAGGTGTTATATCGGTAGTTAAGGGTATATTTAATTTTGTTATAGGAATAATTGTTATGGCATATGTTATGACAATTAAGGAACGTCTGAAGGGACAAAGCAAGAAGATTATTTATGCGGCTTTCAAACCTAAAGTTGGTAATCTTATTGTAGAGGCAGTCAGAAAAACCAATGAGATATTTGGCGGATTTATTACAGGTAAGATTATAGATTCAGCCATTGTTGGTGTGATTTGTTATTTTGGATGTCTGATAATGGGAATACCGGATGCAGTTCTTATAGCAGTTGTTGTCGGAGTTACCAATGTCATACCGGTTTTCGGACCGTTCATTGGAGCTGTACCAAGTATACTGCTTGTTGTTATTCAAAGCCCATGGCATGCATTATATCTTCTGATTTTCATACTTGTTCTTCAGCAGGTTGACGGAAATATAATCGGACCTAAGATATTAGGTTCTTCAACGGGATTATCTTCATTCTGGGTAATGTTTGCAATACTTTTAGGTGGCGGATTATTTGGTTTCCTTGGAATGTTACTGGGAGTACCGGTGGTTGCGGTTATTTACTATATAGTAGACAGAATCGTAAATTACAAGGTGAGCAAAAATAAGCTGCCAACAGAAACGGAAAAATATATAGATATGATTAAGGTGGACGAAAAAACTAATACTTTAACGTATCCCGAAATTAAAGAATAAATTTAGAATTCAACTAATTAAGACAATATTAAGGTTTTGATTAGTTGAATTTTTTTTAAATTTGTCGGTAACTTTTGACATCTTTTTATGCCTATGGTATTCTAATACTAGTATATTATAGTTAGTTTTATCACAATATATTGAGGTGGCACATTTGGATAAGTATGAATATAATCTGAAATATGATCAGATAAAAAGTCTCTGTGCCGAGGAGAGTTATGAATCAGCAGCAGAGATTGCGGATAGTATCAATTGGAATAAGGTGAAAAATGCTAATGCTCTTGTAAAAGTTGGGGAAGTATACGAAAATGTTGGTCGTTTGGAGGATGCCAGAGATATTTTGTTAATGGCATATGATCGCTCGCCAATTGGAAGGATGATAATCTATCGATTAGCCGAAGTTGCGATTAAGATGGAGGACTATGAAAGTGCCCTTGAATATTACGAAGAGTTTGTTAAGATTGCACCACATGATACTTTAAAGTATGTATTAAAATATAATATTAAGAAAGCTCAGGGAGCGCCTTACGAGGAATTAATTCCTATTCTGGAGGAATTTAAGGATCAGGAATATATGGAAGAATGGGCATATGAGCTTGCCTATTTATATCATAAATGTTCCATGGTTGACAGATGTATTGAAGCCTGTGATGAACTTATTTTGTGGTTTGGTGATGGCCCTTATGTAGAGCGGGCTTTGGAACTTAAGATGTTATACCAGCCGCTTAATAAGATGCAGGAGAAGAAATACCGGCGTTTCAAGATGGAGCGTGAGAAAATCGAGAATTACGGATGGGATAAGAGTCTTCTTGAGGAAGAGGAGGCAGCGGAAACTCAGGTGGAAGTACCTCCGATAGTGGAGGATACATCGGAAAAACTGGATACGGTGAATATCCGGCTTGACATTGTTCGTGGAATGCAAAAGATTAAAGATGCAACGGATACAAAGGTAATAGAAGATACCCTTTCCGGAATCAGGAAGATAGTTGATGACATTCCTTATCTTAAGATGGTTCTTGACGAAGAGGATAACGAGAAGTCAAAGGAGACAAAGGAGACCAATAAAGAGATTGACAGTCTTCTTAAGACGAATTTTCATGAACTTCTGGGTGAAGATGATGACGGTCAGATGACTATGATGGTTTCGGGTGAGGATTATCTGGATGACCAGGTTTCCGGTCAGATGTCAATTCAGGATATTCTTGATGACTGGGAGAAAACCCGTAAGGCAGCGGAAACTGCTTTGCATGGGGCTGACCAGATGAAACTGGAGTCAGAAAAGGCGAGAGCCCTTGAGGAAGCCGGCGTTATTATGGACAGACTTAATAATGTCATTCCGAAACTTGATGCGGGAATTAGTCCGAAGAAACTTTTAGAGGATGAATATCTTGCAGGAACGAAGGAAGAGATTTTGGCGGAGAGTCAGAAAATTGCCATGAGAAAACCTGCGGTGTCTAAGAGTGATTCAGATGAAGCATCGGATGAGAATGTTTTAGATAAAGTGGAAATGGAAAGCAATGATTTTTCGGATGATGAACCTGTGGTTAAGCCAGTTGTTAAGCCTGAGCCAGAGGAAGAACCTGAGAATGGTCTGATGGCTGCGTTACATTCGGGAATCCGTACCGTTAAGGGTAATTCAAAGCGTAATAATTTTAATCTGGTTGACAGGTTAAAGGCAACGGTTGATTCCGATGACAGCGAGGAGAGAAGAACAATTCCTGGTGTTATTCCGGTAACAGCTTCAGTTCAGGGTTCGGTGGCAATTCAGGAGGAGAAAATTCCTGAGGAGCTTTTGGAGGACGTTCCTTTGGAGGATGCCTTAGAGGAAGAAACGGAAGATAAAAAGCCTGAGGAAAACAGAAAATCAGATGAATTCCATCAGATGACGGAAGAGGAAGTAGCAAGGGAAGAACTTGGTGCGATTCAGAAAAATCTTGCGGATGCGGAGGCAGAGCTGTTCCAAAGACAGGTGAGCATAACGGATTTTGTCGTTGATGACAGTGATTCAGAGGAGTTTACGGAATACATTTCCCTTGGAAGTGACGATTCCGTTAGCAGGGTAAATGAAAGAATTATCACTCAGGTTGAGCCTGAAGATGATGTGAAGATTTATAAAATGGGCGATGTGTTCTCAGGAACTGCGGATGACTTCAATAAGGCTATCATAAGTGGAGCAATCGGAGATTTTGAAGAGGAAACTGAGCCTGAGGAAATTAAAGTCGAGCCTGAGGAAATTAAATCCGAGGAAATCAGACTTGAAGAAAGTCCAGAGGCTGATATGGAGGTTAATCTTGAAGAGCAGCTTGGTGCAGATTCAGTTGCAACCATACGAGAAATGTACGCAGCCCAGGAAAATCAGATTCCGGAAGAACTAAGAGAGCCAGAGGAAGTACCAGAGGATGTATCTGAGTTATTTGCAGAATCAGCAGGAATGAAACTTGAAGGCTACGAGGCAGAAGCAGAGTATGGAGAAGTACCGGAAATGGTAAGTGCCGAGATACCGGAAGAAAATCCACTTGGAGATATGGAAGAGGATTCACAGCAAGATGATTTGGAGCAGGATTTATTAAATATGGATTATGTAAGTCATATGGATGACATAAGCAGGAGAATTGATGCTCAGATGAGTCATGTAGAGGCTCTTGTAAGTCAGGCTCAGATTGACATGGGAATAGTCCAGAAGAAGATTGAGGCTGAACCGGATTTTGAGGAACAGATTGTTTCTCAGGTTATGATGGATTCAGAAGAAGAGGAAGAAGAAAAGCCTAAGGCTAAGCCAAAGAAGGAAGAAAAGCGTGGATTTGGTACGACAAGAGTGCTTCCGTTCAAGGAGGTTGCTTATTATGACGGTGCTGAACTTACGAAGGAGCAGAAGGAGATTTTCAAATATTTTGTTCCAATTCAGGGAATGGAATTCCAGCTTAGCAAGGCAATAGAAGGTGTAACTGACAGATTAGAATCCAACTCATCTGCAATTTCAGGAAATCTTGTTATTGTTGGTGATAAGGGATGCGGAAAGACAGAACTTGCAACATGTTTTATTAAAGCATTGCAATCTAATAAGGGGAACCTTGCAGGTAAAATCGGAAAAATAGATGCAGATTCACTTAATACTAGTGATATTAAATCTACATTAGATAAAATTAAAGGTGGTTGTCTTATTATTGAAAAAGCCGGAGAGCTTAATAAAAATACCACAAAATTAATCGGGATTGAATTAGCAAAGGATTTTTCAGGAACATTGATTATTCTTGAGGATTCATCTAAGAAAATCAGAAGACTTTTTGGAGAGGACAGAGCTTTCTCAACAATGTTTACCGAGAAGATTTCTATTCCGATATTTACCAATGATGAACTTGTGGCTTTTGCAAGAGAGTATGCAAGGGAGTTAGGCTATAAGATAGATGAACTTGCTGTTTTGGCATTATATAACAGAATAAGCAGTATCCAAAGATTAGACCAGGCAACAACATTGTCGGAGGTTAAGGATATTGTGGATGAGGCTATTAGAAGAGAAGCTCATGGCGGAATTAAGAAAGCCATCAGTATTCTGACAGCCAAACGCTATACTGACGATGACAGGATAGTGTTGACAGAAAGGACATTCAATTAATAACACTTGAATTTTTTGGAGGGTAAGTATGAGTAATTTTACAGATATGGATTGCTATTTGTTTGGACAGGCAACACATTACGACATTTATCGTAAAATGGGTGCACATCTAATGACGATGAATGGTGAAAAGGGAGTATGTTTTGATGTTTGGGCACCAAATGCTGAGAAGGTTTATGTAATTGGAGATTTTAACGGTTGGAATGAAACATCCCATGAGATGAAGAGGGTTGAACCTAATACCATGGGTGTGTATGAGCTTTTTGTTCCAGGGGTTAAGAAGGGTGCTATGTATAAATTCCTGATTCATGCAAGGGATGGAAGAAAACTATATAAAGCTGACCCTTATGCAAATTATGCGCAGCTTAGACCGGAAACAGCTTCCATTGTAACAGATATCACCAATTTCAAATGGAGTGATGATGCGTGGATGGAAGAGAAAAGGGAACGAGGAAATGATGTATATGATCAGCCGATAGCCATATATGAGGTACATCCCGGTTCATGGATGCGTCATCCTAACAGAGGGGAGGACGGATTCTACACATACAGGGAGCTGGCAAAAGCGCTTATAGCTTACGTCAAGGAAATGGGATATACCCATGTGGAGCTTATGGGAATTTCGGAATATCCTTATGACGGCTCATGGGGCTATCAGGTTACAGGATATTATGCACCAACTTCAAGATATGGCGAGCCTGCGGATTTTGCTTATTTTGTAAATGAGTGCCATAAGAATAAAATCGGAGTTATTCTTGACTGGGTACCTGCTCATTTTCCAAAGGATGCCCATGGACTTGCGGATTTTGACGGAACAAGCACTTACGAATATGCTGACCCAAGAAAGGGTGAACATCCTGATTGGGGAACTAAGATTTTTGACTATGGTAAGAGTGAGGTTAAGAATTTCCTTATCGGAAGCGCACTTATGTGGGTTGAAAATTACCATGTTGACGGTCTTAGGGTAGATGCAGTTGCATCAATGTTATATCTTGATTATGGAAAACAGGATGGACAGTGGGTGCCAAATAAGTTTGGTGGAAACAAAAATTTAGAAGCGATTGAATTTTTTAAACATATTAATACATTGATGCTTGGAAGAAATCCTGGAACACTTATGATTGCTGAGGAATCGACAGCATGGCCAAAAGTAACAGGACCGGCCAAAGAGGACGGACTTAATTTCAGTTACAAATGGAACATGGGATGGATGCACGATTTCCTTGATTACATGAAGCTTGATCCATATTTTAGAAAAAATAACCACCACAAGATGACATTTGCCATGAGCTATAATGAGAGTGAGAAATATATTCTTGTTTTATCACATGACGAGGTAGTACATCTTAAATGCTCGATGATTAATAAGATGCCAGGACTTGAGGAGGACAAATTCAAAAATCTTATGTGTGCATATGCTTTTATGATGGGGCATTGCGGTAAGAAACTTCTGTTCATGGGACAGGAATTTGCACAGCTTCAGGAATGGAGCGAGGAAAGAGAGCTTGACTGGTATCTTCTTGAGAATCCAAATCACCAGAAGATTCAAAACTGGGTTAAGGAATTGCTTCACCTTTATAGAAAGAATCCTTGTATGTATGAATTGGATTCAGAGTGGGGCGGATTTGAATGGATAAATGCAGATGATGCAGACAGAAGTATTTTCAGTTTCATTCGAAAAAGCAAGGATGGAAAGAATAACATGCTTTTCGTAATTAACTTCACACCAGTGGAAAGACCGGATTACAAGGTGGGAGTTCCTAAGAAAAAGACATACAAACTTGTGCTTGATAGCGAAGATCCTAAATTCGGCGGAGCGGATGTTGAAAAGCCTGTTTCATACAAAGCCCAGAAGGAAGAATGTGACGGCAGACCATATTGCATTGAATATCCTTTGGCAGGATATGGGGTTGCAGTATTTAAATTTTAATTGAATATCCATGAAATATATTGACACAGTAGCATTTTGCTACTGTGTTTTTTGGTTGAAGAAATATGGTTTGCTGGGAGGATGGAATTTGCTGGGAGGATGAATTTGCAGAGAGGATGTGATTCAGGAATGAAATTTTAGAGTTTGACTCAGAAATGAAATTTCAGAGTGGATTTCGGGGAGTATGAATTGGGAGATAGTGTTGAAGAATATTGGAAACTTAGAAGTAAGAGTATTGAAAATTTATAAGAGCATTAGAAGTAAGAGTATTGGAAGCAGAAGTAAGAGAATACTGGAATATTGATAAATTAGTAAACCGGCGTAAAAATGAAGAGTTTTCAACCGATATATAAACTGATAGTGTTTGTATAAAATCAGAAAAATTAATTTACGGATGTTTGCCCAGAATATAGAAATCAGACTAGGTAATATAACTAATAAAATAAAGAAAACAGACTATGTGATATGACTAATAAAATAAAGAAATCAGACTAGGTAATATAAATGACAGAATAAAGAAATTAGATTAGGTAATATAAATTTGGAAACAGAATTATGAACGTTAATTAGATTATATATAGGGAGATGCAGTATGGTAGTAGAGAACACAAGGATGTTAGAGGAGTCGGTAAAGAGTAAAGACGTTATAGCAGCATACAGTAAGAATGCCAAAGTTACGGAAAATTCAAAGCAGAATATATTTTTCAGGGATTCACTTGAAAGTGTAAGCGAGTCAAATTCGGTAAATATGTCGGAGGCAACATATCTTAAGCCAGAGTCGGAGGCAGAGGATTCAAAAAGTCTTGTGGAGAAAATGTCAAATAATGCGGGACTTTCAGAGCTTGACAGAAGAAATCAGATGATTATTCTGGCAAGTACCACTTCTCCTGAGGATTACAGTGAGATGGAGAAGGATGGTTTTTCAATGGGGGATTCCACAGGAAGAACCATTATTACGGAAACAGACAAGATTAAGGCAACTCTTGCGAAGGCGGGGGTGGACATTTCCATCTATGGTGACGGATTAAGTCAGGAGCAGCTGGAGGAGATTACGGGAAGCAAGGAGCTGGCGACACAGATTTCCAATAAATTGAAGGAAAATGACCTTCCGGTTAACAGGGAAAATGTGGAGAGTATATGTAAATATTATGATATTGCGCAGAACATCAAGCCGCTTTCGGAGGATGACATGGCATACATGATTGAAAACAGCATGTTACCTACCGTTGAGAATATATATGCCTCACAACATTCAAGCACAGGAAGAAGCTGCGAAAATGTATATGATTATATGAATGAAGAGGAAATCGAAAGATTTAATTTTCAGATGGAAGAGGCTGTGAGAAATGCCGGGCTTACCACAAGTGACGAGAATATGGAAAATGCCAGATGGCTTGTGGAGAATGGTTTGCCACTTAACGGAGATAACCTTAGATATCTTATGAATCTTAAGGGATTTTCCGGGGAGCTTGAGGTCGTTAATGGAAAAGGCGACATGGAAAATTCTAATTTGGATGGAGAAAACAGTTTTAGGGACAAAATTATAGGTGCTTGCGCAGCTGCAATATCTGAGGGCAAAGGCGCAGGTGATGGAATTCTAGTTTCCGGATATTCCCTTGGTGACAGGGCAGCATGGGCAATGGATGTGGTTAATAATTCCGGGGATGCAGAAATTGAATACTGCATTAATGAAGGCATAGACATAACATTGGAAAATTTAAAACACGCCGGAGATATGCTGGAATCAGGCGGAAATGGTGCTGTGAAATCGGGTGATTATGGAGTATTGCCAGGAGGGGCTGCATCAGAAAATGCCATGGCAGAATCTGCTGTTTCTAATGCTAATGCATATGGTGGTGAAGAATTTAATATACAATTAATTACGGCAAGAAGGCAGCTTGAAGAGGTAAGGCTTTCCATGACAATTTCTGCAAATATGAATATGCTTAAGAGGGGCATTACCATTGAAACTGCCCCAATGGAACAGCTTATTGAGGAATTAAAAAATCAGGAGAAATCATATTATAGCAATCTTTTATCTGGAAATGGCATAAATGCATCAGATGAGAATGTAAGTCTTTTTGAAAAGACTACAAATTGTGTGGAAACTTTAAAAACTTTACCTGTTTATGGAATAAATCTGAAAACTTCTAGTGAGTCGTTATCGCAACTTCACGACAGAGCCGTTGAGGTAAAGAAAGTCTTTGAAGAGGCGAATAATCAGTATGAAAAGATGATGACCACACCAAGAAAAGACTTAGGAGACAGTTATAAGAAGGCGTTTAGTAATATAGACGACATATTAAAGGATTTAGGTCTTGAAAATAATCACAGCAATAGAAGAGCTGTAAGAATACTTGCATACAACAAAGATGAGATAACCACAGATAACATCAACAGAATAAAAGCCTGCGATGAGGAAGTGCAAAGGGCATTTTCCAATATGACACCTAAGGTCACCATGGAGATGATTCGTCAGGGAATTAATCCGTTGGATATGAATATATCTGAATTAAATATGATTGCTTCGGATATACGAAGTCAGACTGGAGAGGATAACGAAAGGTTCAGCAAATATCTGTGGAAACTGGAAAAAGACAATAAGATTACGTCCGAGGAAAAGGAAACATATATTGGTATATATAGATTAATGGCGCAGGTTGAGAAAACTGACGGTGCGGTAATAGGTTCTTTGTTGGATGAAGGTGCGGAGATTACAATGAGAAATCTTCTCTCAGCAGTCCGAACCGGCAAAAAGGGCAACATGGATTATAAGATTGACGACAATTTCGCAGGGGTTGACGGCAGCACAAGCAAGGCAAAAATTGACGAGCAGATTGAAAGTGCCTATACCACAAAGCAAAGTGAAAACAGTGAAGAGGTCACATATCAGCAAAACTGTGTGAAGGACATAATGGAAAATCTATCCCCAGAGGCGCTCACATTGGAAGGTCTTTCGGACTGGGAAAATCTGACGGTGGAGCAGCTTAAGGAAATGCTTATGAATCAGAAGGAGAAGATGGAAGCGGAAGGGGACAACAAGTCAGTGCAGATGGAATTAGAATATGCCGCAAATCAGCTTGAGGAATATTCCAAATCCGTTGTAACAAGTGATGAAATATATAGATTTTTAGACAGGTATGATGTGGCAAACACTTCCGCAAATCTTGCAGCGGCAAGAAGAATTTTTAAAGAGCCAATGAGGGCGTTCCATGAATTATGGGATGAAGAGGGGGGAAGTCCCCTTGGAAATCTTTCGGTGATGACCAAATTAAAGGAGCAGGCATTTGAGATATTCGGAGAAGCCATAAAAAATCCAAAGGAAATGGCGGATGCTCAGGAAACTTTAGCTGACGTTGCGGAACATGCAATGGACAACATGATAATTGAAAAGGATAATATATCCACCATCGACATAAAAGAAATGAAACTTATCAACAATCAGATGCGTTTTCATGCACAATCTGCAAAAGAGGAATGTTACATGATTCCAATGGAAACCAGTGAAGGAGATGTAACGGGAGTTTCCCTTAAGATAATAAGAGGCGAGAAGAAAAAAGGCATGGTTGATATCTTCTATCATGGAAACAGGGATGGAGAAGGCAAGGTTATGGCAGGTTTTGACTTGTCAGATAAGGGAGTAAAGGGAACGGTTATTGTCTCGGATGAAAAGACTCTCAAAAAACTGCAGGAAAATTATGATGACATAATTGAAACTGTCAAAGAAAACATGCCGGAGGGATTTGACAACATAAATATCACCATTGGTCTGATTCCTGACATATCGCCGGAAAAATATAATCTTGGCATAATGAAGAAAGAAAATGCCATGGGTAATAATCAAAAATCAAACCAGACTGATGAGGTAAGTGACAATCAAAACAGTGACTACAATGTGCAGACATCAAGACTTTATTCACTGGCAGAAGGTTTTATCAAGGCATTAAATATGCCAAGGTAGATGCTTTTTGCAACTTTGTCTTGGTAGTCATCGGAATTAAGCAATGCTTCTTCCTTGGGATTAGACAAAAATCCACATTCAACAATTACGGTAGGAACAGAAGAATGTTTAAGGAGATAGTAGTTGTCATTGGGGATTGAGGATTTAGGTTTTTGAATATCTAAGTTTCTTTCAAGGGAAAACTGGATATTGTCAGCAAGTAATTTGGAATCAGGGGAATTGTAAAAATAAAATGTGGAAGGTCCACAAATTTCAGGGGATATGTAGCTGTTTTGGTGGATACTTATAAGAAAATCTGCCTGGTATGTGGATATCATTTCAATTCGCCTGTTTAAATCTTCGGTTTTATGATTTTGGGAGTCGGTGGATGAAAGGTCGGTGTCAGTTTCCCTTGTAAGATAAACCCTGACATTGCTTTCCTCGAGAAGTTTCTTTAATTTAAGGCAGATAGCCAGATTAATGTCTTTTTCCTTTGAGCCGTTTACTCCGACTTTGCCGGGATCGATTCCGCCATGACCGGCATCCAGAAGAATTACAAGAGATTTCTGGGGCATGGATTTAGTTTTGGTGGAGGCAATCATCTTAATGCCTTTTCCAAAGAAGAAGGAAGAAATAAGTAAAAGAACGATTAGAAAATTGCAGATATATTTTTTCATGAACACCTTGAAACAATAAGCCGTTGCAGATTGCAACGGCTTTTTTATTAATATATGATTTGAAATTAATATCTATTACTCCGACAAATTAATTATGTTTGTGTGATTAGAAGTATAAAAAGTGTAAGTAAAAAGTATTTTTCAAATTAATTAATATATTTAATTATTGTATCCCAGACTTCTTTTTTCTCAAGTCCAAGTTTCCAGTAAGCAGCTCCGGCGAGGGAATATTTATCAATAACTTTAAGTCTTTCTTCAGTAGATTTCTCATTTTCAAGCCATATCTTATATGTTGTATCTTTGTCTTTCCACTCGGCATAATCCTGACCGGCTTCGCTGCTCCATGCTGATTTTTTGCCTAATGTATCGAGAACTTCCTGACCGCCGTTCATTCCGTATACGGTTGAGCTTACGTCATATTCAAGTCCGTCATTAGTGTCAGCTTCTGAACCATCCTTAGGATTAATCTCCCAAAGCCTTGTGTAGAATGGCATTCCAAGAATTACCTGATTGGCAGGAACGGATTCAAGGGTATTGGCTACGCCCTCATCAACCCAGCTAAGTGAAGCCACAGAACCTGCATCAGAGCCGGCATAATGTTCATCGTATCCCATGATTACAACATAATCTGCGAAAAGTGCCTGCTCTTTTCTATTGTAAAATGCAGTGTAGTCAGATGGAACATAATTATCAACTGATAATACGATTCCGTTATTACCGCATTTTACTGAAAGCTCCCTGATAAACTGGATATATGAATCTCCAACGGAAGAATTAAGAGCCTCGAAATCGATATTAATTCCATCAAGCTCATACTTAATTGCATTTGCAATAATCTGATTAACAAGATTTTGTCTTGTTGAAGTATGAGTAAGAACTTTTTCAGAATCAACCTTTGGATTATCAAGGTTATTAAATAATGCCCAAACCTCGATACCCTGTTTGTGACAGTAATCTACATAATCCTTACTTGCGTAATCTGCAAGATTACCTTCATTGTCGTTAAGGTGGAACCAGGTAGGTGATATAACATTAATTCCCTTTGTTGAAGCTAAAATCTTAGCTATATTGTTGTTGGCATATTTTGAAGTAACCTGATGCCATGCCATTGAAATTTCTTTATCCTTTAATATATGGCTGAAAGTCTCCTCAGTGAAATCGCTCTTAAGAGTTTTGGTTGTGGAATCAGATAATTTCTTCTTCATAACATATCCGATAAAACCATCATTTGAAGCGACCTTACTCCATTTGTCACCTGTTTCAAGAACTGTAAGCTCTTCGCCCTTTGTTACATCCTTAAGAATATCGCTTTTGATACCGCCTTTGATTCGAAGCTGAGTCGCTTTCTTGGCAGTAGCAACATAGATATCTCCGAAATTATTGTTGATTACAATACGGGATGGATTCTCGAAAAGCTCATAGGAAAAATTAGTATATTGCTTGATAAAATCGATGGCAACGTAAGCAGATTCAGAATTTGCCTTAACGATAACTTTGCCAAAATCAGTCTGGGATTTGGCAACGGTGTAAGACGAACTGTCTGCATTAACGGAAATTAATTCTTTATCAGTTGTATAAAGGAGAATGTTCTCGTTTACATCCCAGTAAAAACGTGGGTTAAGATAATCATGAATAAACTGATAATCAAGGTAAATCTCTCCATCAATTGAAAATGCCTTATTTTCATTAAGTTCATTGTTAAGAACTATTGCAATATCATCATTCCCTTCAGATGCAAAATACTCATTCAAATCGGCATATTCCTTGCCAGGACTATACTTTTGGGTAAGAATGGATATTCCTATTGTGAGGACGATAAGAAAAATAACCCCACAAACAGCAAGTACAGGTATTAATTTCTTTTTCATAAGTAAAATCCTTTCATATAAAATTGTTTTCATTATTATAACACAATTATTTCATTATAAAAATGATTAATACATTAATATAGGAAAATTCTTTTTATCAAAGTAAAGATTCCGGCACAAAATTATATCATTACATAAAAAATCCCGGAACAAAACGCTCCGGGTAAAAAATAAGTGATTGCATTTTAGTGTCTTTTAGCATCAAATTTTCCATAATATTTTTCAAATCTATTTTTAATAAACAATCACTATAAGGTAACATAGGCCACAATAATGGCATTTAATCTGGTAAATTACCACCTCACCTTCTGAAATTTAATTAATAATTTGTGTGGTATAGATTTTCCTTGTTTAATTACTGTAAAATCTTATTAAAAAAATCAAGGTTATCGGAGGTAATCTGAAACGGATTTGGAAAATAAGGGACTGGTTCATAATGAAATTTAATTTTAGGTCTAAGGGCTTTGTCATATTGCAAAGTTCCTGGGTTTCCAAGAATTGTAAGATTATCCGTAAAGAAATTACGGGTATTGTAATTTTTAATAAAATTATCAAGACAGTTAATTTTCCAGGGGCTTAAATTGCAAACCATAAACTGATAAGTGCATCCGTTAAGAATGGGAATATTGGCAGTATTGTATACACCAAGGTCAAGAACTACATATGAATAATCCTGTGAAAACAGGGAATGAATACTGTGATTTTTAACCTCCGGGTAAAAATCAATACCCATGTAACTGAAATTTTGTTTTTGACCGTAATTAAGCATGCTAATTTCCCTTGTGGGATTTGCCTCGATATAAGCCGTAGGCAAAAGGCACTTATTTGCGAAATAGTTTGCAAGACAAAGGCAAAAATTAGTAACCCCTGAATTTCTTGAATAACCACAAACACCTACTGTAATTTGGGGAATTTGAATTTTAGATTTCTTTTTCCTGAATATGATTTGAACCACCCTTTCTTAGAAAAAAGCTGTGTATAGAATTTCTCTTTACCGCTATTTAATTTAAATGGATTATTGTCGAAAGGAAAATAATACACAGCCTCATTAAGTTGTCGTGCCAAAGCAATGGAATGTGCTTTATCACACAAATTGCTGACTATAACAATGCTGACACCTGCATCCTGTAGAATTTTAAGTTTTCTGATGGCATCCATATAGTGCCATAAAGAGCCATTACATACCAGAATAAATTGTTCTATTTCCATATTAGTATCAGAATTCAAAAAGGAGAGGATGTTGTCATCATCTGCTCCAAGGTCATAGACGTTGATATCGCTCTTTGGAATATATGTTTTTATGCCGGGACCGTAGTTTGGAAGTCCACAGAAACTTTTACAGGTATAAAACCCGTTTTGTTCTACAAGGGATTTTTCAAATTTAGCTGCATTTTGAAGAGTATTTGAAGAATTTTTCTCAAAATAAATAGATGAATATCCCATGGAATTAAGTGCAGACACAAGTGAGATTGCAAAATGTGTCGCTCCACATCCACTGTTTGCACCAACAACTGCAATAGATTTACGAAGCTTCGGTTGATTATCCTTTTCAAAAATTTTTTTGAGAGCAGATGATAATTCCCCCACCGTTTCGTAACGGGAAGATGTATCACTTGCGGTTGATTTTTGTATTATCTCAATTAATTTTCTGGGAATTTTTTGTTCAAGATGAGTAGAAAGAAGTTCTATGATTTTTCCGATACTATATATATCTGCCTGAAGTGTTATATTATCATCAGTGAAACTTTCAGGGGCAGAAAAATCAATATTTCCCATTTTGTTGAAATTATTTCCTGAGCTGGTAACATAAGAAGATATGCCAAAGTCGATTAATTTTAACTGAAATCCACATAATATAATATGCTCCGGCTTTAAATCCTTATACAGGATTGGCGCAGGAGAAAAACTGTGAAGATAATTAAAGATATCACATAACTGCATACAAAAATTATGAAACTGTCTGTTGGAAATAATAGGATTGTGAAGTAAAAATTCATCAATCGATTCCCCTTGAACATATTCTTCTATCAGATAGAAATTCTTATCATCTTCTTCAATGTCATATATTCTTGGAATTCCGGGATGATTAATTGATTTGAGAAGTTTTACTTCAGAAATGTCTGAAACAGAACCAACCTGTGTCTTAGGAATAACCTTGCAGGCTCGTTCAAGCTCCATAGAAATGTGTCTGACTAATAAAACAGGGCTAAAGCTACCGCTTCCTAATTCCCTGATTACCTGATATTTGTCAAACAGAATTGGATAATTGTTTAAATTGTTTAAATTGTTCATACGCTTAGTTATCAATCGCATGCCTCGCGTATTATTTTATAGCATGTGTGAATAAAAAAAGCAAGCATTTTTTTCAAAAAAATTTTATTGAAGCATAAAATGAAATTAATTTATTAAGTTTTAATAGTTATCATGCTTTACAAGGCGGATGTGTTTTATTATAATGGATTTACAATTTACAATACTTTTTATAGTTAGGATGTGATTGAATGAAGATAGAAAAAGTAAATGACAATCAGATTCGTTGTACATTAACGAAGGAAGATTTAGCGGATAGAAATATAAAATTAAGTGAACTTGCATATGGTTCAGACAAAGCTAAAAGTTTGTTCAAGGATATGATACAGCAGGCTAATTATGAATTTGGATTTGAGGTTAACGATATTCCTTTAATGGTTGAGGCGATTCCGCTTCCATCAGAATCTATAATACTTCTGATAACCAAAGTGGAATATCCTGATGAATTAGATACAAGATTTTCTAAATTTTCAGAGCCGGAGGATGAATTTGCAGACAACGAGAGCATGGATTTAGATGAGGATGCACTGGCACAGGGAGCAGAGGAGATTTTACAGATTTTCAACGAACTTAAGAAGAAGGACGAAGAAAGTAAGAAAGAACCTTTGGACAGTCAGGAGAATAAATTAGATTCAATACTCGAAGAAGAAGCAGATAATGAAGCTGATAAGATATCTGCTGATGAGAAGACTGAGCAGCAGCAGGAGAATGAGGCAGCGGTATTTGGCGATCTTACCAAGATGTTTGAATTTAATGATTTTGATACGGTGGAGAGATTATCAAGAGTGCTTAATGGCTGTTACAGTGGTGAGAATGATTTGTATAAGGACGATAGAAATAACAAATATTATCTTCTCATCCACAAAAGCGAGCATACACCGGCAGAATTTAACAAGGTCTGCAATATGGCTTCAGAATATGCAAAGCAGAAGAATTATACAAAATCCGTAGGTGCATATCTTAACGAGCATAATGATGCAATTATAGTTAGCGATGCAATTCAGGTACTTGCTGATTTATAATTTAAGGCAATATGGTGGCTGGTTATAAGAATAAACTATTTGCAAAGGTTTATAAAAAAGTTTATAATTAGCAAAGATTGTGCAGCTTATAATAAGCATGACTTATTTTAAAATATAAGTTTTTAAGGATACAAGGAGGAATAATAAGATGGCTTCAGTTACTAAGGAGACAATGATTGGAGAATTATTACAGATTGACGAGAACGTAGCACCATTATTACTTAATATTGGAATGCACTGTTTAGGATGTCCTTCATCACAGATGGAGACAATCGCAGAGGCTGCTATGGTTCATGGAATTGATCCAGATACTCTTGTTAATGAGATTAATGACTTTTTAGCAAAAGACGCTCAGTAATTAAATACTAATATAATAATTCGAATTATATCGAAACTGTCATGAGATAATCATGGCAGTTTTTTTGTGGGAAAGGCTAAAAGAATAGATTAGTGCAGTCGATATATGAATTGTGAAGTAATTGTGTGGGGAAAGGATCAGAATATGAAAATTAACCTAAATATGTCGGCTGTAACAGCCAATAATCAATTAAGAAGAACAGAAAACAGATTGCAGGCATCTATGGAAAGATTGTCAAGCGGATTAAAAATAAACAGACCTGGGGATAATCCTGCAGGAATGGCGATATCCAACAGAATGAAAGAACAAATAGATGCTTTGGATCAGGCAGAAAACAATGCAAATGACGGAGTGTCTGTGCTCCAGATTGCAGATGGAGCATTGAATGAAGTATCAAGCATTTTGCAGCGAATCAGGGAATTATCAGTGCAGGCTGCAAGTGATACTTATTGTTATGAAGATAAATATTCAATTCAGGAAGAAATTGACCAGCTTAAGGACGAAGTCAACAGAGTATCAACAGATACAGAATACAACAATAAAGTGTTGTTAGACGGCTCGTCTGATACAAGGGTTTATTCGGAAGTATATAAAGGCAATAAAACTCCAGCTTTATTATACACAGAGGATATTACAAGAATTTTAACCTCTGACACAGTGGATGCAGGTGAATATGATTTTACTGTTGATGCTACGGCAACAAAGGCAGTAAACGGATTTGACATCAGTAGCATTACCAACATAACAAATGATTCAGATACATTAAGCGGTATCGGAATAACAGGCAAGGAATGTATAACAATAAATGATGCATATTTCGAGTTTGATGGAAATACAACCAAGGCTGAATTTATGGAGAGTCTTAGGGAAACTGCGGAAAAAGCCAATGTGGATATGTATAATAATGCAGGAGAAATTACAATAGCATCAAAAAGCTATGGTTCTTCTGCAAGCCTTGAAATCAAAATGACAAGCGGAATAGGAAATATTGCATCTAATGGCTTTGAATTGAAGGAAAGCGGAACAGGTTTAACTACTAAGGCAATTTTAGATCAGAAAGGAAACCCTGTGAAATCGTCATACAAGCAGGATGCTGTGACCGGTGAATATAGCATGACTACATCGGGAATGAATGCAAAAATTACTATTCTTACAAGTAATAGTACTTCAGGTACTGGAGATTTGAACTGTAGTGATTCTTTGTTTTCACAGAATGCCACATATTCAGCAGATGGAAATCGTGTTGTTATCAAGGATAATAACGGATTCAGCATTGATTTTTATATTAATTCTGAGCAGGTTACAACTAATGCACCTATTGATATCTCGCTGGATGTAACTGACATTGGAACTATGACCATGCAGATTGGTGCAAATCAGTATCAGACAATGGATGTAAGGATTCCTGAGGTATCTTCAGAGAGCCTTTATATTGATCAGGTCAGCGTCTTAACTTCTGATGAGGCGTCAAAATCTATTACAATTTGTGACGATGCAATCGAGAAATTGTCAAGTATACGTTCAAGGATTGGTGCTTACCAGAATCGTCTGGATTATGCGGTGGACAGTTTATCAGAAACTCAGGAAAATCTCACAGCTGCTTATTCAAGATTGCTTGATACGGACATGGCAGAGGAGATGGTTACATATGCAAACCAGAACATATTAAATCAGGCAGGAATATCAGTTTTGACACAGGCAAATGATCTTCCACAGCAGGTTCTTTCTTTGCTACAGTAAAGAGGGTGAAAAATGGATAATGAATTAAAACAGGATTTTACAAGACGGTTGAGCCAGTGCAATAAAGGCGAGATGATAGTAATAATATATGACATATATTTTGCGTACACCAAGGAAGCGAAGGAATTTTATGAGGGAAAAGAGCATGAGGAATTCAAAAATTCCATCAAAAAAGCCCAGAATACCCTTGACGAGCTTATGTATTCTTTGGATTTTAAATATCCCCTTGCAAAATCCCTAAAGGAATTATATGTATATTGCAAGATGGAGCTGTCGAAGGCTCTTTATGAGAACAAGTTAGACAGAGTTGACAGCGCAAATCACATTATGGAGAAGCTGTATGACGGATTTAAGGAGGCGGCAAAAGAGGATAAGTCTGCGCCACTTATGTGCAATGCCCACAAAGTTGTGGCAGGAATGACATACGGCAGAAATGATTTGACGGAAAACTGTCTTAATGACACCAACAGGGGATTTTGGGCATAAAATCTTAAGCTGAATCTTAAAAGTAAAAAACTGGTGAATTTGTGAGTATATTATTTCCATGTTTTGTCTATACTTTAAATATAAACCAATAGGATTCGAAAGGACGCAGGAAATATGAAATTATTCAAGGACACACCGGTGGATAATGGTTTTGAGATTTTACTTAAAAATTTAAAAGATACTACAGAAGATTTGAATACAGCATATCTTAATTTGGAAAATGTAGTGGATCCTGATTTGATTGATTATTATATATATCAGGCAAAAGCCATGCAGATGCGTTACAAGTTTCTGCTAAGCTGTGTGAAGAAAGTGGAAGGGGATTATTGCCCCAAGCCGTAGGGGTTTCTACTATGCGCACTTAGGAAAAAAAGTTATTATCAGGTGTAAATCTTTAAAATATGGGAACCGGCGGAGGTAGCATGAAGTTACTTTCGTCGGTTTTTGTGTATTTTATACAAAAAATATTTTTTTTGGAAAAAAGGGTGGACATGAAAAAAGTGGCGTGTTAAGATACGACACGCAAAGGAGTGATGCAAAAATGGATGTTACCTTGATGACATCAAACTTGGTATTATATGTGATTTTAATAATTGCAGTAATTCAGGATTTCAAAAGTCTAAAGGTCAGTAACCGGCTGATTCTTACAGGACTTGGTCTTAGCCTTATATTTAGATTCATGACAGGCGGACTACAAAATCTCGTTTGGGCTCTTCCAAACATCGCATTTCCGGTTATCATTTTATATCTTTTTTACCTTGTGCATGCAATAGGCGCAGGTGATATCAAATTATTTTCCGTAATAGGTGGATTTATCAGTTTCAAAGAACTTACAGGCTGTATAGTATGGGCATTTTTTATTGGTGCAGTATTATCTCTTGTGAAAATGCTATTTGACAAAAATTTAAAGGAACGCTTAATTTTAGGTAAAAGCTACGTTGTTTCCTTGCTAAGCGGGCAGATAATGGCGTATCCTTATAAAACAAAAACGAGTCTTATACATTTTTCACTGCCAATTTTACTAGGGCTTATTGCTGTGCAGTATCTGGGAGTGTGGCAATTCTAAAGAGAGGTGAAATATGCAAAAAAAACGTGTGGGAATTTGTTTTGGTGAGAAAGAATATGAAAGCAGATTTACCAAATCCCTTATGAAGCATTATCAGGACAGACTGGAGCTGCACATATATTCAGGGTGCGACCAGATTGTGGCAAAAGAAATAACAACGGCAGATTTAATAATTATGGCAGACTATATTGATGAACTTGAAAACGTCAGCGAAAATATTAAATGTCCTGTTATTTATCTTTACGACAAAGAAAGTGAAAAATTGGTGGATATCCACAAAAAAAGTGTATATCTTGTGGATAAGTATCAGGAAATCACGAAAATTGTTGATGAATGTCTGTTAAGAATTGATGAAGAAGTCAAAGAATTAAGCGAAAATTTTGGCAGTGGAGATAATACGAAGATAACATCAGTTTATTCACTGACGGAAACAAAATATCAGATTCCATTTGTAGTTACGCTGGCTTCGATTCTTGGAGAACATCAGAAGGTTCTCATTCTTGACTTGATGGAAAATAGCGGTTTAAGACAGGTTATCAGAAGTGAAAACTGTAATGAAACTGAAGATAACATGGACTTAGAGGAGCTTTTGGTAATGGCGGAGGGAAAAACATTTTCATATAACAGGATACGTTCCTGCATTGGGCATATGGATAATGTGGATTTTATATTTCCACTTAAGAATTCGGAAAACTTAGGTGAGATAAGTCCTGATACCTGTAAGACTTTGGTGGATATTTTATCAAAGGAACTGGAATATGACAGGATTATAATTAATCTTGGAATGAGATTTCAGGGATTTTTTCAGGTACTTGCTAATTCAAATGAGATTTATTTTTTACAGAAAAACGAACCATTATGCAAGTGGCGTGACGGTGAATTTTTCCAGGAAATAAATGAAAAGGGACTTGGAATGATGACGGAGAGGATAAGTTGTGTCAATCTTCCAAAGGTGATATCTCCAATTACTTCATGCGAAAGACTTATAGAGCAGTGGAGATGGAACGAATTAGGAGATATGATTCGAAATATTTCTTCGGGGGTGGCACAAATTGGATGAGTTGATTGCGAAAATAAGGCAGATGGTCTTAAATGAGATTGACCTTTCAAGAGAGATTCCGGACAATGAGATAAAGGAACTTATAAGCAGCATTGTCGCAAAGGAAACGAAAAAAACAGGCATATCATTAAAAGACAGAGTGTGGCTTGAAAAAAATATATTTAATTCTCTTAGAAAATTAGATGTTTTGCAGGAGCTTGTTGATGACAGGGAAGTAACAGAGATAATGGTTAACGGGCCAAAGAACATTTTCTATGAAAAAGCAGGTAGAATTCATAAATATAATGGTGGTTTTACATCGGAGGACAAGATGCAGGATGTTATTCAGCAGATTGTAGGAAAACACAACCGAGTGGTAAATCAGTCCTCACCGATAGTAGATACAAGATTAGAAGACGGTTCACGAGTTAACATTGTGTTATCACCGATTTCCATTGACGGTTCAGCAATATCTATCCGAAAATTCCCGGAAAAGCCAATGGATATGGAAAAATTAATAAGCATCAATTCTTTGCCAAGGGAGGCTTCGGAATATCTTAAGACCTTAGTTAAGGCAAAATACAGTATATTTATTTCCGGAGGAACAGGTTCCGGAAAAACAACATTTCTTAATGCATTATCCCAGTATATTCCAGATGATGAAAGAATAATTACAATTGAAGATTCAGCAGAGCTGCAGTTGCTTGATGCAAAAAATCTTGTACGTCTTGAAACGAGAAACTCTAATATGGAGGGAGTAAAGGCGATAACAATTCGTGATTTAATTCGCAGCGCACTTCGTATGCGACCTGACAGAATAATTGTAGGTGAATGTCGTGGTGAGGAGGCGCTTGATATGTTATCAGCCATGAACACCGGTCACGATGGAAGTTTATCCACAGGACATGCAAATTCAAGTCGTGATATATTATCCCGCCTTGAAACAATGGTAATCATGGGTAAAGATTTGCCATTAAGTGCCATAAGACAGCAGATTGCCTCCGGGATTGACATTATTGTTCAGCTTGGAAGATTAAGGGATAAAAGCCGTAAGGTTTTGGAAATTGTGGAATTAGACGGTGTCGAAAATGGAGAAATAAAAATTAATCCGATTTACAAATTCGTGGAAAATCAAAGTGATGTGACAATGGATAAAGTAAATGGAGAATTAAAAAAAGTAGGCAGGCTAATCCACAGGGAAAAATTACTGGCAGCAGGACTTGGAGGTGAGCTTAAGGATGAATTATAACGAATATCAGTTAACTGTACTTGACAACTTAAAATGTCTTGCTGCATCCCTTGCAATTAGCGGAATGGTGTCATTTTTGTTCTATGATTCCTTATGGGGAATGGTGGTATTTCCGGCGATTATGATTTTTTTACGAAAAAGCATAAGAAACAATGTCATAGCAACAAGAAAAGAGAAACTTTCCCAACAGTTTCTTGATGGACTAAGGGCGATAAGTACGGCACTTCTGGCTGGTTACTCAGTGGAAAATGCATGGAAAGAGGCTCAAAACGAAATCGGACTGCTTTATGGAGAAGACAATTATATGTATATGGAGCTGGAGGAAATGAACAGATGCGTGGAGATGAATGTTCCCCTTGAGCTTCGCATGAATGATTTTGCATACAGAAGCGGAGTGGAGGATATAGAAAGTTTTGCAGAGATTTTCTCATTTGCCAAAAGAAGTGGCGGAGATTTTGTTCACATTATTGATTCCACCACCAACCGAATGTGTGAAAAATATGAAACAAGGCGTGAAATTGAAGTTTTAATTGCTTCTAAGAAGTTAGAGCAGAAGGTTATGAACGTAATCCCCCTTGGTATTCTGGCATACCTTAAACTTACATCCATGGATTATCTGTCGGTATTGTATGGCAATTTGTTTGGAGTTTTCTTCATGACAGTATGTCTTATACTGTATGGTTTTGCCATGGTATTGTCGGAAAAAGTTTTGGAAATTCAGGTGTAATATGGATAAAAAAGATATATTTAAGATAGGTTTAATATGTGTATTGCTGCTTTTTTGTGGCTGGTACATGGAACAGTCAGATAAAACCCTTAAAAGTGATAATACCCTGGAAAGACAGGAAAACGGTGAAGGGGATAAAAGCGTAGAATTAATTTTAAATGCAACGGGATTGGAAGAAGATTATGAATATGACCTAAACCTTGAAGAGATACATATTGGAGAAAATGAAGCTAAGGAGTATTTTGACAAGGCGAAAAAGGAAATAGATGAAACAATCTGTGCAGATGGGGAAAACATTGACAAGGTGACAAAGAATCTTCATGTGAAGGAAAGCTACGCAAATGGCAAAGTAAGTGCAGAGTGGATGTTTTCGGGCGGTGAGATAAATATCGATTCCCAAGGAAACATAGACGAAGACAGCGTTCCTAAGGAAGGCGGATGTGTTGAGGTGTCTGTTGATTTAACCTGTAACGGGTTTACTGAAAAATATGTTTTTACAATTAATGTTTTCCAAAGAAAGCTGGGAGAACAGGAGCAGTTAATTAAGGATATCAATGAGAAAATAGAAAATCAGCAGGAGGCGGTTAATGAATCAGTGCTTAAATTGCCGGATGAAGTGGATGGTAGGAAGTTAAGCTGGGAAGAACCAAAAAGGCATCTTGTAATTAAGATTTTCATATTTGAAGTGGTGATTATAATCCTTTTAAAGCTCATGAAATTAGAACAGGCTAAAGAAGAATTTAAGAAAAGGCAGGAAAGCCTGAAACTTGATTATTCGGATATAGTAAGTAAGATTTCCATTCTCATGGGTGCAGGAATGTCCATCAAGCAGGCGTGGGATACAATTGCAAACCGTTATCTGAAAAATAAGGAAGAAGAAGGCAGAAGGATAAGACCTGCATATGAGGAAATGCTTATCACAAGTTATGAAATTGCAGATGGTGAAAGCGAGAGAGTGGCATACCAAAGATTTGGTGAGAGAACCAGATTAAGTGAATATCACAGATTCGCAAGAATACTTGTTCAAAGTATTCAAAAGGGAAGCAACGGAGTGTGTGAAACTTTAGAGAAGGAAGCCTGTGAGGCATTCGAACAAAGAAAAGCCTATGCGAAAAAACTTGGAGAAGAGGCAAGCACTAAAATGTTGATGCCAATGATGATAATGCTTGCCATTGTTATGGCAGTTATCATGGTTCCGGCGGCATTTAGCCTAAATTTGTAGTCATATTATTACAGGATATAAAATTAATGCAAAAAGGTTTAAATAACGAAAAGGAGAATAAAATTATGTTAGGATTTAGAAAATTTTTGAAAGATGAGGAAGCATCAGGAGTTGTTGAACTTGTACTTATTATTGTGGTTTTAATCATGCTGGTTATGCTTTTCAAGGATCAGATAAAAACAATTGTAAATGATATTTTAAAGAAGATATCAGATCAGGCTTCAGCCGTTTAAAAGATATGAAAAAGGAGTGTAAGGCGAGTGTTACCGTTTTTGCAGCACTTATGCTTATGCTGGTGGCACAGTTTATGTTCACCCTTCTGGAAGGAGCAAGGATAAAGGAGCTTGGAAAAATTGCTACAATGCAAAGTGATTCACAGATTGAATCGGTTATGTCTAAGTACTGTAATCCTTTGGTGGATAATTATAATATACTGACCTTTGATATGGGAAATGCAGATGGAAAACTGGATTTGGAGGAAACTACTTCTTTACTGGAAGAGATAAGTGCCAGAAATAATGCGTATGAAGGCGGTACTGCTTTGAAAAAGTATACGAATCTTTTAAGGCTTGATTTGGCGGAAACCGATTACAGCGAATACACACTTATAACAGACTGTAACGGCAAAGTATACGAAAGTCTTGTAGCATCCTATATGAAGGAAACTCTGCCCATGCAGGTGGTGGACGAACTGTATGATAATTATCTTGAGGCGGACAAAATCAATCGGGAAAATAAATACAGTGATTCAAAGATAGATGATGCAAAAAAGGCACTTGAGAACGCAAAAACTGATGGAGAAAGCCCGAAAAGTCGGACAGTAAATAGCAAAATTAATTTTAATAAAACTTCTAAAAAAATTAATTCTGATGAAACTTCTTCCACAAGTACTGAAAAAACTGAGGATAAAAAAATATCTCAGGAAAATTTAAATAATGATGATACATTTGATTCTGTCAAGGAAAGTCAGGCAAAAGGAGTGCTTTCTTTGGTGCTTCCGAAGGGTGCTAAGGTGTCTGAAAACACTTTAAGTGACAAAAACAGGGTGTCAAAGAGGACATTGAACAAGGGATTAAACCCAAAAACACCGGAAACGGAAGTGTATAATAAGGTTTTGTATCAGCAATATTTAAGTAAGTATATGTCATGTTATTCAGAAAAGAATTCAAATCATCTTCTTAAATATGAATTGGAATATATCTTATGCGGTAAGACAAAGGACAGTGATAATTTAAAGGATACGGTTACAAGACTTCTGGCAATAAGGGAAGCTGCCAATATGGCGTATATATATACTGATGCCAAGAAGGTGGCGGAGGCTTCGGCACTCGCAACCACCATAGCCGGCGCATCGGTTAACCCTGTTGTAATAGAAGCAGTTAAGACAGGTCTTATAGCATCCTGGGCGTATTGCGAGAGTATACTTGACGTAAGGGCATTATTAAGTGGTGATAAAATTCCCCTTATGAAAACGCAATTGACATGGACCTCGGATTTGAAGGCTATTTCTAGTATTTTGTCGGGAACTGCTAAAGCAAAATCCTGCGAAACAGGCATGGATTATAAGAATTATCTTGGAACTTTAATATTATTGGAATCCATTGAAAAATCCGCATACAGAGCAATGGATCTTCAGGAAGCAACCATTAGAAATACAAAAGGGTATGAGAATTTTAAAATGGATAACTGCGCATGCAGTATAACAATCAATTCAGATTATCAGTATCACTATTTATTTTTAAATTTCGTTTCCATGGTGGAGCATGGAAGAGAAGCAAATCATATCAAAAGAGCGTCAAGTTATTCATATATAACTAAACCCCCGGAATAAAAATTAAATAACAGGCCTTATAAATGGTATTTTTCAAATTTATGAGGCTTGTTTACCAAAAAAGAAGAAAGGCAGGTGTGTAAGGGTGCATCTTTGTAATTTAATCCCAGAAAAAAACCTAAGTATTCCGTACAAAAATAAAAAAATAGAAAAGGAAAGTAGATTTCTCCCAAAGTGTGCAAGCAATTTATTCAATAACATTCAAAAAAGATTAACGAAAAATGTTAATACACATAACTTACTTAGGTGCAAAGGTGTACCCTTAGATATCTGCCGGAAAGGTTCATATACAGTAGAGGCAGCAGTTATAATTCCGCTTTTCATGGGATTTATGGTGAGCTTATTATTCTTTTTTCGTGTAATGCAGGTGGAGACAAAGGTGCAGGAGGCACTTACATATGCAAGCAGAATGACAGCGGTGGAGGCTTGCGCCGTAGAAAACGATGGTGCAAATCTTGCCACTTCAGAGGTTTTGTTTCGGAAAGAAATGGGAAATAGCCCCGTAACCCAGAAATTTGTCAGGGGAGGAGTGTCAGGAATCTCATTATTGTCCTCTGATTTTGAAGGTGAATTTGTGGAACTTAAGGCAAAATACACCCTGAAACTTCCGATAGGTTTCTTCGGTGTGCAGGGAATTAATATAAGCCAGACAAGCTGTAGCAGGAAGTGGGTAGGAAAAGATATTAATGCCAACAGCGATGATCCTTACGTTTATGTGACGGAAACGGGAACTGTGTACCATACAACTGCAAGTTGCAGGTACCTCGACCTTACAATACACGCACAGGATTATGCAACAATAGGTGAAAAAAGAAATCTAGGTGGAGCGAAATACTACCCATGTTCCTGTGTAGCGGAAAAAATTTCAGGACATGCCACAGTTTATATTACAGACTATGGAACGAACTACCATTCATCCTTAAGCTGTCATGGATTAAAGCGAACAGTAAAAATGGTACGACTGTCAGAAGTTGGCGGTAAAGGCGCATGTAGTAAGTGCGGTAAATAGGTGGAAAAGGAGAAAAATGATGTTTGAGATTATTAAATTGGCAATAATAATATTTGCCCTTACGGTTAACAGTGTATCTGACGTGAAAAAAAGAAAGATATCCTTAGGGATAATCGGGATATTATTCGCAGGAGGTGTTTTATTCAGAATATACGATAAAACACTGGTTTCCTTTGACACCCTTTACTGCCTTATTCCAGGAGTACTAACAATACTACTTAGTTTTGTTAGTAAAGGAAGTGTGGGATTAGGGGATGCCCTTATGATTTTATCATTGGGACTATATATGAAAGCAAACGAGATATTGTCTGTAATTATGGTGGCAGTTACGCTGGCAGGAATTGTGGCGCTGGTGTGTGTAACTGTTTTGAAGAAGGGCAGGAAGTATGAGCTGCCATTTATCCCATTTTTATATATAGGATTTGTTGTAGTGAGGTGCATTATATGAAAAATAGTACTTTTTTCCGCTTAGAAGACCATGCAAGGAGAGGAAGTTTTACAGTGGAAGCGGCAATCATAATTCCGCTTTTTATGATATTTATTGCGATGGGGATGAAGACGGGGATTGAATGTTATAAGGAGATAGGGGGCGAGGCTGAGGAGAAAGCCCTTGATGGAATGTGGGTGGTGGATGATTTCTATACAATAAGGACTCTTTCTAATTCTGTTGACGAAAGTGGAACTTCAGGTAACAAGGAATCTGGTGGCAAAGACACCGACAAAAAAGAAGCTATTAAATAGAATATTAGTATTACAGGTAATTAAGGAAAGGAAAAAGTTATGATTAACGAAGAAATAATATATGATAGAACCCTTACGGGAAGCACAATGAAGGTTATTGCAAAGGATAATGCACAGTTTGATGAGAAGATATTGTTGAAAAGAAAGCTCCCTGGACTTTTACCTGTGGAAAAGTGCTTTGTGGATGGAAAAGGTCAGTACTGGTATAACATTTCTGGAAAACAATCCCTTGAATCATATTGTAATGCTTTGGATTTGAAGATAGATTTTGTGAGAAGAATGATTATAAGTATATGTAATGAAATTGAGATCCTTGAAAGGAATCTTGTGGATGAGAATTGCATCGTGCTTAATCCTAAATTCATATTTATTTCTAATAGTAATAATGAAGTTATTTTTACTGCTTATCCGGGGAATGAGCGGAAAATAGATGAAGAATTCAGGGATTTGATGGAATTTGTTATCACAAAAATTGACCATAGCGACAATATGGCGGTGGAATCAGCCTATGAAATTTACAATAAAAGTATGGATGATGCATATACTTTATTTGATATCAAGGAAAGTATTCTGAAATATAAGGACAAAAAGGCTGATACAGGGGCAAAACCGGTTATTATTCAGGAGAATAACGGTGTATGTGTGTATAGCAGCGGTGAGGACAACATATATGAATACAAAGAAGAGAACTTTATGCCACAAAAATCCATGGTAGCGGAAGAAATTACAGGATACCATGTTGAGAAAAAAACAAGTCTTATTAAAGAGAAAAAATCTCCAAAAGTTCAAAAATCACAAAAGAAATCAAAAATGAAAAGTCAGCCGACGCAGGTTAAAACTCAAAAAAGCAAATCAAAGGATGGAATTGTTGATAAAGTGAAAAAAATTCTGACTGCAACACCTGAAACCATATTCAAACCTAAGGCAAAAAATCAGGCAGATTTGAAAAAAGGTATTCCAATGGAAATAAAAAATTCAAATGATTCTTTTTATGTTAGTCCGGATATGGAAATTGAAAGAGAAAAAGAGCTGGAATATCATCCAACGGTGTGTCTTAGCGATTATATTGATAAACCTCAGGGGATATTATTATATGAAGGAACTGAGTCAATGGAAAATATTGAGCTGAAACAGTTAGTTATGGAAATTGGACAAAGTAAAAAGGCAGATGCTAAGATATGTAAAGAGACGGTGAGCCATTTGCATGCAAGAATTGAGCAAAACGGAAGTGAATATTATATTGAGGATTTAAATTCCACCAACGGAACCTTTATTAATGGGGAAATACTATCATATAAAGACAAGAAAAAATTAAAGCGTAATGATATTATAAAGTTTGCTGATGTGAAATATCGTTTTGTTTAAAGTATAAATCTTTTATAAACAGGGAAAACACAGGGGATTTAAGTTGAAGTATCAAAGAATAATGGTATAATTGTCTTAAAAATACTAGAAAGGTGTATATGAGTATTGGACAATTATAATTTTGATGACGAGCAGCTAAGGGCATACAATAATGAAAGCAGACCATATATGACGGCAATTCTTGTTATTGTAAATATAGTTGCATTTATTTATTTGGAAATAAAAGGTGATACACAGGATGCAGGTTATATGTTAAATCATGGTGCAATGTTTCCAGAGGCGGTTATCGAGAATAACGAGTACTGGAGATTTTTCACTTCCATGTTTATGCATTTTGGAATGGAGCATATAATGAACAATATGTTTATTCTGGCATGTTCAGGATACATACTTGAAGAGGCAATCGGGCATGTGAAATATTTGATTTTATATATTTTATCAGGAATTGGGGCAAGCTGGCTTTCGTTTCATATGATGGTTAAGACGGGAGAATATGCCGTAAGCGCCGGGGCATCAGGTGCGATTTTTGGAATTATCGGGGGACTTCTTTGGATAGTGATTGTCAATAAAGGGCATTATGAGAAATTAACCGGTAAAGGTCTTATTTTTATGATTATTCTTATATTCTATTATGGAATAACAGAGGGAAATGTCGATAATTGGGACCACCTGGGAGGACTTATCAGTGGATTTGTATTGTGTATTATTATGTGGTTAGTCAATTTGGTATTTAAAGGTAAAGGTAATCAATAATTAGCTTGATTTTACAGGGCAAAATTTATATACTTAAATTATGACATAAAGAAAAGGGAGGGGAGAAGGTTATGAAGATTAATGTATATTATGGTGGAAGGGGTTTATTGGATGATCCGACTTTATATGTTCTTGGTAAAATGGAAGATGTGCTAAGAGAATTAAGAGTTAAGGTTGAACGATATAATATTTATGAACATAAGAATGAGATTGCAACTCTTCCCGGAACAATTAAGGATGCTGATGGAATTATTCTTGCCACAACGGTGGAGTGGCTTGGAATTGGCGGATATATGCAGCAGTTTCTCGATGCATGCTGGTTGTACGGTGACAAAGAAAAAATCAGTACAACATACATGCAGCCAATAGTTTTGTCAACTACATATGGTGAGCGTGAAGGTGAGCTTACCATGGCAAATGCATGGGAGATATTAGGTGGACTTCCATGTTCAGGATTGTGCGGCTATGTGGAGAATCTTGCGGAATTTCGAGAGAACGAAGAATATAATGTGATTATTGAGAAGAAGGCAGAGAACCTTTACAGAACAATATCTCAGAAGATACGAAGCCTTCCTACAAGTAATCAGGCTGTAAAGCAAAGTGTGCTTAGAACACAGCAGCTTAATCTTACACCACAGGAAAGCGAGCAGCTTTCGAAGTATGTATCGGATGATTCATATGTGAAGAAGCAAAAAGAAGACATAGAAGAACTTGCAAGTATGTTCAAAGATATGTTGGGACAGCAGAATGAATCCGAGGATAACAGGTTTGTCAAGGAATTAGAGGCACATTTTATTGGAACTGAGGATTTTGTTGCAAATTATCTGATAATCATAGATGGAGTCAAGAAGCCGTTATTTATAGGTGTAGACAGAGACAATATAGATATACATTATGGCAAAGAGGATCAGATTGATGTTGTTGCCAAACTTGATGTTAATGTTATGCAGGAGATTGTTGATGGAAGAATGTCTTTCCAGAGGGCATTTATGACAGGAGAGATGACGGCAAAGGGTAATTTTAAGACATTACGAATGTTAGACCAGTTGTTTCCATTTTAAATAGTTTTAAACAGTTTAAAATAGATTAAAAAAGATAAAAACTATGAAGTCATTTTATGGGATGATGAGGCTGAAAGGAGTAAAGATGAAAGACGATAATTGTATTTTTTGTAAGTTAGCAAATGGAGATATTCCAACAAACTGGATTTATGAGGATGAGGATTTTAAGGTAATCCTTGATGCAAGCCCTGCATCTAAGGGACATGCTCTTATTCTTCCTAAACAGCACTATGCAAATATCTGCGAGATTGACGAGGATACACTTGCTAAGGCAATTAAATTAGGTAAGAAGATTATTGAGAAGGAAAAAGACGTATTAAAATGCGACGGATACAACATCGTGCAGAATAACGGTGAGGCGGCAGGTCAGACTGTATTCCATTATCATATGCACCTTATTCCAAGATACGATAGCGCTGAGAATAATAAGGACATTGTGACATGGAAACAGAATTCATTCTCAGATGATGAGATGAAGGAAATCTGCGAAGCCATGAAGATGTAGTGTGAGAAATAATTTATTATCAAATTAAGATATAAAAAAGCTGGGGTGTATTGATTTTACATCCCAACTTTTTTGTACTTATAATTAATTACGCTTTCTAGTATTTATGATTTATGTTTTCTAATATTTATGATAAAGAAGCCTCTTTATTAATCAGGTTAATAATTGTACCAATTGAGTCCATCTGTCCGCTTTCAGACATGGCATTAATATATTTATCTTTGTTATCATACACTTCGTTAACAGCGTCTAATAAGACCTTATCATCAAGCTGTTCTTCTTCAATAACATAAGAAAATCCCTGACGTTTAAATGATTTGGCGTTAAGCACCTGATCTCCACGACTGGCAGCTGCAGAAAGTGGAATTAAAATATTAGGCTTATGTAAAGCTAATAATTCACAGATTGAGTTAGCGCCGGCTCTTGAAATTGCCATATCAGCAAGGGCAAACATATCTGTAAGCTCTGAACTTGCATATTCAAACTGTGCATATCCAATAAGTCCTGTTAATTTATTGTCAAGATTTCCCTTACCGCAAAGGTGAATTACATAGAATTTCTCAAGTAATTCAGGAAGAATTTTTCTTACTGATTCGTTTACGATTTTAGAACCAAGGCTTCCACCGATAATAAGAATTACAGGCTTATTGTGGTCTGGAAAGTTACATAATTCCATGGCTTTTTCGGCAGAACCACCGAATAATTCCTGACGAATAGGTGAACCTGTAAGAACAGCCTTATCTTCAGGCAGGTATTTAAGTGTTTCAGGAAAGTTACAGCAAACCTTCTTAGCGCCACGAATGGCAATTTTATTTGCAAGTCCCGGTGTGATGTCAGACTCATGAATGATTGCAGGAATGTGACAGTGCTTAGCTGCAAGAACAACAGGAACTGAAACGAATCCACCCTTGGAAAAAACAACATCAGGTTTTAATTTCTTCATAAGTCGAATTGCCTGACCATAGCCCTTTAATACTCTGAATGGATCAGAGAAATTCTTCCAATCGAAATATCTGCGAAGTTTACCAGAAGCGATTCCATGATATCTGATTCCCTGTGCTTCGATAAGCCCCTTCTCCATTCCATTGTAAGAACCTATATAGTCAATTTCGTAACCAGCTTCCTTAAGGGAAGGCATTAATGCAATATTTGGAGTTACATGACCTGCTGTACCTCCACCGGTCATAACGATTTTTTTCATAATGTGTATCCTTTCGTTGAAGAATTAAGTTTAAGTGACGATGCGCAACTTGGAATAAAAACACCGTCTCTTCTATATTATACTTCATGAATAAAAAGTCAAGTTTTTTATTTTTGTATAAAAATATAAATTGTGTCGAAACTTGCGATGAAAAGTTCCCTTGCGCCTCTTTAAAGTTTAAAACAGATTCTATATAATTAAGTATATGAATAAACGGATAACTTTATGAAATGATGTTTGAAATAATTAAAAATACATAGATTATAACAAAACACCTCTAAATGGTTATCCGTTTCCTGAATTATTATGAATACCAATTGAATAAAATTGAGTTATTGGGTATGGTAATTACAGGGTGAAAAAATAAAGGAGGCAGCTATGATGGCAATATTGGATGTGGTACAGGCTGGTACAGAGGGAATTCCTGTTATGGATATCATCATAATAGGGACAAACCTTCTGTTAATTGTGGTTATGTGCATACTGATACATAAGATAACTGCCATGAGAAAGCAAATGACTAAAATAACTGACAGCGTGGAGGCATACCTTAAAAGCATAATACTGTCAGAGGAACAGGAACAGATTAATAATGCAAGTATGCTGGCACATAGAAGACAGGAAGAACAAAGCCGGCTGATAAATTCTGTTTTGGAAGAAATATTTCCATAAACAGAAAAAATGAATTAACAGGGGACAAAAAAATTTAGGTTTTTATCCCCTGTTATTTAATTACAATATGAAGAAACCCGTATCAAAAATCTCAGGAAATAGGGAGAGATGTAATAAGATAAATAAAATTAAAATTAGATACATTATAATAGAAGAAACTCGTACAAAAATCGTGTCGAAACAATCGGAATGAACGGAAAAAATTCCTTTTGTCGACAATATGTGAAAATACTTAACCGATAAAAAGTTAAAAAAATCTCTGAAAAATTTTTTAAAGGGGAAAACACACTTTTTTAAAAAAATCATAAAAAAATTTTGTAGGTCTTTTGGAAGATAATGACAAAAATTTATAAAAAATTTATGCATTTTAATCATAAAAAAAGGTTGTGCACAATCGAAAAAATGTAATTTTATATATTTTTGCCTATTGACTAAGAGGATATTTCGCTTTTTTTAATAAAAATACACATAAAAATTGACAAAGAAAATTCGCTATGATATATTCAATGCGTAACATGTTTGTAACATTTGAAACACAATGTTTAAAAAGACAACATAAGTGTAACACTAAAGCAAAGGGTTACACCGTATGGAGGTAAAAAATGCTAAACAAGAAAATGATAGAAGGCGCAATTGTCTTAGGAATTGCCGGTATGCTATCAATCACCGCATTTACTAACGGAGATATCACAGACGTTGTAATGGCGGATACTTCAGAACAGAATATTGCGGTAGAACATGGAAGTTTAGAGTATGACGAGATTACAGCCGGGGTAACGGCTGCACTTCAGAATTTTACAACTCAGGTTACAATTGAGAAGGAAGATGCTGGTGTAGTTGCAACTTCTAATGATGAGTCATCATTGAGCAAGGAAGAGAAAGAATGGCAGGACAATCTTATGGCTGACGTTGACGAATTTGTATATGTTCGTAAGAAGGCAAGTAAGAAATCCGACATCGTAGGGAAGCTTTACAAGGGGAATCTTGCTACAATCATTAAGTCTGGAAAACACTGGACAAAGATTGAATCAGGAAATGTTAAGGGCTACATCAAGAACGAATTCTGTGTAATGGGAACAGATGCTTTAGAGTATGCTGAAGAAAATTGCCAGAAGATCGCTAAGGTTAAAACTGACGGTCTTAGAATTCGTACTAAGCAGAGTACTAAAAAGGGAAAGGTAGTAACTTCGGTTGCTTCCGGAACAAAGCTTAAAGTAAACACAGACAAAAAAACAAAGGACGGATGGGTAGCAGTTGAGTACGAAGGAAAAACATGTTATGTAAGCGAAGAGTACGTTAAGGTTAAATTCAGTACAGGAAAAGCTATCACCATCAAAGAAGAGCAGGAAGCTATCAAGGCTGCCAAGGAAGCTGCAGAAGCTGAGGCTAAAGCAAAGGCTGAGGAAGAGGCTTTAAAGAACAGCCAGCAGGCACAGGAAACAAACAGCTCTTCAAACCAGAGTAGTTCAAATAACAGCTCAAGCAACAGTTCAAGCAAGAGCAGCTCAAATCAGAGCGGACCATCTACAAAGCAGGGTTCATCAGTGGCTGCGAACGCTGATGATACTACACTTCTTGCTGCACTTATTCAGTGTGAGGCAGGTGGATGTTCATACCAGACACAGCTTGGTATTGGTTCGGTTGTATGTAACAGAATAAAAAGTGGTTCATTCCCAGGTTCACTTCGTGGTGTAATTTATCAAAGAGGTCAGTTTGGGCCTGTATCATCAGGTAAACTTGAGAGAGTGCTTTCATCAGGTAATATCAGTTCAACTTCAAGAAAAGCAGCTGTAGCTGCACTTTCAGGTACTGATAATACTAAGGGCGCAAAATATTTTAAACTTGCATCATCAGGTCATTCTGGTGTTGTTATCGGACCGGTTGTATTTTACTAGAATTTGAAATTCCGGGAATTGTTATTCAAAGATTAGATTTAATCGGATTTTTGGAATAAATTCTGATGGGATGATTATAATAAACTGTCAATGGATTAAAATCTGTTGGCAGTTTTTTTGATGTCTGTAAATGCAGGATGCCGGTTATTTGATGCCGGTCAGCTTTGCAAGATAAGTTTTTTTATTGTGTATAAAAGGGTGCTTGCAAGTATATAAAAAAAGGAGTAAAATTTAGCTATTGTAGAGTAAGGAGGAAGAGTCATGGATTTAAAGGGACGAAATTTTTTAAAACTTATGGATTTTACGCCGGAGGAGATTATTTATCTTGTAGATCTTTCCGCTGAATTGAAGGAGAAAAAGAAGAAGGGTATAAGACATGATGATCTTGCAGGAAAAAATATTGCACTGATTTTTGAAAAAACTAGTACCCGAACAAGATGCTCTTTCGAAGTTGCGGCTCATGATTTAGGAATGCATGTGACATATCTTGATCCAAGCGGTTCACAGATTGGCAAGAAGGAAAGTATTGCTGATACTGCAAGGGTGTTAGGACGAATGTTTGATGGAATTGAATATCGTGGATACGGACAGGAAATTGTAGAGGAACTTGCAGAATACGCAGGTGTGCCTGTTTGGAACGGACTTACAAATGAATTCCATCCAACACAGATGATTGCAGATATGCTTACAATCAGGGAACATCTTGGAGATTTCAAGGGTAAGAGATTTGTATACATGGGAGATGCAAGATACAACATGGGTAATTCCCTTATGGTAACCTGTGCAAAACTTGGAATGGATTTTGTGGCATGCACAAACAAGAAATATTTCCCAGAGCAAAAGCTGGTTGATTACTGCAAGGATGTGGCAAAGGAAACAGGTGCAACAATCACACTTACAGAGGATGTGGCAGTTGCAACAAAGGATGCTGACGTAATCTATACAGACGTGTGGGTTTCAATGGGAGAACCTGAGGAGGTATGGAAGGAGCGTATCGAAGACCTTAAGCCATATCAGGTTAACGAAGCCGCTTTTGCCAACGCAAAGGATACAGCAATTTTCATGCATTGTTTACCAGCATTCCATGATCTTAAGACAAAAATCGGTCAGGAAGTTTATGAGAAATTTGGATTAAAGGAACTTGAAGTAACTGATGAAGTGTTTGAAGGACCTCGTTCAGTAGTATTTGATGAAGCGGAGAACAGAATGCATTCAATCAAGGCTATCATGAGGGCAACACTTTAATAATTCACCGGATGAATATTATGGAGATTTTGGAAAAAGATGAAAACTAAAATACTTAGAACTCTTCGTCAGGCTGACGGTTTTGTGTCAGGACAGGATATATGCAATGAATTAAATGTGTCAAGAACGGCAGTTTGGAAGGCTGTAAATCAGCTTAAAGCTGTCGGGTACGAAATTGATGCAGTTCAGAAAAAAGGATATCGAATCACATCTTACCCTGATGTGGTATATGAGAATGAATTACAAAGCATCAGAAATACACAGTGGGCAGGACAGAAAATAGTATATTTTGATGAAACAGATTCAACAAACACAAGGGCAATTGAATTTGCACAGAAGGATTATCCAAACGGGACTTTGGTTGTAGCAGAAAAACAGACTGCAGGCAAAGGGCGCAGGGGAAGAACCTGGGAAACCCTTGAGGGAAATGGAATTTTTATGTCCCTTATGCTTAAGCCGGACATTAAACCTAACAATGCTTCGATGCTTACCCTTGTGGCGGCTTTGTCGGTGGCAAAGGCAATTGCGGATGTCACAGGGGAGCAGGCATATATCAAATGGCCTAATGATATTGTCATGAACGGGAAGAAAGTATGTGGAATTTTGACGGAGATGAGCGCTCAGTTTGATTACATTAATCATCTGGTAATCGGAATCGGGATAAATGTTCACAATAAGGATTTTCCGGAGGAGATTGCTAATATGGCAAGTTCCCTTATGATGGAATGTGACGGCAGGCGTTTTCACAGGGCGGATATAATTGAGAAAACGCTTGAGTATTTTGAGGAATATTATGAGATTTTCACAAAAACTGAGAATCTTGAGGCGTTAGTCGGCGAATATAATTCGATTTTAGTTAACATGCATGAGTCAGTAAAAGTTTTAGACCCTAAAGAACCTTTCGAGGGAAAGGCGATGGGAATAACAAAGAATGGGGAACTTATCGTGGATACATGGGAATCAAGGAAACTTGTATCCAGTGGAGAAGTTTCCGTAAGAGGTATATATGGATATGTCTAATAACGAAAATCTGGTACTTTGTGTATCGAATTCATACCAGAAGAAATTTTATTTAAACGAGCATTTTCAAAAGCTCCCGGATTCAATCAAGGATGAACTGAAAATAATGTGTGTGCTTTACACAGAGGATATAGGTGGTATTCTTGAATTATTCTTTGATGAGGATGGTAATTTGGAATTTGCTACAAGTCATGATGATGACGATTTTTTCTATGACGAAATCGGAAGTGTCTTAAAGATTAAGCAGTTTCGTAATGAGAAAAGAGAGTTACTGGAATCAATCGAGACTTATTACAGAATAATGTTTTTAGGTGAGGGTTTCGATAAGGAGGATTAATATGGTACTTGCATTAGATGTTGGAAATACAAATATAACATGCGGAGTTTTCGAAAACGACAACATTGTAGGAAGTTTTAGAATTACAACAAAGATGCCACGTACTTCTGATGAGTACGGAATGCTTATTGGCACATTGTTAGAGATTAATCATTTAAAAATTACAGATATTAATGATGCCATAATCTGTTCTGTAGTACCAAATATCATGCATTCCCTTCAGAGTGCACTTATTAAATATTTTGGAATTAAGCCTATTATTGTGGAGGCAGGAATTAAGACCGGAATCCGTATCGCAACACCTAATCCACAGCAGATTGGTGCAGACAGAATCGTGGATGCAGTTGCGGCATATGAATTATATGGCGGTCCTGTACTTGTAATTGATTTTGGTACAGCCACAACTTATGATTTTGTGGACGAAAAGGGCGCATTTATGGGTGGAATTACTGCGCCGGGAATCAGAATTTCTGCAAAGGCACTTTGGGAGGATGCTGCAAAACTTCCAGAGATAGAGATTAAAAAACCTGACAATATTCTTGGAAAAGATACAATAACAAGTATGCAGTCAGGTCTTGTATACGGACAAATTGGACAGACTGAATATATTATCCAAAAGGTAAAAGAGGAAACAGGATGCAAAGAGCTTAAGGTTGTAGTAACAGGTGGTCTTGGAAGAATTATTTCCAACGAAACCAAGGCTGTGGATGTGTATGATAAGGACCTTACTCTTAAGGGTATTCACCTTGTATACAAGAAACAGAATAAGAAATAGTGATAAGTAAATAGAAATTTGGAGAATTATGAACAATAAAATAAAACCACTTCAGATTGGAAATGTAACTTTACCAAACAATTTGATTCTTGCACCGATGGCGGGGGTGACGGATTTACCATTCAGGCTGTTGTGCAAAGAGCAGGGAGCGGGATTATTATGCATGGAGATGGTGAGTGCCAAAGCGATAATGTATAATAACAAGAATACGGAGAATCTTCTGGCAATTGACCCAAGGGAAAATCCGGTATCACTTCAATTATTTGGCTCGGATCCTGATATTGTGTCGGGAATTGCCCACTCCATAGAGGATAGGCCTTTTGACATTCTCGATATTAACATGGGATGTCCGGTGCCTAAGATTGTCAATAACGGCGAGGGTTCAGCCCTTATGAAAAATCCGGTTCTTGCTGGAAAAATTATTGAAAAAACAGTAAAGGCAGTTAATAAACCGGTCACTGTCAAAATTCGAAAGGGTTTTGATGATAACAGCGTAAATGCAGTTGAAATGGCAAGGGTTGCCCAGGAGTCGGGAGCTGCGGCGATTGCAGTTCATGGAAGAACAAGAGAGCAGTACTATTCAGGCAAGGCAGACTGGGACATTATAAGACAGGTTAAAGAGGCAGTTTCCATTCCAGTTATCGGAAACGGTGATTTACTTACGGCTTCAGATGTTATTGCAATGGAGGAACAGACACATTGTGATGGTTTTATGATTGCAAGGGGAGCTCAGGGAAATCCATGGATATTTGCCCAGATACTTCACTATTTCAAAACCGGTGAAGAATTAAAGAAGCCATCCCTTGCGGAAGTGGCGGACATGGTTTTACGTCAGGCGAAGATGATGCTTGAATTCAAGGGTGAATATATCGGAATCCGGGAGATAAGAAAGCATGCGGCATGGTATACGACCGGATATCCTAATTCTTCAAAACTTCGTGAGTCGATTAACAGTGTGGAGAGTTTTGAGGCATTAAAGGCACTTATGGAAGATTGGAAAGAGAAAAGCAGGGACTTGACAGTTTAAGTTGTAATAGTTATAATACATAAGTTAAATTATAACTTTTATTGAATTAATCAGACAAAGTGTTTTTTCTTTGGTCTGAAATAATATTTAGAAAAGAGAAGGGTAGAAAGATGGATAAGAAAAACATTCTGACTTATGAAGGTCTTAAGAAACTTGAGGACGAAATTGATTACTTAAAGGTAGTAAGACGTAAGGAAGTTTCAGAGAAGATTAAAGAAGCCCGTGAGCAGGGTGACTTATCAGAGAATGCAGAATATGATGCAGCAAAAGATGAGCAGCGTGATATTGAAGCTCGTATCGAGGAAATTGAGAAGATTCTCAAGAATGCAGAAGTTGTATTAGAAGAGGAAGCTGATTCAGATAAAGTAAGCATCGGCTGCACAGTTACTATCTTAGATTGTGAATATAACGAAGAATTAGAGTACAAGATTGTTGGTTCTACAGAGGCTAACAGCTTAAAGGGCAAGATTTCCAACGAATCTCCAGTTGGTAAAGCTCTTATGGGTAAGACAGCGGGAGAAAGCGTAACAGTTGAGACACAGGTAGGCGATTTGACATATAAGATTCTTAGCATTAGCAGAACTAACGCAGAATAACATATTTTATAGAAAGGTTGAAGAAAATGGCTGAGCAAAACAACCAAAAGGCAAAGGGCGGACAGCAGCAGGATATTAACCAGCTTCTTAAGGTTCGTCGTGAGAAATTACAGAATTTACAGGATGCAGGAAAGGATCCTTTCCAGATTACAAAATATGACCAGACTCATCACACAGTTGACGTTAAGGCTCTCTACGAGGCACATGAGGCAGAGATCCTTAAGGGAAGAGTAGCTCCTTCAGTTGAAGGACTTGATGAGAAAGAGGCAAGAGAAGTTATTAATGCTGATTACAACGAGAGAAGAGAGATTATGGATGCAAGTCCAATCAGAGTTTCTATCGCAGGACGTATGATGTTTAAGCGTGTAATGGGTAAGGCTTCTTTTTGTAATATTCGTGATTTAAAGGGTAACATCCAGATTTACGTTGCAAGAGATGCAATTGGTGAGGATGTTTATGCAGACTTTAAGAAATCAGATATTGGTGATATTTTCGGTGTTAAGGGATATGCTTTCAGAACTAAGACAGGTGAGATTTCAATTCATGCTGAAGAGATGACATTATTATCAAAATCACTTCAGGTTTTACCAGAGAAATTCCATGGTCTTACAGATACAGATGCCCGTTACCGTCAGAGATATATTGACCTTATTATGAACGAAGAGAGTAAGGAAGTATTCATTAAGAGATCAAAGATTCTTAAAGAGATTCGTAATTTCCTTGCAGAGCGTGACTTTATCGAGGTTGAGACACCTATGCTTGTTCATAATGCAGGTGGTGCGGCAGCCAGACCTTTCGAGACACATTACAATTCTCTTAATGAGGATGTTAAACTTAGAATTTCCCTTGAGTTATACCTTAAGAGACTTATTGTTGGTGGACTTGAGAGAGTATACGAGATCGGTCGTGTATTCCGTAACGAAGGTGTAGATACAAGACATAACCCTGAATTTACACTTATGGAATTATATCAGGCATACACAGATTATGAAGGAATGATGGAACTTACAGAATCAATGTTCCGTTATCTTGCAGAGAAGGTAGTCGGCTCAACAAAGATTTCTTACAACGGAGTTGAGATTGACCTTGGAAAGCCATTTGCAAGAATGACAATGAATGAGGCAATTCTTAAATATACAGGAATTGATTTCGATAAGGTAGAAGATGATGAGGCAGCTAAGAAGCTTGCTGACGAGCATCATATCGAATATGAGGATCGTCACAAGAAGGGCGATATCATCAACCTTTTCTTCGAGGAATATTGCGAGAAGGAATTAATCCAGCCTACATTTATCATGGATCATCCAATTGAGATTTCTCCACTTACTAAGAAGAAACCAGACGATCCTACTAAGGTAGAGCGTTTCGAGCTTTTCTGTAATACATGGGAGATGTGTAATGCTTACTCAGAGCTTAACGATCCAATCGACCAGCGTGAGCGTTTTGCACAGCAGGATGCTAATGCAGATGCTGGTGATGATGAAGCAGAGCATACAGATGAAGATTTCCTTAACGCACTTGAAATCGGAATGCCACCAACAGGTGGAATCGGTTATGGAATCGACAGACTTGTAATGTTGTTGACAGATTCTCAGGCGATTAGGGATGTATTGTTGTTCCCAACAATGAAGACGCTTGATAAATAAACCCAGTGTTTATGCGGGTTTGCGGGCTTGAAAAAATATTTTACTACAAAATTACTACAAATATCGCGAAAAATGTGCTTGGATATGCAGTGATTTGCATACCCAATAGAAGCAAAAATAGATGATTTTACATGTTAAAGAACACTTTCATTAGTTTGAAAGTGTTCTTTTTTTGCATTATATAATCAAATTTTTAAAAAAGGAGATTTTTAGATTATGAAGTTTTTCGATGAAGAAGGTAGAGAAGTAGTCTTTTTAGCACTTGATACAGCAGAAGCACCAATAAAGACAGTCAATCCAACGATTATTACCAGAAATGCTCCTCCAAAAGGGGAAACTAGTACAAATCGAAATGTTGCAAGGAAGTATTTGCGTCCAAAAGATTTAAAAGATGCATATGGGGTATCAGAATCAAAGATGATGCACTTAGCAAAAGAAGCCAAAGCCATATATAAGGTTGATAAAGTGGTTTTGATTCATACAGAAAAATTAGAAAAGTACTTAGAAACATTTTTGCTAGATGAGTAGGAGGATCACGATTATGGGAAAAATTATGGCAATTGCAAATCAAAAAGGTGGAGTAGGAAAGACAACAACCGCAGTGAATTTAGGTGTTGGATTAGCAAATGAAGGAAAAAAGGTATTATTGGTGGATGCTGATCCACAGGGAAGTTTAACAATTAGTTTAGGGTATAGCGAACCAGATAAGTTATCTGTAACAATAGCAAATAAGTTTATAGCGGTAATCAATGAGGAAGATTTTGATCCTTATGAAGGTATTTTGCATCATGAAGAGGGAGTGGATATTTTACCCGCGAATATTGAGTTGTCTGGATTGGAAGTATCTATTGTAAATGTGTTTGCTAGAGAGATGTTGCTTAAGGAATATATTGAAATGATTCGAGATGATTATGATTACATTATTATTGATTGTATGCCATCACTTGGAATGCTTACTATTAATGCTCTTGCTTGTGCTGATACGGTGTTAATTCCAGTTCAGTCGGCATATCTTCCTGTAAAAGGTTTACAACAGCTTATTCGTACCATCACACGAGTAAAAAGACAGTTAAATACCAAACTTGAGTTAGAGGGTATTTTGCTTACTATGGTGGATTTTAGAACGAATTATGCTAAGGATATTGCAAGTATGGTTCATTCTGCTTATGCAGAGGCATTTAGTTTCTTTGAAACTGAGATACCGATTTCTGTGCGTGCTGCGGAAACGAGTATCGAGGGAACGAGTATTTATTTGCACGATCCATCTGGAAAGGTTGCAAAAGCATACAAGGAACTTACAAAGGAGGTGCTTGCGAATGAAAACTAGATCTGGAAAGCCAGTACATTTAATTGGGTATGAGGAATTATTATCTGTACCAACAATAGCAGGTGCTAGTGATATTCCATTAGAGCAGTTACATGAGTTCAAGAATCATCCGTTTCATGTAGTAGAGGATGAAGCAATGATGGAGTTGGTTGAATCTATTAAGGTAAATGGAATTCTTTCTCCTGCCATTGCAAGAAAGAGACCAGAAGGCGGATTTGAATTGATTTCAGGACACAGACGAAGATACGCTGCAAAGCTTGCTGGTTTAGAGAAGATGCCTGTGTTTGTAAAGGAAATGACAGATGATGAAGCTACTATTGTTATGGTGGATGCGAATATTCAACGAGAAGAGATTCTGCCAAGTGAAAGAGCTTTTGCGTTTAAGATGAAAATGGAAGCGATGAGTCATCAGGGTTCAGCTTCTCGACACGATGTCGCAAAGTTAGCGAATAATACCAAAACTTCTCGACACAATGTCGGGAAGTCATCATTAACAACTGCGGACGAAATAGGAAAAGCATATGGTGTTTCGGGAAGACAAGTTCAAAGATATATTCGATTAACCATGCTTTTGCCAGAACTGTTAAAAATGGTTGATGAAAAGAAAATTAATATGATAAGTGCAACAGACATATCCTTTTTCCCGGAAGATGCACAGCATGAATTATATGATTTTATATCAAAGAAAAATAAGCTAACAAAAGACAAGATTAGTAAAATTAAAAATCTATATAGTGTGAATGAGGATGTGTCATTGGATGAGGTTCACGCAATCCTCTATGAAAAAACTGGAAATGTAAAACAGGTATATTTTTCGCTAACAGAAACGCAGATAGCATCATATTTTCCAGAAGGATATACTATGCAGCAGATGGAAGAAGTGATACTTACATTGTTGGATGAATGGAGCAGAAGACAGAAAGGGTGATTTAGATGGTGTTTGATTACTATTATGGTACGCAGGCAGATCAATTTACTTTTATAAAGATTCCGAAGCTGTTGATTACGGATGAAATCTTTGATGAGTTATCATTACCTGCAAAAGTGCTTTACGGAATACTTCTTGACCGAATGAGTTTATCCATGAAGAACCGGTGGTTTGATTCAGAAAACAGGGTATATATCATTTATCAGATTTCAGACATTCAAGAGGATTTGCGAGTATCCAAGAACAAGGCGATTGAGTTGCTACGCTCATTAGAGCAATTTGGTCTGGTGGAAAAGAAGAGGCGAGGGTTAGGTATGCCAAGTCTATTGTATGTGAAAAGTTTCATTGTGAAGAAGGACCAAAATGAAAACTCAAGAAGTTCGGAAAATGAAACTTCTGCAAGTGTGGATTTGAACTTGGTAAAGGGTAGGAAAAACAAGCCTTTTTTGGATAAACAGGATGATTTATCTACATATTCGCCGCAGAAGTTTGAAAATGAAACTCCCAGAAGTTTAGAATTCGATACTTCTATAAGTAATGAAAATGAAACTTCTAGAGGTTTACAAATTAAACTTCAAGAGGTTTCAAAATCGGTACCACATAATAATACTAATATAAACAATAATAACGATAGTGATACTCAATCGAATCAAATCATATCAGCAAATGACGATACGAATGGATGTGATGTGAAACAAGACCTGTTTGCACTCTATGAGGATTTGATAAAAGAGAATGTCGAGTTTGAGTGTTTGCTTCAAAATCACCCATACGACCGAGATAAAATTGAAGGTATTGTTGATTTGATTGTTGAGACAGTTATGGCATCCGGTGAACAGATTGTGATTGCCAGTAATTCGTATCCAACAGAAGTGGTGCGAGCCAGACTTCTGAAATTAAATTATTCCCATGTGGAATATGTGTTATCGTGTCTTGCGAGCAATACAACAAAGGTAAAAAATATCAAGAAGTATCTGCTGGCTGCACTTTATAATGCACCTGCAACCATGAGCAGTTATTATACAGCTGAGGTAAATCATGACATGCCCCAGTTTGCGGGAGGAGGTTCAGCAGTATGAAGAGATATCTTGCTGATGATTACCCGGAATTAGCTAAGGAATGGTCAGACAAAAATGAGGATTTAGAGCCTTCCATGGTTACCTATGGTTCTAACAAAGTTGTCTGGTGGAAGGGAAAATGTGGACATGAATGGAAAATGTCAGTTAAAAGTCGCACAACGGGGCAGGGATGCCCCTACTGTGCGGGGGTACGAGTCTTGGTTGGATTTAATGACTTTGCGACATTATGTCCTATTCTGATTGATGAATGGTCGGATAAAAATAAGGATTGTAAGCCGATGGATTTTACAGTGGGTTCTTCAAAGAAAGTGTGGTGGAAATGTAAGGAAGGGCACGAGTGGGAAGCGTCTATTAAGAACCGTGCCAATGGAAGTAAATGTCCGTATTGCTCTCATAGCAAGGTCCTCGCGGGAATCAATGATTTAGAAACATTACGACCGGAGTTAGCATTAGATTGGTCTGCGAAAAATGGTAAGTTGAAAGCAAATATGGTATCAGAGTATTCTAACAAAAAGGTATGGTGGAAATGTCATGTTTGTGGATATGAGTGGCAGTCTTTAATAAGCGCAAGATCAAGAGGAGTTGAATGTCTGTGTTGTAGTGGTTACATGACAGTTCCAGGGTACAATGATCTTTGTACTACACTATAAATGTCAATATTAAAATGTACAAAAGTTCCAAAATAATAATGTACATTTTTCTAAGTTTCTGACTTGATATGCTCTTTCAACCTATAGGATCTTCCTGATATGGTAATCACATGTGCATGGTGAAGGACTCTGTCTA
>JAXJWH010000049.1:0-2686 GCA_036308125.1 Agathobacter sp.
CTTTTTCGGAGAGAGATCTGCATCCGGATCGGGTGCTGCTTCGTCTTTTTCAATTTGCAGTTCCACCTGATTCAGCCGTTCTTTCCAAAGCTGATACCGCTGCCGTTTAGCTGCGCTCTGGTCAAAATGGTCCAGCTGAGCCTCGTCCAAATCGTAGTGGGGGTCATTCAAATAGTTCACAGATCTCACCTCCTATATTTTCTGACTTATATTATTTGAATTGATTTTCGATATCGCTCTGATATAATAGAATTAGACAGTTCACAAAACTTGAATATGTAGGGAAGGCAACGACAATGAAAATAATCATTTATGGTTCTCAATATGGAACTGCCAAGCAATACGCAGAAGAACTCGCCAGAAAAACCAGTATTGATTTAAAAAGTTATGAAGATGTTACGGACATAAACCGCTATGACACAGTCATATATGTTGGCGGTCTGTATGCTGGCGGTGTTTTGGGAATGAAAAAAACACTTGCTAAAATGTCGCAATGTCAAAGCAAAAAGATTATCATTGCTACAGTCGGATTGGCAGACCCGATGGACACAGCGAATACCAATAGCATTAAAAACAGCATGAAGAGGCAACTCTCAAATGAACTGTATGAAAATGCACACATCTTCCATCTAAGGGGTGGAATAGACTATTCACGGTTAAGTTTTAAGCACAAAACAATGATGGGCTTGTTATATAGAAAAGCAGTCGGGTTGCCAGAAGAGAAAAAAACTGCAGAGGTAAAGGCTATGATTGAAACATATAATAAGAAAGTGGAATTCGTGGACTTTGATAGCTTAACTGCAATAGTTAATGACATCTAATCCGTCAAACTCCAATTTGTAAAGATGTCAGAATACAAAAGTAATTCCATATAGTAGAGGTATAATTGTAATGAAAAAGAGTATCACAAAAAATGCAATAGTAAGATATTTGATAATATGTTTCTGTATTACATATTTGTCATGGGGATGTGTTGCGTTTTATTCTAGAGCTCAAAATGTAAACTTTAACACATACACGTGGATGTTGATACTATATGTTTTAGGGGTAATATCTCCAGCAATTTCAGCGATATTTGTTGAGAGGACTTATGAAAAAAAGAAATATAAAGAAATAATCAAAGGAATTTTTAGGCTACCGTCTCATAAAAGCGATTGGGTGATTGGATTAATAGCAGTATCTGTACTACAGCTACTGCCCTACTTTGTCTGGAGTGGTGAAATTGTAAGTTCTTTTGTAAATTTGGTTATTCTTATTCCTATGTTTTTAATAATTGGCGGAATGGAAGAAATTGGATGGAGAGGATTTTGGCTAAAAAGAGAACTACAGATTAATGAACAAAGGAGATTTTGGGTAGTTCTTAAGGTGGGAATTGTTTGGCAACTGTGGCATTTACCACTGTTTTTAATGCTTGGCACATATCAACAACTTAGAACAGACATTTTATTACATACGCTGTCAACATTAGCTATAACGTTTTTGATAGGTGGGTTGTATATAAGAGGCCGCAGTACATTTTTATGTGTGATATTGCATAGCTTGATTAATTCACTTAGTGATATTGTTGTTGTGAATCAAAATTTGATAAGTAGCATTGTTATTATGATGGCGTGTATTGGCTTTTTTTTCATAATGGATATCGGGGACAGACAGACAAGTGCATGTGTATATAAGATAGAATGAAAGATGAAGCGATAAATTCCAATTTAACGAGGTAATTATGGCAAGCAGCAAGGAATATATAGAATTTGTTTTAGACCAGAAGGAGGTTCAAGATGAAAAGACTTATCGCAGTAATTATATCAGTTCTATTGCTCGTGTGTCTTGTTGGTTGCAGAGATTCTACCAATACAAACGGAGTTCCGGATCCCGAAAAAATCGTGCCTAAACGAGATGTTCTCATGGAAAATTTGGAAGACAGTAAATATGAGATTACAACGTACACAACCGTTGAAGGCTCTGATTTGATTATTGACCGTGTTGTAGCTCAAAAAGATGGAAAATTCATTGACATAGTATATGGTTTGTCAAACGATGAAGCAAAGACTATATTTGCTCTATACGAAGAATTGTATCCCGACAATTATTATATTCTTGCTCAGAACGGAAATTATGTTTATTGTGTCAGCGACAAAACTACCTTCCGAAAGGCAGGCTTTACAACAACAGCTAACGTTGGCGAACAGTACATAAGCGGAAACTAAAATTGAGGTGTGAAATGAAAGAATACAAGGTAGTAGAAACAACCAAAGGTAAGGCAGAAAAGCTGATGAATGATATGGCTAAGCAAGGCTGGGAAGTCGTCAGCGTGACTTACTGGAGCATGTGGAAAATAGGTCTGTTGATTACTTTCTCGAAGGAGAAATAACTGAAATACAAATAGGTCAGCGATAAACTGATCTTAAAAGAACCCGCAAAATAGAGAGGAAATGAAACATGTTAAGTGTATCTCATGTAACTAAAAAATATGCAAAGGTGACGGCTTGCAATGATGTAAGTTTTCACTTAGACCCCGGTAGCGTTACCGTTCTGCTGGGTCCGAACGGTGCAGGCAAAAGCACCATTATGAAGTCTATCATCGGCTTTCTGCGCTATGATGGTGAAATCACAGTTGGAGGGTTTTCTAACAAGACTACCGATGCCCGGAGATTGCTCGGTTACATACCAGAAATGCCCTCCCTCTATC
>JAXJWH010000050.1:0-2045 GCA_036308125.1 Agathobacter sp.
GAATTTATCTTTTCTTATATGTCACTACAATTCCAACAACAGAAGCCAAAAAAGCAATCGGTGCAAGTCTTACGAACAAGAATTCAAACCCATGCATTATTGTTCCTGCCACTGCCAACTCAGGGTCATTGTAATTCCAAATCAGATAAGAACTATTCATAGATGCAAGTGTGATAAATATTATCATTATAACCGCACACAATGAAATAAGAATCCATCGAATCGTTCTGACCTTTGTTATACTTCTTTTTGCAAGCTGCAAATTAATAACTTCCAACTTTTTAGAAAGAATCATTAAATCATCGGTAGTCGGTTCTGCTATAGGTTCTCCAAGTAATTCACTTACAGTAGTGTCTAATTCATCCGCCAACATAATCAGCATACTGGAGTCCGGAACTGACAAACCATTCTCCCATTTTGATACAGTCTGTCTTACTACGTTCAGTTTAATTGCAAGTTCTTCTTGCGATAGCCCTTTTGACTTTCTAATCCTTTTGATATTTTCATTAAGCATAATCTCTGCCTCCTTGTTTTTAATGGCTCAATTCTATATCCAAAAGAGCCGTTGCCACAAGCAACGCATATTAACATCCGCCTATTTACGGGCTTTTCGCAGACAAATTTAAATAATCGTGTGCTTTCAATCTCTCCTACAGACTGAAATTTTCACCTTACTGTGGAAAACCATACAAACTAACATAAACAATCATAGAAATAACATCAATCAAAACAATAACTCCAAAAATAATTGCAGCAATCTTCAATCCTTTTTTTGCCTTCTTCTTGTTTTCATCAGTTAATACTTTTTCCTTTAGTTCGCTTGCAATTTCTGACTTAAAGGAATTTTCCCCTATTTGAGTTGGTACTTTATCCATTACTAGCTCATCCAAAGAAATTTCGAACATATCACTAATAGCAATCAGTTTTTCCATATCAGGTGTCGAGTCCCCCACTTCCCATTTTGAAATGGTTTGCCGAGAAACATTCAAACGATTAGCAATTTCTTCTTGTGATAAGCCTTTTTGTTTTCGAAGATTATATAATTTATTATGAAATTCCATCTTTACCAATCCTACCTTTCCATCCTTTTACCATAACAAATAACAGCATTCCTAACACTACTGTCGTAATAACACTTGCTTCTATTCCGTATTCTGCACCATTGAGGATACTAGCATCTTTTACACTAAAAAGAACTATTCCTTTTGAAACACTTTCACTTCCACTTAAGGACAAACCCATAATCACATATAATATAAAATTCCATGCACTATGTAACCCACAAGCAATCCATATATTAGAACGCCACAAAACAAGTATTGAAAAGATAATCGAAACCAAATACAAGTTTATAATTCCAACCACAGCATACACAAAATCCGCTTCAAACAAGCTAGACAAATGTGGAAAAACAAATGCAGTTGAACTAATTAGAATTGCCAATGGTATAGATATTCTATTTTTCAACGAATTAAGCAAAAAACCTCTACACATGATTTCTTCTGTAGCACCTTGAATACCAAATGCCAATATCCATAACAAAATACTTTTAATATTAACATTTGTGCTGAATCCACAGAAGCTAATGGATCCACAGAGGCAACCTATACCTAATATTATAAACAAAAGAATTGTGGCAACTAATGCTCCTGCCAAATACTCTATCGGATTTCCTGAAAAACCTGCGAATTCAATATTTTTCTTCTCAACAAATCTGCAATATAACAGGGTTACTAAGGAAAATACCAGGAAGCCATAGTAGAGTAACAACTCACTAATTTCTCCAGCTGGCATTATGCCGTGCAAAGGGTCATAGCCCATGCCATATAAAATCCCGATTATTACTCCTTCTCCCAAAACTGCCGAAATAACATATATCAGGATGAATGCCAATAATTTCTTTATTACGTATTCAGCGGATGACATATTTGTTTCGTTGTTGAACGGATTTAGATTATAAATAATACCTTTCTTCATCAATGTTTCCTCCTTGTATCACTTGATGAAAGTATCGTATTACCTTTGTTCTAAAAACACTACCAACC
>JAXJWH010000051.1:0-8543 GCA_036308125.1 Agathobacter sp.
TAAACGTCTTACAAATACTAGATTTACGATATTTAAAAACCAAATATCATATAGTTTTTCTCAAAGTGGCAGTAATATCACCCCTCACCAAATTACTTGTCAAACAAAGTAGAAGGAATTTTTTCTTGGATAATTTGTGCATGGGTGCAAAAAATTTGAAAAACCTATGCATATGAGCCGAAGACTTATGTAGTTTTTGCAAAAGGAACTACACTTAAACTGTCGCAAAAGGCAGTAATATCACCTTTCACCAAATTGCTTGTCAAACATAGTAGAAGAAATTTTTTCTTGGACAATTTGTGTATAGGCACAAAAAATTTTGGAAAATCAATGCATAGGAATTGAAGACCTTATAGTTTTAGAAAAGATAACTTAGTATTAATAGCATTTTCCTCAAAGGGGATTAGTAATATCACTCGGAAAAATTGTGCCGTCAAACATTAGTAGAAGTTGAATTTTTCCTTGGTTGCAATTTGTAGTGTGGTCGCATTTTTTGGGGAAGTCGTGCATAGGAATGAGAGGTTTTAGACGTTTGGGAGAAGATAACTTAAGGGGAGAAGCGTTTCTAATAGGGGCAGCGTCCCCGGAAAGTGTGGTGGAATCGTCGGGAAAAAATAAACGTCCGGGGCAACGCCCGAACGTTTATTTTGGTTGTTCTATTTAGCTTTTACACTACTAAATCCACTATAATACTTAGCTGATTTTGTTGTCTTGTATGAACGAATCTTTACATAATATTTCTTCTTCATACTTACATTCTTAAGTTTAGATGTAATATTAGAAGTCTTAATCTTAGATGTACTTACTGTAACCTTCTTAGCATTCTTGAAGTTAGACTTTGTTGAGTAGTAAATCTCGTATCCAGATGCTTTAACGTTCTTGCCAAATTTGATTGTAAGAACATTGCTCTTCTTAGAGATTTCCTTAATCTTCTGAGAGATTAATCTGTAAGTCTTAGCTGTCTTAGATGTAGAAGATTTTACATTGTTGCCATATGCTACAACCTTGTATGTATACATATTTCCGTTTTTAACCTTTGTATCAACGTATGATGTACCCTTTAAAGTTGTAACTTTCTTGAAGCTTCCATCGTTTGTCATCTTGTAGAGCTTGTATCCAGATGCTCCAGATACCTTGTTCCAAGAAACGCTAATTCCCTTTGATGTGTTCTCAACTTTCTTAATCTTTGTAGCCTTTAAAGTCTTAGTTGTCTGTGTTTTTTCCTTACCAACAACGATAAGTGCTGAAATTGGATCAACGCTTAATTTTGTTCCTTCAACCTTCTCGATTGGAGTTGTTCCGGCTTTCTCACCGTTTACATATACGCTCCAGTCTCCGGCTGGAATCTCAACTTCTGAAACTTCTGTGTTAGCATTGAAGATTACATACATGTCGTTAGAACCTTCTTTTACCTTAAGTCCTACAACGTTAGTATCTAAACCATCTAACTCTGTTACGTTCTTATCAACTTCTGCCTTAGTAGAAAGTCTTAAGCTCTCATGAGCTTTTCTGAATTCAATAAGTCCCTTGTAATAATTATAAACATTCTCATATTTCTCATCGTCTAAGTTAGACCACTTGATAGTGTTAACTGCATCACCTGAGTTGTAGCTGTTTGAATCAAATGATCCATCTTCTTTGACTTTTGATCTTAAGATTTCTTCTCCAGCCTGCATGAATGGTACACCTTCTGATGTAATATACATTGCTGCTGCAAGATTGTTCATCTTAATGATATCTGCTTCACTTGCATCATCTCTTGAAGCTGTGATTCTGTCAAATAATGTCATGTTATCATGGCATGATGCATAATTGATTGACTGTGAAGGGCTGTTGCACCAACTTACGTTTCCTTTGAAGGAATCAATCATTGTCTGCTCCTGACCTTCTTTTCCAGATACGAATCCGATACCTGTATCAAAAACGCTTCCCTTTAATCCATCTCTGATTGTATCGTTGAAGTATGCAAATCCTGGTGTTTCTGCTGAATTAACCTGTGTTGAAAGTGTGTAACCTGATTTTGTAAGCTCAGTGCTCATTGACCATCCTTCACCGTAGAAGATTACGTTTGGATGTGTCTTATGAACTGTCTCAACGATTTCATTGATTGTTTCAGTATCCATAAGTCCTACAAGGTCGAATCTGAATCCATCGATGTGATATTCATCAGCCCAGTAGTTAACTGAATCTACAATGTATTTTTTAACCATTGAACGCTCTGTTGCTGTATCATTTCCACAACCAGAACCGTTTGAATATTTTCCGTCCTCATCAATTCTTGAGAAATATCCTGGTACAATCTTATTAAATGAGAATTCTGATGCGTTATAAACGTGATTGTAAACCACATCCATTACTACGCTGATTCCATTGTCATGAAGTGACTTAACCATCTGTTTTGCTTCATTAACTCTTACTTCACCATTGTATGGATCTGTTGAGTATGAACCTTCAGGTACGTTGTAGTTTACAGGATCATATCCCCAGTTGTATCCGCCTTCTTTAGTTTCCTCAACTGAACCAAAATCATAGAATGGAAGAACCTGAACATGTGTAATTCCAAGATCTTTGATGTGGTCTAATCCTGTCTTGTTGCCTTTTTCAGTTGTTGTTCCTGTTTCACCAACTCCGATGAATTTTCCAACATTAGTTGTTCCTGACTCTAATGTTAAATCACGAACATGTGCCTCGTAGATTACATCATCTGTAATCTTGTTAGATGCGTTAGGATCTTTGTCATTTGCCCATCCTTCTGGGTTTGTAGATGCAAGGTCGATAACCATTGCACGTTTTCCGTTTACACCTGTAGTTCTTGCATATGGATCGCAAACTTCTACTTTCTCGCCCTTAACTTCTACTGTATATGTGTAGTATGTCTTGTTAAGGTCGCCGTCTACTTTAGCTACCCATGTTCCTTTTTCATCAGCTGTCATGTCAACTGTCTTAATAAGGTCATCTGTTCCTTCTGTTCCTGATTTGTAAAGATTTAAAGCAACAGATTTAGCTGTTGGTGCCCATAATTTGAAAGTTGTGCTTTCTTTTGTCCATGTTGCACCAAGATCGTCACCTGTGTATGTATATTCATCCTCGAATTCCTTTGTTGAATATACATTTGGCATTGAAATTGAGTATGAAGCCTCACCACATACTAATGTATATTTAGAATCAGTATCTAATTCCTCTTCTAATGTAAGTACATATGTAGTGTCATCTGTAGCTTCCTGAGATTTAACTGCTACTTCTTTGTCCCCAAGAAATACTTTGAATTTCTCCTCTGTAGCAGAAAATGTTGTTATTGTAATTGTTCCATCACCATTATATACGGCTTTTTTAACTTTAACGCCCTTAACAACATCAGTTCCTTCTTTGATTTCTTCGCCTTCAACACCTGATGTAACGTATACATCGAGTGTTCCTGATACGATACCACTAATATCGATGAACTGATCTTTGTCTACGTCTTTTTTCCAGTCAGATGTTCTTATGATGTAACCAATTTTAGATTCTCCTGAATCAAGCTCAATTGTAGCTTTTGCTGTTCCATCGTTTACTTCGCTAAATTTAACGTCAGTACCTGGAAGAACATCTCCCCACATCCAGATTGACCAATCATCATAAGTATGGTCTTCTCTTGTGTAATAGAAATTCAAGATAATTCCTTTTGTTGCTGCAGCGACATTAATCTGTCCTAATGGAATCAGCTGCAGAAGCATTAAAAATGCTAAAAAAATCGCCCCTAATCTTCTTCTCATATAAAAACTCCTTTGGCTTATTTTTGATAAAATCATGCCTTTTTTAATTTTAGTAAATTTTCGTAGCTACATTTATTACTATACCATTCGACAAATTTTTTTCAATATTTTTTGACAAACAAATTTATTTTCTCTAAATATCACATAATTTTTAATATTTTTTGTTAATATTTCACAATTTTGTTTTTGTATATATTTTCTTTTATGTGTTATAATATTTATAGGAGAAAATTACTATATTAATGTACAAAAGGAGAGTTGAACATGCCAGGATTTGTCACCCACTACCTTTTTGGAGTAGATGCTTATAAAAAAATCAAAACAGATTCCATTCGAATGAATCTTAAAAAAAATCACAGTGCCTATTCGTTAGGACTTCAGGGGCCGGATATTTTCTTTTTCTATCTGCCCTCTTACTTACTTCACAAGCAAAATATCGGTGACTTGGCTCACCGCAAGGACACAGGGGCTTTTTTTTCTTATTTGCTTGAGAGCCGTATTCTTTTTGACGGCAAACCAAAATATTTAAAAATTGCGGATGCGTATATCACAGGTTTCATAGGACATTACATTTTAGATTCCATAGTCCATCCTTATGTATATGCATTTACCAAATATAATCCGGATAAAGCACCTAAGAATTCTGAATACTTCGGGCAGCATGCCTATTTTGAAACGGAGATAGACAACGAACTTCTCTATCTTAAGAAGGGGCTTACTCCTTCTAATTTCAGGCAGGATTCCGTTATCCGTTTGTCCAAAATGCAAAAGAAGGTCATCACCAAGATGCTTACTTATGCTTATACCAATACTTATAGCAATATAACTGTATATAATTCCCAAATAAAATCCGCAATTCACTGGATGGTTATGGGAACAAGGCTTATGCACGATCCTTCCGGCCAGAAGAAGGTTGTGGTTCGTTTCGTGGAAAAAGTTCTTTTCGACAGACCTTTTATCTCTGCCATGATGGCAAGCGACCACCATAAATTTGTGCTTAACTGCTTTAACCTTAATAACAAAACGTGGATTCATCCTTGGACCAAGGAAAAATCCAATGAATCCTTCTTTGACTTATATGAAAAGGCACTCTCTATTTATACTAAGAAAATCGTTTCCTATTACCAGCTGGTTCATAATGGATATAAGGAAACTGAACGTCAGGCGTATGCTAAGGCATATGGAAACCGCTCGTTTATCAGCGGACTTACGCTATAGAATTATATGTGATTTATATATCTAAATTTATGAAAACAGATTGTGATTGCTAATTAGTTACAATTAAATAATGATTAAAAATCAATGTACTAAGTACGATTATCAACCAATTGCACTAATTAACGATTAAAATCACTGCATTAAATAACAATCACAAAATAATTCTATAAAAAAAGCTGCGGGAAATCCCGCAGCTTTAATTGTAAAATCGCTTCCACTATTCTGTAATATTCATAAATTCCTTAATCTGACCTAGAATTATATTCATAAGTCTTGTTCTGGCTTCCACGCTTGCCCATGCGATGTGAGGTGTGATGAGAAGTCTTTCGCTATCCTTTAATTCACGAAGTGGATTATCCTTGCTCATTGGCTCAACGGACAAAACATCAAGTCCTGCTGCTGCAATCTTTTTCTCCTTAAGTGCATATGCAAGGTCTTTCTCCACAACGATTGGTCCTCTTCCAAGATTTAAGAAAATCGCCTGAGGTTTCATTTTGGAAAATGCATCTTTATTCATAAGTCCAAGTGTATCATCCGTAAGTGGCGCATGTACCGACACAATGTCAGACTCTCTAAGAAGAGTGTCAAAATCCACTCTTTCGTACCCTGCCTGATTATTTTTGCCTGAGGTTGAGTAATAAATAACTTTGCAACCGAAAGCCTTGGCAATGTCTGCCACACGTTTTCCGATATTTCCAAGTCCGATAATTCCCCATGTCATACCGTTTATCTCGTGGAATACGTTTGCAAAATGGGTAAAAGAAACATCTCCTACGTATTTTTCAGATTTTACATATTCGTCATAATAGCTTAATTTTTCAAGCAGATAAAAAAGCATGGCAAATGTGTGCTGTGTTACAGTTTCCGTTGAATACCCTGCCACGTTCCTCCAGGCAATGTTTCTTGATTCAAGGTATTCTTTGTCCAGATTATTAGTTCCCGTTGCGGTAACGCACACAAGCTTTAAATTTTTCGCCTCGCCGATGGTTTTTTCGTTAATCTCAACTTTATTTAAGATAATTACATCTGCATCCTTTGTTCTCTCCCTTGCCTGCTTGGATGTGGAAAAATCGTATTTTACAACTTCTCCCAGCTTATCAAAACCGCTAAGGTCGATATCCTCACCTATTGTTTTTGCATCCAGAAATACTATCTTCATGACACTCTCCTTTTTTGTATTTCTTGAAAAAAGCCATATTAAATCTGACATTAATAATCAATTTAATACAGCCTTTTCATAATTTATACTATTGATTTATACTATTGATTTATGCAATAGAGAATTTGTATATTGTCTTTGAATTGAACTCTTCCCCAGCCTTAGTAATTGGAGTAAGGAAATTTGGCTCGTTAATTGAGTTAGGGAAAAACTGTGTTTCAAGACAAAGGGCATCTCTCTTTGCGTATTTTACACCGCCTTTTCCAACCTGTCCTCCAATGAAGTTTCCTGTGTAGAGCTGAATTCCAACGCAGTCTGTGTATACCTGCATCTTGATTCCTGTCTCAGGTGATGTAAGCCATGCCACTTCCTCAACTCCGTCAGTTTCCTTATCAATGGCGAAATTATGGTCATATCCTGCACCATAAGAAAGCTGAGTGTCGTCAGCATCAATTTCCTCACCGACTGTCTTAGGTGTTGTGAAATCGAATGGAGTTCCTGCAACCGGCGCAACTTCTCCTGTTGGAATCGCCTTTGAGTCAATTACAGGAGTGTATCCTGAGGCTTTAATCCAGAGTTTGTGACCGTAAATGCTTCCTGATGTATGTCCGCCTAAATTGAAATAGCTGTGGTTTGTCATGTTAAAAGTTGTTGTTTTGTCTGAAACTGCCTTATATGAGATGGAAAGTGCGTTATCATCTGTAACTTCGTATGTAACATCAATTGTGGCATTTCCAGGAAATCCCTGCTCTAAGTCTTTGCTTACGCATGTGAATGTAATTAAATTGTCCTTTGATTCTTTTACTTCCCATACTTTCTCTGAGATTCCATTGCTTCCGCTATGGAGGTTGTTCTCGTTGTCATTTGTTTCAAGCTGGTATTCAACGCCTTCGATTGTGACCTTTGCATCTGAGATTCTGTTGGCGTATCTTCCTACTGTTGCTCCGAAATAGCATGTGCTGTTTTCATATTCTGCTGCTGTATCGTATCCTGTAACTACATCAACCATTTTTCCTTCTTTATCTTTAACCCAGATGGAAACTACTGTTGCTCCGAAATCTGTTAATGCAACTTTCATTCCATTTGAATTACCAATTTCATATAATGATGCTTCTACACCATTTTTGATTTTTCCAAAATTAGTTTTTGTCATCTTGTCCTCCTAAATTTTATATATATAGTTCTATTATCGGCATTTTAGGAAAAAATGCCACACATATTATTAATTTTACTGCTTTTGTCCTAATAAGTAAACAAAAAGGGTTAGCATTTTTGGTTTTTTCTCCGATACTTAAGTAAAATAGTTGTTATTTTACAAGGAGGTATCTTATGGCTACTATTTCCAGCGGAACAGATTTGTCTTCTACTTTTTATCTTAGAAATTTTTATACGAATAATAAAAACCTTGTTAAATCCTCTAATCGAAAGAACTATCTTGACATTGAGCTTTCTTACGAAGATTCAAGGGCTTTAAGTCGTGCCGCTAAGGCGCTGTCTAAATTTTCTTATTCAGAAAGTGACAATTCAAAAAGCATTGCTAATTCAGTTTTGGCTTTTACCAAGACTTTCAACTATACTCTTGAATCCACCAAGGATACCACAGACAGTTCTTCGAAGCGTTATGTAAAGCAGTTAAAGAAACTTACTTCCAAATACAAGGATGAACTGGAGGATTTGGGAATCACCATCAATGGCGATGGCTCGCTGAAGGTCAACGAGGATTTCCTTAAAAACAGAGACTCCGATGAGCTTGGGAAACTCTTTAACAAAAATTCCGATTTTTCCAAGCAGCTTAAGCAGCTCTCCAAGAAACTAAGCAATTCCACCTACTCCGACATCTACTCTCAGATGACCGGCTCAGGCCTTCAGGTCAACATAACACTATAACACAGCCAGACTCCCCGTAACCGTTGTACTTCAACCTCTTACGGGGTTTTTCATGCAATCATCCCCACCCCACACCCCCTCTGCCATGCCACGCAATTTTGGATATTACTAAGCCTTTTGCAAGAAATGCCATTTAACATAGGTTATCTTACTATAATGTAATTACATGTCTTCGTTTATATGCATGGATTTTCAAAAATAATGCACCCACACTACAAATTGCTGCCAAGAAAAAATTCTTCTTCTACTAATGTTTGACTGCACAATTTTTCCGCGAGATATTACTATGCCCCTTTGAGGAAAATGCTATTAATACTAAGTTATCTTTTCTAAAACTATAAGGTCTTCAATTCCTATGCATTGATTTTTCAAAATTTTTTGTGCCCATGCACAAATTGTCCAAGAAAAAATTTCTTCTACTTTGTTTGACAAGTAATTTGGTGAGAGGCGATATTACTGCCTCTTTGAAAAAACTATATGATATTTGGTTTTTAAATATCGTAAATCTAGTATTTGTAAGACGTTTA
>JAXJWH010000052.1:0-28787 GCA_036308125.1 Agathobacter sp.
ATACAATAGTTATGCATTTCTTGATGCACCTCCGAGTGATTTGTTTGGTAACTGGCACTTGGAGGTTTTTCTTTTATTATAAACAAAAAAATGCTGAGGGACGATAAAAATCGTCACCCCAACATTTATTTTAGAACCTTTTTATATATTAAATTAATTTATAAGTAAAAATAACCGGGAGATATAGTTCGTGGAAAAGTTAAACATACATATATCTGTAAGAAATTTGGTGGAGTTTATTTTCAGGGAAGGGGATATAGACAATAGATCTGATAAATTGCAAAGTCCTGATGTTATGCTTGAAGGAACAAGGATTCATAAAAAAATTCAAAAGAGCATGGGGGAAGATTATCAGCCGGAAGTTCCTTTGAAGATGGAAATCGAAGAAGAGGACTATATATTAACAATAGAAGGAAGGGCTGACGGAGTTTTTACCAAAGATGATGGAAGCTGCTGGATTGACGAGATAAAAGGAATGTACCGTAAGGTTGAATTGATGGAAGAACCTGTATATGTTCATAAAGCTCAGGCTATGTGCTATGCATATATATTTGCGTATCAGAATGAACTAAAAAGTATAGGGGTTCAAATGACATATTGTAATATTGAGAATGAAGAAAAGAAATATTTTACTCAGGAATACGATATGGATGAATTGCATGAATGGTTTACAAAATTATATGATGAATACAAAAAATGGGCAACTTTTCAGGCAAAATGGAAGAAAAAAAGACAAAAATCAATAAAAGAACTTAAATTTCCATTTGAATACCGCAAAGGTCAGGATAAACTGGTAAAGGATGTATATAGAACTATTCTAAGAGAGAAAAATCTTTTTTTGCAGGCACCAACAGGTGTTGGAAAGACCATATCCACAATTTTTCCGGCGGTTAAAGCAGTTGGGGAGGGACTTAGTGATAGAATTTTTTATCTTACAGCCAAGACCATAACGGCATCCGTAGCCAGAAATACCTTTGAGCTTCTTGTGGAAAATGGGTATGAGGGCAAGGTTATTAATTTAACTGCAAAAGAAAAGTTGTGTTTTTGCGAAGAAATGGAATGTAATCCAATAAATTGTCCATATGCAAAGGGACACTATGACCGGGTGAATGAATGTGTATATGATATTTTACAGGACGGTTATATATATACAAGAGAAAAAATAATTGAATATGCGAGAAAATATAATGTATGTCCATTTGAGATGAGTCTTGATCTGGCTGTCTGGGTGGATGATATTATATGTGACTATAATTATGTGTTTGATCCAAATGTGCATCTTAAAAGATTTTTTCAGGAGGGAATACATAAGGATTATATTTTTCTGGTGGATGAGGCTCATAATCTTGTGGACAGAAGCAGGGAAATGTATAGTGCATCTATTTATAAAGAAGATTTTTTGAATGTTAAGAAAATTATTAAACCATACAGTAAGAAAATTGAAAAAATTCTTGATAAATGCAATAAAATTCTGTTGGGATATAAAAGGGAATGTGAAACCTACAAAGTTTATGACAGCATAGGAAATTTATTCTTTTCACTTATGAGATTAAACAGTGAACTGGATGAATTTTTGCAAAAGCCAATGGAATTTGCAGGCAAGAAAGAAGTGTTGGAATTTTATTTTCAAATCAGAAATTTTATCAACATCTATGAGCTTGTTGATGAGCATTATGTGATTTATGGAGAATTGCAGGAAGATAACAGGTTTATGATAAAACTTCTTTGTGTGGATCCTTCCTTGAATTTGCAAAATTGTATGGATAGGGCGAGAAGTACAATTCTTTTTTCTGCTACCTTTTTACCCATCGATTATTATAAGAAACTTCTAAGTGACAGAAAAGATGATTATGCAATTTATGCTGACAGTACATTTACAAAGGAACAAAGTCTTATTGCAATTGCAAATGATGTTAGTACTTTATATTCAAGACGAAATGATGATGAATATGAAAAAATTGCATTGTATATAAAAAGAATTATCGAATGTAAAAAAGGTAATTATATGGTATTTTTTCCTTCGTATAAATTCATGAATGAAATATATGACAGACTTATTGATAAGCTGGATGCAAAAGTTGATATTGTAATGCAGGATACCAACATGACAGAGATTTCAAGGGAGGAATTTCTTATGGAATTTAAAAAGGAAAGAAATGAAACCCTGATTGGATTTTGCGTGTTAGGTGGAATTTTTGGGGAAGGAATTGATTTAAAAAATGACTGTTTAATCGGCTCTATTATAGTAGGAACAGGAATCCCCAATATAGGTAATGAGCGTGAAATTTTAAAAAATTATTATGACAGAGTTAATAACGAAGGGTTTAATTATGCATTCAGATATCCTGGAATTAATAAAGTTTTGCAGGCAGCCGGCAGGGTTATAAGAACTGCAGAGGATAAAGGAATAATTGTGTTATTGGATGAAAGATTCCTTAAAAGAGAATACCACAGACTCTATCCAAGGGAATGGGAGGATATAAAAGTCTGTGGCATAAATGATGTTTCCACGCTGGTATCAAAGTTTTGGGAGTAATTTTAGGAATTCTTCAGTTGATGCCTGGACAGGTAAAGTTGTGTTTACTGAAACAACAATCTGTCTTGAAGGCAAAAGCTGTTTAGTTTTTAGTATGTATAAATCCCTCATATCTGTATTAATACAATAATCAGGTACGAATGCAACTCCAAGTCCTATTCTTGCAAGGTCAATTAAAAGGTCATTACTGCTTAGTTCCACTTCAGGAAGCAGTTCTAACTGATGCTGAAGAAATACGTTGTGAAGAAATTCGCTGGTGGTGCTGTTTCTGTCAAGCATCATGATTGGGTATTCCTTTAATTCCTCGAGGGTAATTGTATGATCTTTTACAGGAAAGTAATTAGGATTAGCAATAAAAACATCATTAAAATTGCATATGGTTTTCTGAATGTAAGTATGATTTAAGTGTGAGTTAGGAAAATTAGTTACAATCAAATCTACTTTACGCTGGTCTAAAAGGTCAACACATTTGATGGAAGTTGCATTAGTAACCTTAATTGGAACGTTTGGAAACATTCTGTGGAATTGCTTAAGGTATGGTACCAAAAGATAACGACATATGGTATCGCTTGCACCGATATGAAGCTGTCCAAGTCCTAAAGTTCCTGAATCTAAAAGCTGGCTTTCACCTCGGGATATAAGGTTCATCGCAGGTTCAACGTGTTTAAGGAGGAGATTTCCTGCTGTGGTAAGCTGAACCTTTTTAGTACTTCTGATGAAAAGAGACTGGCCTAATTTTTTTTCTAAAGTTTTGATTGACTGGCTTACGGCTGATTGGGAGATAAATAATTTCTTGCTTGCTTCTGAAAAACTTAAAGAAGTGGCGACATAATAAAATACCTTATATAATTCGTAGTTAATATCCATAATAATCCGTCCTTACTTATAATTATTACAAGTATTATAAGCAATACTTATATACTAGTCAATATAATATTTGGACTTTTTTTCCTGAAAGTGATATATTAGTAATGCTATATGAAATTAATTTAAGGAGGATGAAATGACTAAAAATGCAAATTGGAAAAATTACATTTTAAAAGCTGCTATTTTTTTATTACTGGCAGCCGCAGTGATATTTCCAACTAATCAAAGCAAGGCTTATGCCGGAACAGTTAATTTAAAAGGGGATATTAGTTACGATACTTCAAGAGATTTTAAATCCCTTATGACTTCGGAGGTTTTAAAGGATACTTCCTGGGTTGAGATGGTTCTTGAAAAAGATGGTAAGGTTGTGGGTGAACCTGTCTGGTTTGAAAAAACAGCTTCAAACTGGAAATTTTCAGTTAAGAATCTAAATGGAAGTTATGAAGCAAAATTTTATGCAGTAAATGCAGATAATGAAGTTCATACTGAGGATTCAAATCCATTTGCCAAGGTATCATTTGGAGTTGTTAAAACATCAATAACATCTTTAACTTCTTCATCAACAACAGTGTCAGATAAAACTGCCATAAAAGTTACATTAAAAGGATTAAAAACTACTTACGGGGCTAAAAAGGTAAACTTTTTGGTTTACAATACTGCCGGAAAAAAGGTTTGCACAAAGAAGAGCGTATATGATAAGAAAACAGGAAATTATTCTGTTATTATAAAAGCTCCTTCACTTAACAAGAAACCTGGAACATACAAAATTAAAGTTGAGCTTACAGATAACAAAGGAATTAAGAAAATATTCCAAAAGACAACAAAGGCAACACTTGTTGGTGCTTCAACAAAGGTTGTTGCAAAGGTGAAAAATAATACTGCAGGAACAATTAAGTTTGCAACTACAAAAAATATTGTAGCAGCAGATGACGTTAAATCGGTAAAATTCAGAGTGTGGTGTAATAAAAGTGATAAGAAGACTTATACAAATGTAAAGAAATCTTCTACAGGAAAATATTCCGTAACAGTAAATGTAAAAGACCATGGTTATCATTTTGGAAAATATAATGCAGAAGTTCTTGTTACACTAAAAAATGGCAAAACAATTGTCGCTGCAAAAACTTCTTCAACATTTGCACCAAAGAATTTTGTTGTGATGAAAAAAGTTGAAAAAAATAAAAAGACAATTATTGTTTTTAACCCAACAGTTACAAAAAATGTTACAGCAAATGTATGGTCAGATAAATCAAACGGAACTGATAAGACATCATATAAAGTAAAAGCTGAGGGAAATCATCTTAAAGTGACAATAAATCTTAGAAAACTTAAATATTCAGGAAAAGTCAATGTAAGATTTAATGCCAACGGCAAAAAAATTAAAACAGTAACATTTAATGTTACAAATAGTCAGATTCAAAAGAATGGCTGGTATTATGAAAAGGCAGCAAACGGAACAACTTATAAATATTATTATAAGAATGGTTCGAAATTAAAAGACCTTACATCTGTTCTAAATATCAAGACACAGAAATTAAGAATAGAAGTAAACCGAGCTTTAAATACAGTAACAGTATATGCCTATGACAGTGAGAAGAAGGCATATAACACACCGGTTATTGCATTTGCATGTTCAGTAGGTTTACCTTCAACACCAACACCAACCGGAACATATCATACAGACAGAAAGCATAGATGGAAAATGCTTATGGGACCTTCATGGGGACAGTATGCTACACATTTTGTAAACGGAATATATTTTCATTCTGTGGCAGGTTCAACACAAAGTGTCCATAATATAAAGGCTTATGCATACAACAAATTAGGTTCTGCAGCTTCCCATGGTTGTATCAGATTATGCGTAAGGGATGCTAAATGGATTTATGACCATTGTGCAATTGGTTCAACTGTCTATGTATATGATAACAGTAACTTTAGCGGACCACTTGGAAAACCTGCAACAATAAAGATTTCACCTGATACTGATTATGATCCAACAGATCCTGCTGTATAACAGATGTCAGTTGATTTGATAAGTGTAGGTTATAAATACGATAAAATATATTAATTTTTCTAATCTAAAATACCATGTTATAATGCATAACAGATAGTGAATGTCTATTTGTTATGTCACACGAGTAGACAGGCACAGGGGAAAACCTTGTGCCTTACTTTTTAGGAAAATAGAACCGGAGGGCAAGTAAATGAGTAATGTACGTCGTGTATACGTCGAAAAGAAACCGGACTTTGCAGTTAAGGCAAAGGAGTTAAAGCATGAAATCAAGCATTATCTTGATATCACATCAGTAACAAATGTAAGAGTGCTTATCAGATATGATGTAGAAAATATTTCTGAGGAGACTTATAAGAAGGCACTTCTTACTGTATTTTCTGAGCCTCCTGTAGACAATATATACGAGGAAGAGTTTGACTACCAGGATGCAAGAGTATTCTCAGTTGAGTTTTTACCTGGACAGTTTGACCAGAGAGCTGACTCAGCAGAACAATGTGTTAAGCTTTTAAATGAAAACGAAGAGCCAATTATCAGAAGTGCAACAACATATGTAATTGAGGGAGATATTACAGATGAGCAGTTTGAGGCAATCAAGAATCACTGTATCAATCCTGTAGATTCTCGCGCTATTGGAATGGAAAAACCTGACACTTTAGTTCAGAAATTTGATGAGCCTGAGGATGTTATCGTATTTGATGGTTTTGCAACAATGGCTGAAGATGAACTTAAGAAATTATATGATTCATTAAATCTTGCTATGACATTTAAGGATTTCCTTCATATTCAGAATTATTTTAAAAACGAAGAAAAAAGAGATCCTTCAATGACTGAAATCAGAGTATTAGATACATACTGGTCAGATCATTGCCGTCATACAACATTCTCTACAGAACTTAAGAATGTATCATTTGATGATGGATTCTATCGTGAGCCAATCGAGAAAACATATAATGATTACCTTGATACATTTAAGGAATTATACAAAGACAGAGATGATAAATTCGTATGTCTTATGGATGTAGCTCTTCTTGCAATGAAGCGTCTTAAGGCAGAAGGTAAACTTGATGATCAGGAAGAGTCTGATGAGATTAATGCATGTTCAATCGTAGTTCCAGTTGAAGTTGATGGAGAGATCGAAGAATGGCTTGTTAATTTCAAGAATGAGACACATAACCATCCAACAGAGATTGAGCCATTTGGTGGTGCTGCTACATGTCTTGGTGGAGCAATCAGAGATCCACTTTCAGGACGTACATATGTATACCAGGCTATGCGTGTAACAGGTGCAGCGGATCCAACAGTACCTAACAAAGACACAATCCCAGGAAAACTTCCACAGAAGAAGCTTGTTCGTGAGGCTGCTCATGGATATAGTTCATATGGTAACCAGATTGGTCTTGCAACAGGATATGTTAAGGAAGTATATCATCCTGATTATGTAGCAAAGAGAATGGAAATCGGAGCTGTTATGGGAGCTGCTCCAAGACGTGCAGTTCAAAGACTTACATCAGATCCAGGAGATAAGATTATTCTTCTTGGTGGACGTACAGGACGTGACGGAATTGGTGGTGCAACAGGTTCTTCTAAGGCACATAATACAGAATCAACAGCTGTATGTGGAGCAGAAGTACAAAAGGGTAATGCACCAACAGAGCGTAAACTTCAAAGATTATTCAGACGTGAGGAAGTATCTCACATTATTAAGAAATGTAACGACTTTGGTGCAGGTGGAGTATCAGTTGCAATCGGAGAGCTTGCAGACGGACTTAGAATCATGCTTGATAAAGTACCTAAGAAATATGCAGGTCTTGACGGAACAGAAATTGCTATTTCTGAGTCACAGGAGAGAATGGCATGCGTGGTTGCACCTGAAGACGTTGAACAGTTCATGGCATATGCATTAGAAGAAAACTTAGAGGCAACAGAAGTAGCTGTTGTTACAGAAGAGCCAAGACTTGTTCTTGTATGGAAGGATAAGGAAATCGTAAACCTTTCCCGTGCATTCCTTGATACAAACGGAGCACATCAGGAAACTAATGTTTCGGTTGATATGCCTGAAGAAAAAGATAATTATTTAAAGAAAATCAGCTCAGAAGCTGTAGCTAAGAAAATAGAAGAAGCAGACATGAAGGGCGCATGGCTTGCAGAACTTGCAGACCTCAACGTATGTTCACAAAAAGGACTTGTTGAGATGTTTGATGGTTCTATTGGTGCCGGAAGTGTTTACATGCCATATGGTGGACGTTATCAGTTAACAGAAACACAGTCAATGGTAGCTAAACTTCCTGTTATGAAAGGAAAATGCGACACAGTAACAATGATGTCTTATGGATTTGATCCATACTTATCATCATGGAGCCCATATCATGGTTCTATCTATGCTGTTTTAGAGTCACTTTCAAGAATCGTAACAGCTGGAGGAGATTACAAAAAGGTTCGTTTCACATTCCAGGAATATTTCCGCAGAATGAGTGAAGATCCTAAGAGATGGAGCCAGCCATTTGCAGCATTACTTGGTGCATATGACGCACAGATTGGTTTTGGACTTCCTTCAATTGGTGGTAAGGATTCAATGTCAGGAACATTTAATGAAATCGATGTTCCACCAACACTTGTTTCATTTGCAGTTGATGTTGCAAAAGAAAAAGATGTAATTACTCCAGAACTTAAGGCAGCAGGAAATCAGCTTGTACTTTTCAATATTGAGAAGGATAAATATGATTTACCAGTATATGCTCAGGTTATGAAACTTTACGATGCAATTCATGAAATGATCCAAAAGGGTGCAATCGTATCAGCTTATGCATTAGATGCAAAGGGACTTGCAGCAGCAGTTTCTAAGATGGCATTTGGAAATAAGCTTGGTGTAACAATTGAAGATGATGTTACAAGCGATGTTCTTTTTGCTCCAGGATTTGGTAATATTGTTGCAGAAATTCCAGTTGAGAAGCTTTCTGTTGTAAGAGAAATTCTTGATGCAGCAGGACTTAGCGGAGTTGAGTCAGTTGTTGGATTCGTAAATGAGAATAAGACAATTGAGTGCGATGATATGGTTCTTCCAATTGAGGAGGCAATCAGTGCATGGACAGGAACACTTGAAGGTGTTTTCCATACAAAGGTAACTGATGATACAAGCATCGTAGATACAGATGTATTTGATACAAAGAATATTTATGTATGCAAGAATAAGGTTGCAAAACCAAAAGTATTTATTCCTGTATTCCCAGGAACTAACTGTGAATATGACAGTGCCAAGGCATTCGAAAGAGCAGGAGCAGATACAATTGTTAAGGTATTTAAGAACCTTACAGCAGCAGATATTCGTGATTCAGTAGATGAATTTGTAAAAGCTATTGAGCAGTCACAGATTATCATGTTCCCAGGTGGATTCTCAGCAGGTGATGAACCTGAAGGATCAGCTAAATTCTTTGCTACTGCATTTAGAAATGCAAAGATGACAGAGGCTGTTAATAAGCTTCTTAATGAAAGAGACGGACTTGCACTTGGAATTTGTAATGGTTTCCAGGCACTTATCAAATTAGGACTTGTTCCTTACGGTGAGATTCGTCAGCAGGATGAGAATTCTCCAACTCTTACATACAATACAATTAACCGTCATATCAGTAAGATGGTTTATACAAAGGTTGTAACAAATAAGAGCCCATGGCTTGCTCAGGCAGAGCTTGGAAAGACATACTGTAACCCAGCTTCGCATGGTGAAGGTCGTTTCGTAGCTCCAAAAGAGTGGATTGACAAATTATTCGCAAACGGACAGGTTGCAACACAGTATGTAAATGAGCAAGGACAGCCAACTATGGATGAAGAATGGAACGTAAACGGTTCATACATGGCTATAGAAGGAATTACTTCTCCAGACGGACGTGTGTTAGGTAAGATGGCTCATTCAGAAAGACGTGGAGAAAGCGTTGCTATCAATATCTACGGTGAGCAGGATATGAAATTATTTGAATCAGGTGTTGCTTACTTTAAATAAAATATGTTATGCAAATTACATATTTATTGTTGCAAGACATGATACGATATCGATAAATATAATAAATGAATCTAAGACTCAAGGCGGTTATACTGCCTTGAGTTTTTTATAATGATAAGTTGAAATTTATATATATGAATGTTACAATTCTAAAAGTGTACAATATTAATTAGTAATTATAAGGAAAAGGAGTATAAGAAATGAGTAAAGATTATTTAAAATATGATATAGAAAAAACCAAAATGGCAGAGGATGATTTTGAAATCCTTAAAAATTATTATGAGGAAGATGAAATTGATAACATTGAGTATCAGATGAATCTGGATATAAATGAATATCCAAGGGTTGATAAATATGTGTGTGATGATATTACATTTTATTTATTATTTCATTCCCTTGACGAAGATTCAAATAACTTGGCATACATTACCGTTAATGCAGTTGTCAATGGCGTTTTAGCGGTTACAAGTAAAATGGTTCAGGTTGGAAGCACATTTTCAGAGGAAGAATCAGATGAAGTCTTAAAGGTATTAAGAGAATTACTTCAGGAAGAATATAGTGCAATGCGTCAGTTTTTGTATGGAGCAAAAAATGTTACTATTGCCACATCTCAGAATCGTGCAAAAAGATTAAGAGAGAATTTATGTGATGAAGATGTAAAGGAAGGTTCAGAGCACAGAGGATGCTTAAAGGCATTATTATTTGAATTAGTGTATGTTTTTCCTAAATTCAGACAACAGCATATTTTTGAATTATTTATGAAAATACTTAGAAATTATTATGGAGATGGGGTTAGCATGTGTATGTCCACATTTTCATCAGGTCAGGAAGTAAGTCCTAAGATTGCAGAAATGGTAGGAGAGAAAACAGGATTTACAGTTTCTAATGATTTCCTTCATATTGCAACAGATACGGACGTGAAATTTACATATTATCTTGATGAACATTTAGTGCAGCAGGCAAGAATGTTACACACTGTGTAGGAATTTGAATTATATGAGTGGATTAAGAAAAATTTTTTCTTTTTTGAAAAGAGAAATAGTATTAACAATTGCATGGATGCTTGCTATTTTTTCTTCTTTTCTGGTTCATCCTTCAAAAGAATATATTGGATATATAGATTGGAGAACCCTTGGGATTTTATGGAGCCTTATGGTTGTTATTCAGGGATTTAAGATAAATGGCGTATTTGACATGATGACTTTAAGGTTACTTTCCAAAACTAAATGGATGTGGCAGATATACGCGGTGCTGATTGCCCTTTGTTTTTTTAGTGCAATGGTCATAACCAATGATGTTGCTCTTATTACATTTGTACCTTTTGCAATTATGATATTAAAAAGGTGCAATAATGAAAAGGCATTGATAAAGGTCATTGTACTTATGACAATAGCTGCAAATCTTGGAAGTATGCTGACTCCGATAGGCAATCCTCAGAATTTGTATTTATATGGGGGAATGAATGAAAAACTTATCGATTTTATTCTGGTAATGCTTCCATATACATTGCTGGCATTTTTTGCATTGATTTTTTGTATTTGTTTTCTTAACAATAAAAATGACAGAATAGAAGAAGTTAAGATTAAAGAAGATAATGTTTGCAATTTTAGAAAAATTGTCTGTTATGTAATCCTTTTTATTTTGGCTTTATTAACGGTTGTTCATGTGATTCCATGTTTTGTCCTTGTTGTAATTGTTTTAGTAATTGCATTGTTAACAGAAAAGGAGATAATATTAAAAGCTGACTATGTTTTATTATTTACATTTGCGGGATTCTTTATATTTACTGGAAATATGGTAAGAATTTCTTATATAAATTTCGTTTTAAACAATATAGTTGGAGGTCATGAGCTGGTAAGCGGAATTATAGCCAGTCAGGTGATAAGTAATGTGCCCGCAACATTGTTACTTACCAATTTTTCTTCTAACTTGAAACAACTTCTGATAGGCGTTAACATTGGTGGTCTTGGAACGATAATTGCTTCCATGGCAAGTTTAATTTCTTACAAATTATTTTCAAATGAATACTCTGATAAAAGAAAATATTTATTTGAATTTTCAAAATTTAATATATTATTTTTAATATTTTATATTATTGTATTTACCATTTCTTCTCTTATTTAATAAAATATGATTAAATAATGTATAAAGTATGGTGAATATAATACGAATATTAAAGTTAGTGTAATAATATTGTAATATATTGTTGCAATTTCTGTTAAAAACCGCTATACTAGTAAATGGATGAAGGCTACTAGATATAGCGGTTTTTAAGGATATAAACTTAGGGGAGAGTCTATATCTGGTATTAACTAGGTGCATTTGGAGGAATTAAGTTTTGAAAAAGTCAGGGAGTTTATTTTTAAAGGGGAAAATTGCAGGGATAGTTTTATCTGCAGCTATGATTTTGGGAAGTTTTGGACAACCACAGAATGTGTATGCTACACAGTCAAGAAGTTATAATTTTAGTACTAATTACACTTTGTCTGATTCGCAGGCAGATAATCTTGTTGAGATTGCAAAGGCACAGCTTGGTAAGAATAAGGGAAACTTAGGATATACAGAGAGCTGGTGTGCTGATTTTGTATCAGATTGTGCAAGACTTGCAGGTTTGTCAGATATTATTCCGGCAAATGGTCTTGCGGCAGGATTGTATAGAGATGTAATTAATGCAGGCGGTAAAGTTGTTAAAAACCCAAGAAAAGGGGATTTGATTTTTTATTACTGTAAGCGTTGTGGAAGAATCTGTCATACAGGAATCATGATAAGTAATTATGAATCTGTTGAAGGAAATTATAGCAGAAAAGTATCTTATGTTACCAAATATTATAATGACAGTTATGGACATTCGGTTTCTAACGGAACAATTGTTAGAAAATATGTAAGACCTGATTATAAGAAAGCAACGAATTGGAATGTTTCGTGTGCAGTTTTGAAAGAAGGAACAGCAACTAAGGTTTTGAATCCGGTTACCGTTCGAAAGACAAGAGTAAAAAATTATATATCGTCTAATAAGAAAGTGGCAAGTGTAAGTTCAAGCGGTAAGATAATTGCCAAGAAAAAAGGCGTATCGTATATAACAGCAGTTTTCAAAAATGGAAATACTGCATCAATGAAATTAAAAGTTCAAAAACAGACAGTAAAAACCAAAAAAATTAAGGTTTCAAAAATAGAAAGAAAATTAAATGTGGGAGACAAGCTGAAGATTAAGACAGCAATTACTCCTATTACATCAGCAGAAAAAATAACATTCAAGTCATCAAATCCGGTGGTTATGACTGTTAGTTCCAAGGGTGTAATAAAAGCAAAATCAAAAGGTGTTGCGGTTATTACAATTAGAAGTGGAAAAGCAACAAAGAAACTTAAATTTATAATTAATGAAGTGGAAAAAGCTGATGAAAGTAATGAACAGCCAGTAATTGATGAAAAACCAGATGATATCATTGATGAAAATGACAGTGAGCAGGAAGCTGAAACAGAAGAATCTTCTGAAGAAACAGAAGCATCAGAAGATAAAGAACCAGAAATAAATGAAGAGATAGCAGGTTAATTGATAAATCAGATCCTATTAATTTCATATAGCAAAGGGCTGTCAGACAGTTTAAACCGACTCGAATGAGTCGGTTTATTTTTTTACATATTTGTATTTATTTTTCTGATTCAAATTACACGTTTTTTATGGTATTTTTATGAAATCAGGTTTTCGATTTTTAAACACTGTATAATAGTTAAAACCGGCATTTTTAAGAATTTCAGGAACTTTATGAAAATCATATGCAATGTGTTCAGGCTTGTGACCATCAGCCCCTATTGTTATGATTTCACCACCGAGTTGTCTGTAACGACATATAATATCCTCAGTAGGATTTGGGTGATTAAGTCCATATTTAAATCCTGCAGTATTTATTTCGATACCTTTACCTTTTTCTATTAATTTAATTAAAATTTCATCAATTATATCAGAAAATTTCTTATATGAATAAAATTCATTTTTATTAGGCCCGTAACGGACTACATAATCTATGTGACCATAGACATCATAATCGGCATCGGTTGCAATATTTTCCAAAATTGATTCAAAATATTCCATATATGCAGTATCTTCATCTCGATTATCATAATAATTAGGATAATAAGGATCAACACCATGGACAACATGGGATGAACCGATTACAAAATCAAATGGATATTCTGAGGTTACTTTATTGTTGTCACTGACTACATGTGGCTGTAAACCAAGCTCTATTCCAAAATTTATGGGAAAAATATTTTTATATTTTTCTTTTAGGGATAAAATTTCCTTTGCATAGTTGTCTAAATCCAAAAGAAATAATCCAGGCTCTTCCTTGTAATCGTAGTCGAGATGGTCTGTAAAACAAATTCCTTTCAGGTTTTTATTGATGGCAGCCTGTATCATATCCTCGCACGCTGCAGAACTGTCACCTGAAAAATGACAGTGTAAATGAGTGTCCCAAAGCATATTTTTTCACTCCTTTATGTCTTTTTAAAATCATGATATCATAATAATTTGAAAAGGTATAGTAAAAATAGATGTGTAGTATTGTTTAATATGTAGAAAAAACTTCATATAAAAAATCATTTAGTGAAAAAATTAACAAACAGAAATAAAATACTTGAACTTTCTATAATTATTGGTTACAATAGAAAGAGCTTAGGGAGTATTTCCCAAGAAAACTTTTATACAATTCTAGGAGGAATTAAAATGGCAGTAAGAGTAGCAATTAATGGATTCGGCCGTATTGGACGTCTTGCATTCAGACAGATGTTCGGAGCAGAAGGATATGAAGTAGTAGCAATCAATGACTTAACAAGTCCTAAGATGTTAGCACACTTATTAAAGTATGATTCATCACAGGGAAAATATGAGCATGCTGATGAGGTAACTGCTTCTGAAGATTCAATCACAGTATGTGGTAAGGAAATCAAAATCTATGCTTTCCCAGATGCTAACAATTGCCCATGGGGAGATTTAAAGGTTGACGTTGTATTAGAGTGTTCAGGATTCTATACAAGCAAAGAAAAAGCTCAGGCTCACATCAACGCTGGAGCTCGTAAGGTAGTAATTTCTGCACCAGCTGGAAACGATCTTCCTACAATCGTTTATAACACAAACCATGAGACATTAAAAGCTGAGGATACAATCATTTCTGCAGCTTCATGTACAACAAACTGTTTAGCACCAATGGCTGATGCATTAAACAAATATGCTCCAATTCAGTCAGGTATCATGGTAACAATCCATGCTTATACAGGAGATCAGATGACTCTTGATGGACCACAGAGAAAAGGTGATTTAAGAAGATCTCGTGCAGCAGCAGTTAATATCGTTCCTAACTCAACAGGAGCAGCTAAGGCTATCGGTCTTGTTATCCCAGAGTTAAACGGAAAATTAATCGGATCTGCTCAGCGTGTTCCTACACCAACAGGATCTACAACAATCTTAACAGCAGTTGTTAACAAAGCTGATGTAACAGTTGAGGGAATCAACGCAGCTATGAAGGCAGCAGCTAACGAGTCATTCGGATACAATGAGGATGAAATCGTATCTTCTGATATCGTTGGAATGAGATATGGATCATTATTTGATGCAACTCAGACAATGGTTTCAAAGATTTCTGATGACCAGTATGAGGTACAGGTTGTTTCTTGGTATGACAATGAGAACAGCTACACATCTCAGATGGTACGTACAATCAAGTACTTCTCAGAGCTTGCATAATCTCATTAGAACGATATAGATTAATTGTTCAGGGTCCGGTCCGAAAGGACCGGACATTTTTTATATGGTTAATCTGGAAATTTATGGTTAACCATTGCATTACGAAAGTATAGAAGTTTGTAATTGCCCGAAATTTTGGACAATGAATTATCTGCATGAAGTTGAAATTTATTTCTGATTTCAATTTGAAAATATGTTAAATTTGAATATAATGTAACTGTTTGGAACAGATACTATTTATATAATAAAATCCTAATAGGAGGACATGTCATGTCATTAAATAAGAAAACAGTTGATGATATCAACGTAAAGGGAAAAAGAGTATTAGTTCGTTGTGATTTCAACGTACCTCTTAAAGATGGAAAGATTACAGATGATAACCGTATTAAGGGTGCTCTTCCAACAATCGAGAAATTAATCAACGATGGAGGAAAGGTTATCCTTTGCTCACATCTTGGAAAAGTTAAAAACGGACCAAACGAAGGTGAGTCACTTGCTCCAGTTGCAGCAGCATTAGAGGAAAGACTTGGAAAGAAAGTTAATTTCGTAAATGATGATAATGTAACAGGTGCAGCAGCTACAGCAGCTGTTGAAGCTATGAACGAAGGAGATGTTGTTCTTCTTCAGAATACACGTTTCCGTGGAAAAGAAGAGACAAAGCCAACTGAAGCTGGAGAGGCATTTGCTAAAGAATTAGCAGATCTTGCTGATGTATATGTATGTGACGCTTTCGGTTCAGCTCACAGAGCTCATGCTTCTGTTGCAGTTGTAACTAAATACATCACAGAAAAAGGTGGAGAGAATGCAGTTGGATACTTAATGCAGAAGGAAATTGAATTCCTTGGAAATGCAGTAGAAAATCCAAAGCGTCCATTCGTAGCTATCCTTGGTGGAGCTAAGGTTGCTGATAAGCTTAACGTTATCGACAATCTTCTTGAGAAAGCTGATACACTTATTATCGGTGGTGGAATGGCTTATACATTCCTTAAAGCTCAGGGATATGAAATCGGATTATCAATGCTTGATGATACAAAGATTGATTACTGTAAAGAGATGATGGCTAAGGCTGAGAAACTTGGTAAGAAGATTCTTCTTCCAGTTGATGCTGTTACAATTAAGGATTTTCCAAATCCAATCGATGCACCAGTTGAGACAGTAACTGTTGATGCTGATAAGATGCCAGCAGACCGCGAGGGATGTGATATCGGACCTAAGTCAAGAGAGCTTTTCGCAGAGGCAGTAGCTTCAGCTAAGACTGTTGTATGGAACGGACCAATGGGTGTATTCGAGAACCCAACACTTGCAGAAGGAACACTTGCAGTAGCTAAGGCTCTTGCAGCTTCAGATGCTACAACAATTATCGGTGGTGGAGATTCTGCAGCAGCTGTTAACCAGATGGGTCTTGGTGACAAGATGAGCCATATTTCAACTGGTGGTGGAGCTTCCCTTGAATTCTTAGAGGGTAAGGAATTACCAGGTATTTATGCAGCTGACGATAAATAAAATAATTTAAATTATAGATATATCTGGACATTTTTGTATATGGAATGTTCATATAGGAGGATAATATAATGGCAAGAAGAAAGATTATTGCTGGTAACTGGAAGATGAATAAGACACCATCTGAGGCAGTTGCTCTTGTAAATGAATTAAAGGATTTAGTTGTTAATCCTGACGTAGATGTAGTATATTGCGTACCTGCAATCGATATTGTACCTGTAGTTGAGGCTACAAAGGGAACAAATGTTGCAGTAGGTGCTGAGAATATGTATTTTGAAGAAAGCGGTGCTTTCACAGGAGAAATCTCTGCTTCAATGCTTGTAGATGCAGGTGTTAAATATGTTATCATCGGACATTCTGAGAGAAGAGATTACTTCAAAGAGGATGATGTTCTCCTTAACAAGAAAGTTAAGAAGGCAATTGAAGCTGGTCTTACTCCAATTCTTTGCTGTGGAGAGTCTCTTGAGCAAAGAGAACTTGGTGTAACTATGGACTGGATTCGTCTTCAGATTAAATCTGACCTTGCAGGAGTTGCAGCAGCAGATGTTGCAAACCTTGTAATCGCTTATGAGCCAATCTGGGCTATCGGAACAGGAAAGACAGCTACATCAGATCAGGCAGAAGAAGTTTGTAAGGGTATCAGAGAATTAATCGCTGAAATGTATGATGAAGCTACAGCTGAAGCAGTTCGTATTCAGTATGGCGGATCTATGAATGCAGGAAATGCAGCTGAGCTTCTTGCAAAACCAAATATTGACGGTGGTCTTATTGGAGGAGCTTCTCTTAAGGCTGATTTTGGTAAAGTTGTAAACGCATAATAAATAGAACGTTTATATAATTTTTATAAAGTCTCATGTGCTTTGGTGCATGGGGCTTTATTCTTGCAAAGGGTTTTGTAACCGGTATTTGTATAAAATAAATACTAAGTTAACCTTGCAATCCGTAAAAAATAATGTAATATATAAGAAGAGATTTTTTTATAATCATATGTAACGGATGTTTGTGGTTACATATTTTGAATTAGTATTCAGAAGAGAGGAAATTTATTATGAGTAAAAAACCAGTTGTATTAATGGTACTTGATGGATATGGACTTAATGAAAATGCACAGGGTAATGCTATTGCAATGGCTAATACTCCTGTAATGGATAAACTTATGGCTGAATATCCATTTGTTGAAGGACAGGCAAGCGGACTTGCAGTTGGACTTCCAGACGGACAGATGGGTAATTCAGAAGTAGGACATATGAATATTGGTGCTGGACGCATTATTTATCAGGATCTTACAAGAATTACAAAATCAATCGAAGATGGAGATTTCTTTGAAAATAAAGGGCTTCTTGCTGCTATCGAGAACTGTAAGAAGAATAATTCAGACCTTCATTTATGGGGATTACTTTCAAACGGTGGAGTTCACAGCCATAATTCACACGTTTATGGAATTCTTGAACTTGCTAAGAGAAATGGAATCTCAAATGTATATGTACATGCATTCCTTGATGGTCGTGATACACCACCAGCATCAGGTAAGGATTTCGTAAGTGAATTAGAAGACAAGATGGCTGAAATCGGAGTAGGAAAGGTTGCTTCTCTTTGCGGACGTTATTACGCAATGGACCGTGATAATAACTGGGATCGTGTTCAAAAGGCATATGATTCACTTGTTAAGGGTGAAGGAGAGAAGGCTACAAGCGCTGTTAAGGCAATGGAAGATTCTTACGCAAAAGACGTTACAGATGAGTTCGTTCTTCCTACTGTTATTGTAGATGAAGAAGGTAAGCCGGTTTCGGTTGTTAAAGAAAATGATTCAGTTATTTTCTTCAATTTCCGTCCGGATCGTGCTCGTGAAATTACAAGAGCATTTTGTGATGATAAATTTACAGGATTTGAAAGACCATTTATTCCTTTAACATTTGTTTGCTTTAAGGATTATGATGAGACAATCCCTAACAAAATTATTGCATTTGAGAAGGAATCAATTACAAATACATTCGGTGAATATCTTGCTGCATGTGGTAAGAAGCAGCTTCGTCTTGCTGAGACAGAAAAATATGCTCATGTAACTTTCTTCTTTAACGGTGGAGTTGAAGAGCCAAATAAGGACGAGGATCGTTTGTTAGTTAATTCACCAAAGGATGTTGCCACATATGACTTAAAGCCACAGATGAGCGCTCCAGAAGTTGGAAAGAATCTTGTAGAGCAGATTAAGTCAGATAAATATGATGTTATTGTAATTAATTTTGCTAACCCTGATATGGTAGGTCATACAGGTGTTATTCCAGCTGCAGTAGCTGCAGTTGAAGCTGTGGATACTTTAGTTGGAGAAGCAGTAGAAGCTATTAAAGAAGTTGATGGAGTTTTATTCATTTGTGCTGATCATGGAAATGCAGAGAAGATGATTGATTACGAAACAGGTAATCCACATACAGCTCATACAACAAATCCTGTTCCATTTATCCTTGTTAATGCTGATAAAGACATGAAATTACGTCAGGGTGGATGTCTTGCAGATATCGCACCAACATTACTTGAGATAATGGGATTAGAGCAGCCAAAGGAAATGACAGGAAAATCTCTTATTGTAAAATAGAATAATAAGTCAGACTGTTGCCTTATGGGAATTTTCCTGTAAGGCTACAGTTTATTTTAAGTATTGATTTCAAAGTTATAAAATGTGTTTTAAAGGGAATATTTAAGCTGAATATTCGCTTAGTTTTAGGGATTTTATAATAAATATAAGTATAACTAATAAGTTGCGTAATATTTAACAAAAATTCTAATAAAAAGGACTTTTTTTTCTAACTGGTCAAAACTTTATAAAAAGGTAAATGCATTGACTTTGTAAATCTTACTGTTATATAATTTCAAAGTAGATAACGTATTGCCATTGAAGGCACATAATAAAATAAATACGTATAGGATGGAGGAAAATTAACATGCAGGAATTTAAACCATTTAAGGAAGGAAAAGTCAGAGAGGTATACGATAATGGTGACAGTCTTATTATAGTTGCGACTGATCGTATTTCAGCATTTGACAATATTTTAAAGAATAAGATTACAGATAAGGGTGCAATCCTCACACAGATGTCTAAATTCTGGTTTGAGTTCACTGGAGATGTGGTTTCCAACCATATGATTTCTGTAGATACAAAGGATATGCCAGAATTTTTCCAGCAGGATAGATTTAATGGTAACAGTATGATGTGTAAGAAGCTTGAGATGCTTCCAATTGAATGTATCGTAAGAGGATATATTACAGGTAGTGGTTGGGCAAGTTATCAGGAGAATGGAACAGTATGTGGAATCAAACTTCCTGAAGGACTTATTGAATCAGATAAATTACCTGAGCCAATTTATACACCAAGTACAAAGGCTGAGCTTGGTGATCATGATGAGAATATCTCATTTGAGCAGTCAGTAGAAGTTCTTGAGAAGGCATATCCTGGAAAAGGACAGGAATATGCAGAGAAGATTCGTGATTATACTATTGCATTATACAAAAAGTGTGCAGAATATGCATTAAGCAAGGGTATTATCATTGCAGATACAAAATTTGAATTTGGACTTAATGAAGATGGAGAAATTGTTCTTGGAGATGAGATGCTTACTCCTGACAGTTCACGTTTCTGGCCATTAGAAGGATATAAACCAGGACAGGGACAGCCTTCATTTGATAAGCAGTATGTAAGAGATTGGCTTAAAGCAAATCCAGATAACGATTTCTTACTTCCTGAAGAGGTTGTAACTAAGACAGTTGATAAATACAAAGAAGCATATGAATTACTTACAGGAACAAAATTTAGCCGATAGTTGGAGAGAATATGAATCATAATATTATTTTTGATAATCACATTGATAATGACGAACTTCATGAAGAATGTGGAGTTTTTGGAATGTATGATTTCGATGGGAAAGATGTTGCATCGACAATATACTACGGACTTTTTGCACTTCAGCACAGAGGTCAGGAAAGTTGCGGAATTGCAGTAAGCGATACAAAAGGACCTAAAGGAAAAGTACTTTCTTATAAGGGAATGGGATTGGTTAATGAGGTATTTACCCCTGAAATTCTTGAACCACTTAAGGGAGATATTGGTGTAGGTCATGTAAGATATTCTACAGCAGGTTCATCAACCAGAGAGAATGCCCAGCCATTAGTATTAAATTATGTTAAGGGTACTCTTGCAATGGCACACAACGGTAATTTGATTAATGCAAATGAACTTCGTTCTGAATTAGAATATACAGGTGCTATTTTCCAGACAACTATTGATTCGGAGGTTATAGCTTACCATATTGCCAGAGAGCGACTTAATTCAAAGACTGCAGAAGAAGCTGTAAGAAGAGCTTGCCAGAAATTAAAAGGTGCATATGCACTTGTTGTTGAAAGTCCAAGAAAATTAATCGCAGCAAGGGATCCATATGGATTTAAGCCATTATGTATTGGTAAGCGTGATAATGCATATATTGTTACTTCTGAGACATGTGCATTAGATACAATTGGTGCTGAATTTATCAGGGATGTTAAGCCAGGTGAAGTTGTCACAATTACACCTGAAAATGGTATTGAATCTGATATGACAATGGCACTTCCAAAGGAAAAAGAAGCAAGATGTATTTTTGAATATATCTATTTTGCAAGACCTGATAGTCATATTGATGGAATTAATGTATATTCCAGCAGAATTAAGGCAGGAAGATTTCTTGCACAGGATTCACCTGTTGAGGCTGACCTTGTAACAGGTGTTCCAGAATCAGGAAATGCAGCAGCTCTTGGTTTTTCATTAGAGTCAGGAATTCCTTATGGAACTGCATTTGTAAAGAATTCTTATGTAGGAAGAACTTTCATTAAGCCTAAGCAGTCAAGCCGTGAATCAAGTGTTCAGGTTAAACTTAATGTCTTAAGAGAATCAGTTAAGGGCAAGAGAGTTGTAATGATTGATGATTCCATTGTTCGTGGAACAACATCAGACAGAATTGTTAAGATGTTAAGAGATGCAGGAGCAACAGAAGTACATGTAAGAATCAGTTCACCACCATTTTTATGGCCATGTTATTTTGGAACAGATATTCCTGCAAGGGAACAGCTTATCGCATATAACAGATCAATAGAAGACATTAGAAAGATAATCGGAGCGGATTCATTAGGTTATTTGGGAATAGAAAGATTAGAGCAGTTAGTAGACGGACTCCCAATTTGTAAGGGATGTTTCAATGGTAAATATCCTATGGAGCCACCTACAGAGGATATTCGAGGAGAATATTTTGATAAGGAAAGTGATATCGAAAAGCGTATTTTGACAAGACCTTAAGATAAATTGTATTAATATTATTGGGATAGTATATATTGTGTGGGGATAAATATAAATTAAAAGGAGAAATAGAATGAGTACAGATAGATATTCAAGTCCTCTTTCAGAGCGTTATGCAAGTAAAGAGATGCAGTACATTTTTTCACAGGATATGAAATTCTCAACATGGAGACGACTTTGGATTGCATTAGCTGAGACAGAGATGGAGCTTGGACTTTCAGAAGATGGCAAGCCTGTAATTACTCAGGAGCAGATCGATGAGATGAAAGAGCATATTACAGATATTAATTATGATGTAGCTAAGAAGAGAGAAAAGGAAGTACGTCATGATGTAATGAGCCATGTATATGCATATGGTCAGCAGTGTCCTAAGGCAGCTGGAATTATCCATCTTGGAGCAACTTCATGTTATGTTGGTGATAACACAGATATTATTATTATGAATGAAGCGCTTAAGCTTGTACATAAGAAACTTGTAAGCGTTATCGATGAATTAGCAAAATTTGCAAACGAATACAAAGATCTTCCAACAATTGCATTTACACATTTTCAGCCTGCACAGCCTACAACAGTAGGAAAGAGAGCTACACTTTGGCTTAATGAGTTTATGATGGATCTTGAGGATTTGGAGTATGTTCAGGGAACACTTAAACTTCTTGGTTCAAAGGGTACTACAGGTACTCAGGCTAGTTTCCAGGAATTATTTAATGGAGACAATGAGACTATCGACAAGATTGATCCTATGATTGCAAAGAAAATGGGATTCAAGGATTGTTATCCTGTATCAGGTCAGACATATTCAAGAAAAGTAGATACAAGAGTAATTAATGTTCTTGCTGGTATTGCAGCAAGTGCACATAAGATGTCAAATGATATCAGATTATTACAGCATTTAAAACAGGTTGAGGAGCCATTTGAAAAGAGTCAGATTGGTTCATCTGCTATGGCATATAAGAGAAATCCAATGAGAAGTGAAAGAATTGCTTCACTTGCTGATTATGTTATGGTTGATGCTTTAAATCCAGCAATCGTATCATCAACACAGTGGTTCGAGAGAACTCTTGATGATTCTGCAAATAAGCGTCTTTCTGTTCCAGAAGGATTCCTTGCAATTGATGGTATCCTTGATTTATGTCTTAACGTTGTTGATGGACTTGTTGTATATCCAAAGGTTATATACAAACAGTTTATGAGTGAGATTCCATTTATGGCAACTGAGAATATCATGATGGATGCAGTTAAGCACGGCGGAAACCGTCAGGAACTTCATGAGAAAATCAGACAGCTTTCAATGGAAGCGGGAAAGAACGTTAAGGTTGAAGGAAAAGAAAATAATTTAGTAGATTTAATTGCTGCTGATCCTTCATTTGGACTTACAAAAGAGCAGATTGAGAGCACACTTAAACCTGAATTATATGTTGGTCGTGCACCATACCAGGTTGAAGTATATTTAAGAGATGTTGTTAATCCTGTACTTGAAGCTAATAAAGATGAGCTTGGAGCAACAGCAGAGATTAACGTATAATTTAATAATAAACACAAGACCTTATTTTATCGTTATGATAAGATAAGGTCTTATTATTTACTCAGATATAGATTTATTATATGGAATCTATGTTAAGTCTCTTTGTCATCATTTCAGGGTTTGATGATTCAGAAATTGCGGTATGCTTACTGATGATTCCCTCTTTATACAGATTATAAATACTTGTGTCCATTGATATCATATTTTCACTTTGGGAAGTATATATTACTCCGTTAATCTGGTGAACCTTTCCTTCTCGAATCAGATTTCTGATGGCTGGAGTTAAGACCATAATCTCAAATGCCGGAACAACTTCTCCTGTAACTGAAGGCAGTAATTTCTGACTTACAACAGCCTGAAGAACTGAAGCTAACTGTATTGAAATCTGGTGTTGCTGGCTTGCTGGAAATGCATCAATTATTCTGTCAATTGTATTTGCGGCACCAATGGTATGAACAGATGAGAAGATAAGGTGACCGGTTTCAGCGGCAGTAACAGCTGTGTTTATTGTCTCATAATCCCTCATTTCTCCAAGCAAAATTACATCCGGACTTTGACGAAGGGCAGCTCTTAAAGCTGTGAGATAGCTTTCGGTATCTGTATTTATTTCTCTTTGGGATACAATACATTTGTTATGTCTATGTAAAAATTCCAAAGGATCTTCAAGTGTAATTATGTGTTCCTCTTTTTCATGATTTATTTTGTCAATAATACATGCTAGAGTAGTGGATTTACCACTTCCGGCAGGGCCTGTTACTAAAACCATTCCATTACTTGTGTTTGCAAGCTGCATGACGGCATCTGGAATCATTAATTCATCAGGATGCGGAAGTTCAAAAGCAATTACACGAATTACAGCTGAATATGAACCTCGCTGTTTGAATGTACTTACTCTGTATCGGGAAACACCGGGAATTGCAAAAGAAAAATCATCATCACCTGTGTCATCGAAACAGGAAATATCCCTTTCTGCTAAAGCATAGACAGCTGTAACAAATTCAAAAGTTTCCTTAGGAGACATTTTGATTTCGTTTAAAGTTTCCATTATACCCTTGGATTTATATGTCAAAGGGCGACCGGCTACAATAAAGATGTCTGATGCATTGTTTTTAGTTACTTCTTCGAGAATTTTTTTAACGTCCATTTTAAACTCCTTTTCTAGGTATGTAATTTATATAGTAATGATTATATATGACATTTAATTTAAAAGATTAAGCTGATTGTTTTCCAAATCAGGCTCATCGGTAACACTTTTCCATTCTGTAATTTCAATGAAAGGAGAATTTGCCTTGGTAGGATACAAAATGCATATCGTAATGTAAAGGTTTTGATTATCTGTTATTTCCTTTGAAAAATGATAAAGGTGTTTTTCATCTTTAATTTCATATGTTCCTGTTTTTCTCTGCGACATTATCATGTTTACAGAATTATAATATTCAAGTGAGTTTGCAGAATGATTGTACGCCTCCTGTAATGAATTATCAAATTTTGATATAAGATTATAGGCTTCCTCCTCCGCAATATAATAATTGTTGCTTTTGGTTTCGTATTTTTTACTTAAATTATAATCTGAATTGGCAATAATAAGTGCCAAAGCGGAAAAAGTTATAATGCAAACCATTGTAAAACACAAGATAATAGTAGTAAGTCCAAAGCCACCGGGGACCATAAATGTTTTCTTTTTCATTTGACCACCTCCGTATGGTTAGAAGTCAGTGGTGTGTAATGGCATGCAGTAATTTTATTAACAACCTCAGAATCATTATTGTAAAATGTGATGCTGCATTTTTGTAATTCACTGACGCTTTCAGTCTCTATGATTGAAACACGATAGACAGCATCTGTTTTTTTGCAGTGTGCAAAATTTTGGTCATAATATAATACCATCTGCGGTGAAATACTTTTTGAGTCATGATATTCATTAAGCAATCCATTTAGTCCATCGCTTTCGTAGATGGAAGCAAGTCCTGAATTAATAGTTACTGCATTATGTAATATTGTTGTTTTCGTAGTTAGTGCGCGGGTTTTTACAAGAAATTGCAAACTAATTATTACTAAAATTGAAAAAAGTAAAATGTTTAATATTATTTCAAGCAAAAATGTTCCGCTTTTTGTATGTTTTACTTTTGGCATATATGTCCTTTCAAGTTTATGATTTATAAGATACATAAAATGTATTGATGTCATTGTTGGTATCAGTGATAGTAAATTTAATCAAATTATTTTTTTTGATTGCCACATTAAAATCGGAAGCAGGAATAATCATTTGTCCGGAATCCGCTGAATAAACAGAAGAAGAGCTCACAAGAAGTTCTCTTAGATATCCGTCATAGTAATATATAAACATATTATATTCTCCGGTTTCAAGCTCTGTTGATATTTTTAATGCTTTACATCCGTCAAGTGTTGTCACAGAGATTGCTCCGTTATTATCATATTGTCGTATCTTTTCTATAATAAATGATGCTGCAGTTCTGTTTTCGTTGTTTGTTGAAATTGAATCCGCTGTATAATTATATTGTTTAATGCCTATAAGTATTAATGTGAAACTTGTAACAGAAAACAGTAAAAACAAAGCTGCGATAAAACCAAAATCAATTCGTCTTTTATGGTTATCAAATTCTATCATTTTTTTGCCTTTCTATAATTGTAACATTTGGTCTTAAATTTGAAGCTACATACTGATAATCAATATAAAACATGTCTTTATCATAAGTTAATCCATAATTTTCTTCAATATATGTAATGTCAGGAGGGTAGTGACCTTCGAGAGCATAACATTGGGTAATATCGCGATTTAGCGCATTTTCAAGAATTTCCTTTGATAGTGAATCATTTTTTTTGGAAAAATTCTGTGCAAAACCTGTCATAAAACATATCCCAAGAAGTATTACGACCAAAGGTGTAAAATATCTTAGTTTATTTTTTTCTTTTTTTATCCCAAACAGCATAATTACCTCCTAACCTATATTTGACATTATTCCAAGAAGTGGAAGTAAAAATGAAATTAAAATTATTCCTACTAAGACACATAAAATAATAACTAAAGTTGGTTCAATTAAGGATAAAAGATGAGAAAGTTTTTTGTCAGTATTTTTCTCGTATGAAGCTGAAATTTTTTTCATAACCTCATCCATTGCACCGGTTTTATATCCTATTGCAACCCAGCTTGAATATATTTTTGAAAATATGCCGGACATAAGGACTGCATCCTGAAATGTTTCACCATGAGCAATATGTTTTTTGCAATTGCTGATTTTTTCCTGCATGTGAGTGTTGCCAACTAATTCGTATGCAAGGTCAAGTCCTTTGTCGGTGTCAAGACCGCTGCGAAGGGCAAGATACATGCTGTTGGCAAATCGGCTTGCGGCAATGGACATGGAAAGAGAGTGTCCCTGATATATTATTTTTCCAAAATCTGAACGGAAAAAAATAACAAGTAAAAATGTAACAACAATTATTATAGCAACAATAAATAAAAGATATTGGTTTATAAAATTGCTGATATTCATAAGAATTTTGGCGCTGCCAGTTAATTCACTGCCTAATTCCTTGTATATTTTTGAAAAGACAGGCAATACTTTGCTTATCATAACAATCATGACTATAAGCATCATAAAACAAAGTATCAAAGGATAGGTAAGGGAAGCTGATATATTGGCTTTAATTGATTCTTCCCTTTCGTAATAGTTGGACAAAGCAGTAAGAACATCTTCCAAATGACCTGTTTCTTCCCCTAATTTAATCATATTAACCATATATCTGGGAAAATATTCTGTGTCTTTTATTGTCTCGTAGAGTGTACTTCCCTGTTCCATAGGTTTATATATTTTTTCTAAAAATTCCTTGGTATTTTCATCGGCCGCTTCGTCGCATAATATGGATATTCCGTAATAGGCCGGCAGTCCTGTCTTTAAAATCATTGCAATTTGCTGACAGAAAGCAGAAAGTTCTAAATTACTTAATTGTTTTTTCACTTTAGACATAAATCTCCCCCTAGTAAACATATTTTGTCAGATAGTTATCGTTATCAGTTATAAAAGACTTTGGAGAACTGCTTGTCGATGCGAAAGTCGGATCAAGCAGATTCCATGAATCACCATTAAATTCAATTATTCCGTTTACCCATCCTATATCGTCTATATAGATGCTTATCCACGCATGATAGTCTTCTCCGACGTATCCAACTTCAAGTCGGGTAGGAATTTGCTGACATCTTAACATTGTAGCCATCAAAGCCGCATAATCAAAACATATACCTTTTTGAGATTTATAGATATCATCTAACACCGGAAGGTAACCGCTTTGAACATTTTTGGCTTTATCATAATCATATGTGTAATTCTCAATAATATAATTATATACATTTTCCACTACTTCAATTTCATTTTTAGCATTCTTAGCAAGTTCTTTAGCTTTAGAAATTGCAAGTGAAGATGAATTGAAATTAACATATTGATTTGGATACAGATATGGTCCAAATTCGTTTTTAATATCTACATTAATTTTTTTTGATAATGTAGTTGAATACTGTGTTCCTGTAATATTTTCGAAAACTTCAACAGTATATTTTCCACTTTCGGCAGTAAGAGGGAATACCTCATACTCTCCATGAAGGTCATAAGTATATGTAACTGCATCAGGTCCTGTAATCTGTAATTTTACTTTAGGATTTTCTCCGGTGTAATTTACCATTATATAACCTTCAGCTGTATTTGAAATATCTACTGTTGACACATTGCAGGAAACAGTGTTTTCACCGCTTGCATCCGGAACCAAAACAAGAGTTTTATTATTCCAGGATGATGTAGATTCGGATTCTTTTGTATCGGATTCTTTGTGAGAATTGTTCCGGATTGTTGTATTTGAAGATTCAACACCGGAAGAGTTCTTATCGCTTTTACATGAAAAGAGTGATAAACATATTAAAACGGTAAGAAACGGTAAAAAAATGTATATTTTCTTACGCTTCATATTTCTTCTCCTATATTTATGTCTTTAGTACTATTATAGTATATTTGTACTAAAAATGAAATGAAAAAATCGTATTTTTGACATAAATATAAAATTATAATATTGGATTAAAGGTATTAAAGAGAAAAATTAATATATAGAAAGTAACAGGTAAAATGTCTTGAAAAAGCTATAAAAATGTGATAAAACCTGACTTTTGCAGGAAAATAAGTATAAAATACCCGTCAAGCCCAATAAATACAAGGCCTGGCGGGTTTGTTATTTTGTCAGATTTTCATGGTGTTTTAGTCCTTGAATTAGGGTTTTGAAAATTTTTTTATGCAATC
>JAXJWH010000053.1:0-8909 GCA_036308125.1 Agathobacter sp.
ATACAATAGTTATGCATTTCTTGATGCACCTCCGAGTGATTTGTTTGGTAACTGGCACTTGGAGGTTTTTCTTTTATTATAAACAAAAAAATGCTGAGGGACGATAAAAATCGTCACCCCAACATTTATTTTAGAACCTTTGTTTTGAAAGGAGAATCTTATGAAAACTAAACAACCGGAACTAAACAAAATCACTGCACTCTACGAGAGATTATCCCGTGATGATGAGCAAAGCGGTGACAGCAACAGTATCGTAAACCAGAAGAAAATGCTGGAGAAATTTGCAACCGAGCAGGGATTTGTCAATCTGCGTCACTATACGGATGACGGATGGTCGGGAACCAATTTTGACAGACCTGACTGGAAGCGTATGCTTGCGGATATTGAAGATGGCACTGTAGGATGCGTTATTGTAAAGGATATGAGCCGTATCGGGCGTAATTACCTTGAAGTAGGCTTTTATACGGAAGTGCTGTTTCGAAAGAAAAATGTGCGATTTATCGCCATTTCCAACAATGTGGACAGTGCTCTAAACGATGGCAGTAACGAATTTGCCCCGTTTCTTAACATTATGAATGAGTGGTATGTAAGAGATACCAGCCGGAAAATCAAATCCGTACTTCATAATAAGGGGATGGACGGAAAGCATCTGACAAGCAACGCAATTTACGGGTACAAGAAAGACCCTGATGACCCGGACCATTGGATTATTGATGAAGAGGCTGCCGCTGTGGTAAGGCGTATTTATCAGCTTATCATTGAGGGAAACGGACCAATGCAGGTAGCAAGGATTCTGAAAGATGAAAAAGTCGAAAGACCTTCCTTTTATCTTGCAAAGCAGGGACTTGGAACCTGTCGGGGAAGCTGTGACATAAACAGACCATACACTTGGACTGCTTCTACGATTTCAGACCTTGTAAGAAAACCTGAATATATGGGGCATACCGTGAATTTCCGCACCAAGAAACTATCCTATAAGGATAAGAATTCCGTGCACAATTCACCGGAGGACTGGATCATTTTTGAAAACACACAGGAAGCAATTGTTGATGAAGAAACATGGCTTACTGTTCAGAAAATCCGTGAAACCAAGCACCGTCCCACCAAGAAAGGTGACATTAATCCTCTGACCGGACTGGTATACTGTGCTGACTGCGGTGCTAAGATGTTCAACCACCGCACCGGCGGTTATGAAAAGAAGGATAAGGATGGTAATCCTACAGGCAAGTACACCAATGCACAGGACAATTACACCTGCTCCACTTACAGTAAGGCAAAGAGCAAGTTTGAAAACAGATGCACACAGCATCATGTCCGCACGGATGTTATCAGGGATTTGCTTTTGGAAGTCATCAAAGCTACCAGCACTTATGTGATGGAGCATGAATCCGAGTTTATCGAAAAGGTCCGCAGTGCTACAGAACTTCAACAGGAAAGCGAAGCCAAGGCACTGAAAAAACGTCTTTCCAGAGAGCAGAAACGTATCAAAGAACTAAACACCCTCATCAAGAAAATCTATGAGGACAATGTAAATGGTAAGCTAAGTGACAAGCGGTTTGAAATGCTTTTGGCTGACTACGAAACAGAACAAAGTGAATTGGAATTATCAGTAGATACTTTAGAAAAGACTTTGAATGACTATCAGGAGAATGCTGATAATGTAGATAAGTTTATTGAACTTGTACACAAATATACAGATTTTACAGAGCTTACTACTCCTATGATCCATGAATTTGTTGATAAAATCATAGTACACGAAGCAGACAAATCTACCGGGGACAGAATACAGCAGATAGATATTTATCTCAAGTATGTGGGAAAACTGGATGTCCCGATGCCAGAACTTACTCCCGAACAGATAAAAGAAGAAGAACGTAAACGCCGTAAACGTGCATGGAATCGTACTTATATGAGGCGGAAATATGAACGTGAGAAGGCAGAACGTGAAGCAAAAGAAAAAGGGTTATCTGAGGCAGTCGGATAGACTGTCCCAGAAATAACCCTGTGAAAGTGAAACATGGCTATGACGTAAATCATGAATTCTGATTTTTTTCACGCCCGATGCCTTACAACCTCTTTCCATCTCATGACCAAGATAGGATTTTGTAAAACTGAACATCCTCTCACTTTCACCTATCTCATAAAACATTCCAAGATAATCTTTAATCTCATCACACAAAAATGGGGGCAAAGTGATAATTCGATTACTTTTTACCGTCTTAGGTGTCGTAATAATATCCTCCCCCTTCGAGCGATGAAATGTTTTATTAATTCGCAATGTCTGCTTTTCAAAATCAAAATCGCTTGGCGTAAGTGCCAGCAACTCTCCTGAACGAATTCCCGTCCAATATAAAAGCTCAAAATCATAATAGGAACGCGGCTTGTCCATCATTACCTCTGCAAATTTTAGATACTCTTCTTTCGTCCAAAATTGCATCTCCTTTGGTACCTCCTTTCCAATGGTTCCTGCCAGTGAGGACGGATTCTTCGGAAGATTGTAATATTTCATCGCATGTGCAAATATTGCTGTAAGCTGCGCTTGAATCGTCCTTAAATAGTCCTGAGAATATCTTTCTTCCTTTCCTTCGTCCTTAAAGGCTGCCAGAAGCTCATTCTGCCATGCAATCACATCTCTGACTTCAATTTCATCTATCTTACGATCTGCAAAATATGGCAAAATCTTTGTTCTTATGATATGACTTTTCGTCTCCCAGGTACTCTGCTTTAACCTTGATGCCTTGTCTGCTTCGTATATCTCATAGAAGCTACCAAAGGTCATATCTAGCTTCGCCTGAGCTTTTAGCATCATCTCATGTTCCCAGGCAACTGCTTCACGTTTTGTTTCAAAGCCACGTTTTTGTGTCTGCTTTCGTTTTCCTGTGATATCCGTATATCGGTATATCACACGCCACTTGCCGGTGGCATTGTCTTTATAAACCGACATATAATCAACTCCTTTCCACTACTCTTTGCTGTAGCACATTCTTTCATAAAAATATGCTTTACTAACTCTTGCAGCTACTGTAATAAGTCCTTTTGCTTTCAATTCCTTATTCAGCTGTCTTACAATCTCATAAGCCTTTGACTTTGAAACTGTTAAGATTTCTGCAACTTCATCCACTGTTAAAAATGTCTTTTCTTCCATATTCCCTGCGCCTCCTTTCATTGTAGATTTTGTTCGTTGTATTCTCGTCCCCGTTCTGACAGGCAACCCTGCTCGGTGCTGTGCCATCCCTTGTACTTCTATTTCCTTGTACTCAGGTGCTCGCTTCATTATGAAGGTCTTGGCGGTTTGTTCGGTTTCGTACACTCATTCAGTTTTGCGCTTAACTTTTATCCGTTAAGTTTATGTATGGTTATTATATTAACTCTTTTTAGTTAAGCCAAGGCCTTTTTAACAAATAATTAACTTTTTTTGTTAAAGTTCTTCTTGATTACATTATTTACAGGTGTTATACTACACTTAAACAAATTGATTTAACTATAATGCTAATGGCAACATTAACGGATAAAAGGAGGCAACTATGTTAGGAAAAAGAATACGATTATTCCGAAGCAGAAAAGGCTTAAAGCAAAAAGAACTCGGTGAAATGGTAGGATTCATGGGTAAAACTTCAGATGTTCGTATCGCACAATACGAAACCGAAGCCCGTACTCCAAAAGATGACCTGATTAAACAATTAGCTGATATCTTTGGTGTTACAACCAGAGCAATCACAGTACCTAATATTGATTCCTATCTTGGATTGATGCATACCTTCTTCGCCCTTGAGGACGAGTATGGATTCCAAATCAGTACCGATAAGGATGGACGTCCATGTATAACTCTCGACGAAAATCATCAGGCTTATGACCAGATAGCACCTATGCTTTTTGCTTGGCTTAGTCAATATTCCAAGCTTAAACAGGGAGAAATCTCCGAAGATGAATACGACAATTGGAGATATAACTTCCCAAACATTGAACCAACCACCGGCTATGTAAAGAATGCCATCTCTGACAAACTGGATGCCGAACTCCAGGATGCATTATCAGAAGAAATGAAGAAGCGAGGTCTGCTTTAATTCCATTTTCTAGTGGCAACAGACCATACAAGAAAAAATCAGATAAATAGAAAAAGACCTTACCGAAATTCCTTTCCAGTTTGGAAAAGAACTTCAGTAAGGTCTTATTTAAATGCAATTAATATAATATTTCACTTAACACATTTGCGTTAGATTCTGTTGCCAAACCGTTGCCAAAACTTAACGCTTTTTGTTTGGAATATGTGTAAATAAAGGCTTAATTTTCACAAAAGTTTATTCAAACTCAATAGTTCCTGGTGGCTTACTTGTCAAATCATAGAATACTCTATTGACACCTTTCACCTCATTTATAATTCTGCTCATTACTGTCTGCAATACCTCGAATGGTATCTCAGCTGCTTCTGCTGTCATGAAGTCAACTGTGCGTACGGCACGCACTGCTACGGCGTAATCGTAGGTACGTTCATCGCCCATTACACCTACGCTTCGCATATTTGTAAGTGCTGCGAAGTACTGGTTTGGCATCCATGATGGCTCTTTTCCGTTAGCTTCTTTATATTCTTTTGCAGCTTTTTCAACTTCGCTACGGTAAATCCAGTCTGCATCCTGTACGATTCGTACTTTTTCAGCCGTTACTTCGCCGATGATACGGATTCCAAGACCAGGTCCTGGGAATGGCTGACGGAATACAAGGTATTCTGGAAGGCCAAGTTCAAGTCCTGCTTTTCTTACTTCGTCCTTGAAAAGGTTACGAAGTGGCTCGATAATTTCCTTGAAATCAACGTAGTCAGGAAGACCGCCAACATTATGGTGTGATTTAATTACTGCTGATTCTCCGCCAAGTCCGCTTTCTACCACGTCAGGATAGATAGTTCCCTGCGCAAGGAAATCAACTGTTCCGATTTTCTTTGCTTCTTCTTCGAAAACTCGGATAAATTCTTCACCGATTATTTTACGTTTCTGCTCTGGCTCTGTAACTCCGGCAAGTTTTGCATAATAACGCTCCTGTGCGTTAACACGAACAAAATTAATGTCGAACAATCCGCCTTTTCCAAAAACGCTTTCTACTTCATCACCTTCGTTTTTACGAAGTAAACCATGGTCAACAAATACACATGTAAGCTGTTTTCCAATGGCTTTTGCAAGAAGGGCTGCAAGTACGGATGAATCAACTCCGCCTGAAAGAGCAAGAAGAACTTTTCCATCTCCAACCTTCTTACGAATCTGTTCTATTGTATCCTCAACAAATGAGTCCATTCTCCATGTTCCTGCACATCCACAAATACCGCGAACAAAGTTGTAAATCATCTGTGTTCCGTTTATAGTGTGGAGAACCTCTGGATGGAACTGTACTGCATATAATTTCTTCTCAACATTCTGAACTGCAGCGATAGGGCAATCCTGTGTATGTGCCACTACCTCAAAACCAGGAGCAGCCTTTGCAATTCTGTCAAAATGACTCATCCAGCATACTGATTTTTCAGGTAAATCCTTAAACATCACTCCGTTTGAAGCATATGTTATCTCTGTTTTACCATACTCTCCAACCTCTGGAGTAATAACTTCACCGCCTAATTTGTGCATCATAAGCTGTGCACCATAACAAATACCAAGCACAGGAATTCCTAATTCAAATAATTCCTTCTGATATGAAGGTGAATCCTCTTCATAACAGCTGTTTGGTCCTCCGGTAAGGATAATACCCTTTGGATTCATTTCTTTGATTTTCTCAATGTCTATCTTATATGAGTAAATCTCACAGTACACATTACATTCACGAACACGACGTGCCACAAGCTGATTGTACTGTCCACCAAAGTCAATGACAATGACCTTTTCCTGATCCATCTTGTTTCCTCCTAAATTATGGGCCAAAAAGCCGCAAAATACCATCGCAGCTTTCCAACCCTGTTATCTCTATTAATTCTTTAATTAAAACTAAATATGAAAATATCCATTTCCAATATAAAGTACATACCTATTATAAAGTAGGACCGATTTATTAGCAAGTAGGAAATATCATATTATGCGAAAATCCCCTTTGGAAAAATCACTAATTATCTTAAAAGGTCATCTATTGTGTCAACCAGTTTTCCAATCTCAGGTTTTGAAATCTGCGCATTAGCGCCAATTGACTCGCCTTTTTTAATCATGGAATCATTTACTATTGAAGAAAAAATCACCACCGGAATATCGGCAAACGCCTCATCATCCTTTATTAATTTTGTCAAATGATGACCGTCCATTCTTGGCATCTCAATATCGGTAATTACACATGCCACATTTTCCTTAATGGAATTATCCGCCTCAAAACTCTTAAGCAAATCCCAGCACTCCTGTCCGTCATTAGTCGGAGTAACATTGGTGTAGCCCGAATGTACCAGACAATCTGTAATCATTTTCCTAAGCAAATCCGAATCCTCCGCAATAATAATAGGTGATTCGTCCCTGCTTCTGTTTTTCTTATGCTCAATATCAGACATTTTAAGGGAAATCTCAGGATTAATTTCAGACATAATTTTTTCAAAATCCAGAATAATTACAAGGTGTCCCTTGATATCCACGATTCCAACCGCCATCTCCATTCCCTTATCGCCAACAGAAGGATCCGGCTTTCTCATATCAGTCCAGTAAAATCTGTTTATTCCAAGAATCTCATGAACATGGAAACCTGTATTGATTTTATTAAAATTAGTTTCAATAAACATATCTTTTGTGATATCCGGTGACTTTGGCAAATCCAAAACCTCCGCCAAATCAATTATTGAAATAAGTTCATCCCTTGGCATGAAAACGCCCTCGACACGCCTGTCAGCCTTTGGAATCGGCGTAAGAGGTCTGTAACTTAAAATCTCCTTTACCTTCGCCACGTTAATTCCATAATAATTAGGCCCAACCCTGAATTCCAGTATTTCCAACTCATTTGTTCCACTATCTAATAAAATACCCTTGTCCATTTGTACCCTCCACCTCTTGAAATTTGTTACATAACTAGTCCCTTTTTACCATATCACATTTTTTCTCCTAAGTAAAGTAGGCATTTTCAAGCAAAATTCCTTTTAGGTGGATAACTGATGGAATATTATATTTAAAAATACGATTCAAGTTTTTGAATATCATCTTTCTGATACGCAACTATAGAATGTTATGTTTAATAAATACCAGTCATGGCTTTTGAATATCATCTTTCTGATACGCAACTATATAATACTATATTAAATAAATGCAATTCATGGAATTTCCCAGCTAGCTAACTTCAGAATTAATGTCTAATAGCATGTATATCAAATTGCTACATGGTATTTTCTAGCTAAACATATTTTGGAAAAATAACGGCACAATTTACTACACTATCTTAAGAATATATCTAAAAATTACATCCGCCCCGGCAATCACAAATAAAACAGCGCCGATAATATAGGCAATACGTTTTTGCTCAAAACCATAATGATAACCTGTATACATTCCCGTAACTATGAAAAAAATCGTGCAAAAAACCATAAGCACCAATAAAACAATCAAATTCAATGAAAAGAATCCAAACGCCAGCCCCGAAAGACTTGTGGTGATGCAGGATAAAAATGCAATTTTAACAAATTTTCCTATGTGAAACTCCGTAATCAAATGCTCATCAATTGCCTCGTTTCTGACAGCCTTAATGATAAATCTCACACCAAGGCCCAGAAAAATTATTACCGCAATTATCTGCCCCAGAATCATCTCATGCCCGGCAGGATTTCCCTTGCAATACCTCGATGAAATAAAATATCCCAGGAACAATGCACACAGCTGACACGCCGTAAAAAGAATGCATATTATGGATAAATGCTTCTTATTCACTTTTCTCACCAACGAACCCTGGCACTCCATTGTCGCAAAAATATCCAATGAAACACCAACAACAATCATCAAAATCTCAATCCAACTCATGCACTCTCACCTCTTCTTTCTTTCGCAACCTCTCCCATAACCCTATTTATCCAGCTGCGCTTCTTTCTTTCGCAACCTTCACTTAATTATATTTATCCGTTAATTCTTCTTTCTTCCGCAACCTTCACTTAATTATATTTATCCGTTAATTCTTCTTTCTTCCGCAACCTTCACTTAATTATATTTATCCGTTAATTCTTCTTTCTTCCGCAACCTTCACATATATTATATTTATCTGTCAACGCTTCCACTGTCGTGTCGCTAAAAGACAGATAAATATAAATATGTGCAAGGTTGCATGTAATCTCTCGCTAACCTGACGGATAAATATAATTATGTGTGCAGTTGCATGAAATCTCTCGCTAACCTGACGAATAAATATAATTATGTGTACGGTTGCATGAAATCTCTCGCTTGCTTGACGGATAAATATAATTATGTGCAAGGTTGCATTGAAATTTCCGCTTGCTTGACGAATAAATATAATTATGTGTACGGTTGCATGAAAATTCATCGCCCGCTTAACGGATAAAATAATCATCCCGAGTTGCCAATTTCCCGATTTTGTCTCGCAGCATCTCTCATAATTGTATTTAGCAGAGGGTGACTCTTTCCTGATTTTATCACGCAACCTCTCACACAGTTATACTTATCTGCGAGAGTTCCACTCGCTTGTTTTTGCCTCGCAACCTCTCACATAGTCATATTTATCTGAGTGAGTTTCACTCACTTGACTTTGCCTCGTAACCTCTCTCATATTATATTTATCTGTAGAAGTTTCACTCACTCGACTTTGCCACGCAACCTCTCTCATAGTTATATTTATCGTAAGCGCTCAATAAGTTGGTGCCTTTCGGCACAGTCATAATCCATGGGATAATAAACTTCATATATTAACGCGAGTTATAGTATTGCGTAGTAATGCGAGGAGGTTAGTCATGGATCAAGTTACTA
>JAXJWH010000054.1:0-2221 GCA_036308125.1 Agathobacter sp.
AATCCGGTACTTGCATAAAACAAGGTGGGAAATACCCGGCCTATAGCCTCAAAAATCCGAAGACATACTACAAAATATGAATTTTTCAAGGTGGTATAGAAACAGGGGCAAATCTATTTATGGTTTTGCCCCCAACATCAATCTTATGCTATAATTATTACATCATACAATTTTGAAGGAGAATAAAATGGCAAAGGAAACAAAAACGAACGCAGTCAGAATCCTTGACCGCAATAAAATAAACTACGAATTAATAACATACGAATGTGACGAATTTATCGATGGAATGCATACTGCCGAAATCACTGGCGCACCTGTGGAACAATCCTACAAAACACTTGTCATGCAGGGAAAAAGCAAACAGTTTTATGTATTTGTAATCCCAATCGCAAGGGAAGTAGACTTAAAAGCCGCAGCCAAAGCAGTAGGTGAAAAATCCGTAGAAATGATTCACGTCAAAGACCTCACCAAAATCACAGGATATGTCCGTGGTGGCTGCAGTCCCCTTGGCATGAAAAAACAGTTTCCAACGGTTATAGATTCCACCGCAACTTCCTTCGATGAAATCTATATTAGTGGAGGCAGAATCGGAACAACCATCAAACTAAATCCTAATGAGCTTGCCAAAGTCGTAAACGCACAGTTTCACGCAATATTAATGCATGAATAACTTTTCACTAAAAACAAATGTCAGGACTTAATTTGTATTTTCCAGACATTTTCCACAGCAAAAATCCCTCTCAAAGATACAAAATAATCTGTTACTTTGGAAGGGGTTTTCGCCAGATTTTCTAACAAACTCTACTGATTTTATTATCAGATTTTTTAGGAAATATATATTTTTATTTGGTAAAACAATGGAAAGTGAACTAGTTTCTTCTATTTATTAAAGTTAATATAAATTACTAATGTGCTATGATTTTGGGGATTACTCCGCACTTGATTAATGAACTATGATTAATTTAAAGTGCACTCTTCCCGGTTAATGGACTATGGTTATCAATATATTGGCTTTGTAAATGACATATAGCTGCCATTTAATCTCATCCATTCCAATTCTCTTAAAATTGTGCATTTTAAACATCTCCTCTAATTAATTGCTACATTATTTCTCTTCAATCAATTGCCTTACTGCCTGATTTACAACATGTCTATTTTTTTCTGTTATAAATTCTATCATCATCTTACAGCACAATTTACAGCAAATTTACATCTTACAGCACAATTTACAACAAATTTACAACCTTCTGCGAAAAACACATAATCACCATTCTCATACTCCTATAATTAAAACAACAGCTCAGGTTTTTTTGCCTGCCATTTCTATAAGTATTAATTAAAATCTGCATTTATTTTTCCACTTCACCTTCTGTAAAATTTTCACACATCTGCCCATACATCTGCATATATCCAATAAGTCTGTTCCGCTCCTTCGAGTCATCTCCACACAAAATTTCCTTAAGGGAAGGTGGAATCACTTTCAAAATTTCATCTGAAACCTCTCCCTTAACAATATAATCAATCGAACAATCCAGAATTTCTGAAAGCCTAATCATTTTTTCCCATGAAAAACTCGAAACGCCCCTCTCACACTCACTCACATGCTTAACACTGACTCCAAGTTTTACCGCAAGCTCATGTTGGGTAAGCCCCACCTCAACTCTTCTGGCTGCTATCCTCTTTCCAATGCTACTCTCAAACTCTCCCATATTAACCTCCTAGCACGATTTTCAAAAAAATTATCACAAAATATAATTATTAATTGCTAAATCAATTACCATGAAAGACAGAACTAAATAAATATAAATTCAATAATTTGTCTGTCAATTCACATCTAAAAAATACATTATTTCATTTCTATTCTATTGCAAATCTAAAATTAATACAAGAAATAAATATTTTTCTCCTGAAAAAACCTGTAAAAATACCCCTCCAAAATCAGTTTTACAACTTTTTTACAACTTTTTCCACACACCCCCAAATCAACACTTTTTCCACTGAAAAAACTAATAAATATACATTTTTCCACTATTCATCTTTCTTCCCCCACATCCACCTCCCTTACACGCAATTTTCCACCCATGAAAGACAGAATAAACTCATGAGTCTCTACAATTCCGAAAATTACTATTATTAATTAACAAAATAATGGTCGAAAGCGATTTATAGAGAAGGCGTTAGTAGATCTAAATTAGGGAGGAAGATGCAACAATGAAATTTA
>JAXJWH010000055.1:0-17703 GCA_036308125.1 Agathobacter sp.
AATTACTTGTCAAACAAAGTAGAAGGAATTTTTTCTTGGACAATTTGTGCATGGGTGCAAAAAAATTTGAAAAACCTATGCATATGAGCCGAAGACTTATTTAGTTTTTGCAAAAGGAACTACACTTAAACTGCCGCCAAAGGCAGTAATATCGCCTTTCACCAAATTACTTGTCAAACAAAGTAGAAGGAATTTTTTCTTGGACAATTTGTGCATGGGTGCAAAAAATTTTGAAAAATCCATGCATATGAACGAAGCCCTTTAAATAATTTTACATTAAGATAACTTAAGGTAAACAGCATTTTCGCAAAGGGCAGTAATATCCCTTGGAAAATTGCGCATTAAATAATAGTAGAAAATGAATTTTTCCTTGGACAGTTTGTGCATGGGGGCAAAAAGAATTTGAAAAAGTAATGCATATAGGTAAAAGGCATTGATATTTTCTAAAAATGAAAACAAAATCAAATGCAAAATTAAGTTTGTGTTAAAGGCGTGGGGAATCCCAAAGAAAATCCCCCGTCAGATTTTGCATCGGATGATGAAAGTGACAGGGGATTGGTGTTAATTTTGTGGGGGATTATTCAGCAATAACTTTGGCGAATTTTTTCTTGCCACGTTTTACTACAAGTCCTTCGCCTTTGAAATCGTCAAGAGTGTATTTTGTGGAAATATCTGTAACTTTTTCGCCGTCAACAGATACACCACCCTGCTGTACGTTACGTCTTGCCTCAGCGCGGGAAGTAGCAAGGTTAGCCTTTACAAGTACTGCCATGATGTCCATGCTTCCATCTGTGAAATCCTCAGAAGTTACAGATACAGTTGGCATGTTTGCAGCATTTCCGCCACCTGCGAATAATGCATGAGAAGCCTCCCTGGCCTTAGAAGCCTCTTCCTCACCATGAACAAGTTTTGTAAGCTCGAAAGCAAGAATCTCCTTAGCCTCATTAAGTTTAGAACCTTCCCAGCTCTCCATTTCCTGAATCTCCTCTAAAGGAAGGAATGTAAGCATCTTGATACACTTAAGAACATCAGAATCTGCCACATTTCTCCAGTACTGGAAGAAATCAAATGGAGAAGTCTTGTTAGGATCAAGCCAAACAGCACCAGACTGAGTTTTCCCCATCTTCTTACCCTCAGAATTAAGAAGAAGATTGATAGTCATGGCATAAGCATCTTTACCTAACTTACGGCGGATAAGCTCTGTTCCACCAAGCATGTTAGACCACTGGTCATCTCCACCGAACTGCATGTTGCAGCCGTAATCCTGGTATAATCTGAAAAAGTCGTAAGACTGCATAATCATGTAGTTGAATTCAAGGAAAGAAAGACCTTTTTCCATACGCTGCTTGTAGCATTCAGCAGTAAGCATACGGTTAACTGAAAAATGTGGTCCGATTTCTCTTAAAACATCGATGTAATTTAAATCCATAATCCAGTCTGCGTTATTTACAAGGATAGCCTTGTCATCGGAAAAATCGATAAAACGGCTCATCTGTTTCTTGAAACACTCAACATTGTGATTAATTGTTTCAGTTGTCATCATCTGACGCATGTCGGAACGTCCTGATGGGTCACCGATTTGTGCAGTACCACCACCGATAAGTACAACAGGCTTGTTGCCTGCCATCTGAAGTCTTTTCATAAGGCAAAGAGCCATGAAATGACCAACGTGAAGACTATCAGCAGTAGGATCAAATCCAATATAAAAAGTTGCTTTACCATTATTAATTAAATCTTTAATTTCTTTTTCATCTGTTACCTGTGCAATAAGACCACGGGCAACCAATTCATCATAAATTGTCATGTTATGTTCTCCTTTATTCAATATTTAAAACAATTATCCGGGCAAAATCATAAGATACAATTTTTGTAAAAAGTATCAGATATCCTGCCATGTAAAATAAAAAATCCCCTCATCCGTATAAGGACGAGGGGGATTGTACTCGTGTTACCACCTTATTTTGCAAACCACTCACATGGCATGCCTTAGTATGTCTCCGACAAGACATCAGCAACTATAACGTGCGCCAATCCGTTGCAGCCTACTAATAAGATAAAACTTTCGGTGCAAAGCTCAAGGATGTATTCCTAAAAATGCTTCCGCTGTACCTCTCATCAACCGGTAACTTTCTGTAGTTTTTACATTAAGTACTTTTTCCTATCATCGCTATAAAGTGTTTCAATTAGTATAATTATAGACTTGGAAAATATGATTTGTCAAGGAGCATTTTTTAGTCATCTATACCTAAGCGGTATAGAAAATATACCTGTTAAGAGGTTGAGAAGAAAAAATTGAGGGAGTACAATAATTGTGCAGTTAGTAATATATATATTAAGCAAGAAAAACATATGGATTTCGATTAATTTACTGTATTAATTACGAAAATGTACTGTCAAAAGTTTTAAAAATGGCTTCCAAGATTGCTGTAAAATACGGAGCAAAGGCATTAAGCAAGGTTACAAGTTTTGTAAAGAAGAATTGGAAAACTGTTTCAAAATGGATTGCAGAATGGGGTGTATGGTCTGCAATCGAAGAGATTATTAAGAGACTTGGGTTAGATTAAAGCTGTCAAATATATCTGCTTTTGTAGAAATACAAAAGCAGATATATTTATATTGTATTTCTTTAGGTATATTATAATAAAAATATTTTGACAGAATAAGGCAATAAAGGTACAATATAATATAAAATAATATAAAATTAAACTAGTTAAGGACGGCGTTGGGTATGAAGAAGAATGAAGATATGAGTTTGTACGAGGCTATTGGCAAGAGAATACGAAAAGTGCGTGAGATAAAGGAGTATAGCAGGCGTGTTTTGTCAGGAATGGTGGGAATATCGGAGAAGCACCTCTATAATATTGAGATGGGAAAAGTTAGAGTGGGATTAGGAATGCTTATTAACATATGTAAAGCACTGGGAATTTCCAGTGATTATATAATTAATGGAAATGCTGACGATAGTGTTAAAAAGCTTTTTGTAGATGAAATTCTGGAATAACATATGCCGAGAAGAGGTTTGATAGTGGAAAATGATTAGTTTTAAGAATATAAGTAAGGAATACAAGAAGAGTGGTTTTAAGCTGACGATAGATGATAAGGTTTTGGGGAGCAACGGGATACATGCATTATTGGGGAAGAACGGTGCCGGAAAATCAACTACGATTAAATTATTGCTGGGATTGCAGGAGCCTGATACAGGGGAAATCTATATTAATTCCCACAATTTGCTGAAGGAGCCGGACATTAAGAAGCGAATCGGATATGTTTCGGACGTGCCGTTATTGTATGAGGCTTTGACGGGATATGAATTTTTGAAATTCATTCAGTTTTTGTATGGGGTGGATGACAGGGGCATTATAGATGAATATCTTACAATGTTTGAACTGGGGGAGCATAAGGATGAGAAAATATATGGATATTCCAAGGGAATGAAGCAGAAAATTGCCATAATTTCGGCATTGTGTCATAATCCGGACATACTTATCATGGATGAGCCATTTACGGCGCTTGATCCCGTGTCTGTAATTAAATTGAAGGATTGTCTGAAAAAATGGTGCGAAAAAGAGGATAAAATGGTCATAATATCATCCCACGATTTGGATGTTGTGGAGGATATCTGCACCGATGCCTGGTATCTGGATAATGGAAAAATCGTATTATATGCTAATAAAGAGGAATTAACGGCTGATAATAAGACTTTTACCAGTGAATTTAAAGAATATTTTATGAAGGACTAACGTATGAGAGAGTTAATTAAAGCGAAAATATATCTTGTAAAATGCAGGTTAATGTCAAACAAATTGTTTTCCATGGTGGCAGGATTTCTTTTATTGTTGGTGGCATGCGGTTTTATTTTTTTGCGAAAATGGTTAGTGTCATTAGGCATTGTCTTTGATTTTTCTGAGGAAAAAATCATGGTTATTTATATAGTAGGTTTGCTGTCGCTATTGCCAATAAACGTATATATAAAAATTATAAATAATAAAAATAATACGATTTACATGCTGTCAGGTATTAAGGAAAAATACTTATTTATTTATAATTATATAATTTGTCTGGTGTCGGAAGTTACAATAGTATTCTTAGGAATATATATTTTTATAGAGCCATTGTTTAAAGGTGTAAATTACAGATGGTATATAGCTGCATTTTGGGTTCTCTTAGGAGTAAGTGTGGTAATTATGCTGGCTGAGGGAATCGGGAAAAAAATTCTGCGTGACAGATTTTATAAGACTTTCCTTGTGGTGCAGTCGGCAATAGAAATTATAAGTTTCTTTGTGATACGCTTGGAAGTTGATAATGAAGGAAATATTGATTACATAGTAGTTGGAATCATTTTATTATATATAGTTTTAGTGATGATGCTTGCACGCATTTTCTACGACAAAGTTAAGAAAAAAGACAGGAAAATGACTTTATGTAAAAAGGATATTGCAGTACTGGTTCGTGATTTTGACAGTATAAAATATCTTATTGTTACAATTGCAATATTTATGTTTAGTACAGTTGTTAACAAAAATAAAATTCCATTTATGTCAATTCTTATAATGGGATATATAATTACATTTACGGTTATTTTCCAAATATGCACAGAGGATTTTGCAAGGGAAAGGAAATACAAAAGTCTTTATTTTCTGGCAGAGTTTCCTAAAAACCGGTATATAAATGGCAAAACACAATATGCAATAGAAGTTACGTTTTGCTGCGTTGGGATTTATTCTTTGTTTTTCTTATTGTCTCAAGGGGTAAGCATGGCGGATGTTTTGATATATATATTGTCCGTTGGGCTTTTGATTGTGGTTGAAAGCCGGATTATGACTAAATATATATACGGATATATGTTTGAAAAGCTAAACAGCATAAAGAAAGTGCTTATCTGCGGATTAAAAACGATAATGTTAATTATAAAATTAATAATTATAAATCTACTAGGATGGTATATAACCGGTAAATTATATATTGGTTAATACAGAGCAAAATAACACATTTTAAGGAGGATTAGTATGGATAACAAAGCAAAAATCGTGAAATTTATAAAATTAGTACTTGAATTTCTGGCGGTAGGAGTAGTGTATTTTCTTGTTAGAAGATTTTTTTAGCAGATGATTGGATATATATGTAGTCGTATTTTTTTGACAGTATATTATCTGAATTAAGTATTTATGGTATAGTGGATGGCTTTAAAGTCAGGAAAGAGGAAAAGTAAATATGAAGATAGATGGAATAAATGTATATTATGGGAAAAACCATATACTGAAAGATTTTTCACTAGAAATTGAGAAAGGTAAGATATATGGAATAATTGGTAAAAACGGAGCTGGAAAAACAACCCTTTTAAAAACAATTTCTGGAATGATTATTCCAAAGAGTGGAAAAATGGTTGGAGTTTTAGAAAACAAAATTGGTACTTTAATAGAAGAACCAGGATTGTTTTTAGATATGACAGCATTTGAGAACATGAACATGCAATGCATGATAGTAAAAGGGAAAAAGGATGAAATAGATAAGATACTTGGAATGGTTGGTCTTGCACATGTGAGGGATACCAAAGTTAAGAAGTTTTCATTGGGCATGCGACAAAGACTCGGACTTGCATTAACACTTATTGGTAATCCGGATATTCTTATATGGGATGAACCTATAAATGGTCTGGATCCAGAGGGCATACTTCAAATCAGACAGTTAATATATGAATTAAAAGATAAGTATGGAAAAACTTTGATAATATCCAGTCATATTTTAGATGAGTTAGAGAAAGTATGTGATGAATTTTTATTCATTAATAATGGCGTTTTAGTCAACAGTATCTCCCAACAGGAACTTAGTCTGAAAAAAGAAAAGAATATAATTATTAATTTTGAAAATGATGGCAATATCGAAAATGTACTTAAGGAAATGGATATAAAGAGATATAAAGTGTCGGATAAAACTGTTTGCATCTATGATGATGTTCAGGTATCAGGTCTTATAAAGAAACTGACAAATAGAGGAATTGATATATGTGAAGTATATAAAGATAGAAGTACATGTGAATCAATTTTTATAGAAATGATTAGTTAAGGAGTTTGAAATGAATTTAGTAAAAATGAATGTATATCGAGCAATAAAAAGCAAAAGTACATGGGTTTTATTTGCACTGACACTTATATTTACAATTGCAGGAGTGACAGATGAAACAGGAAATATGTCTTTGTTAGAACGAATTGAATTAGGATTTGTTAATGGAAATATAGAAATTTTAATGATGTTATTTGTTATTTTCTTGAGTGATAAATTTAAAAGATATAATTTTAAGAAAAATATAGCGGCATATTATAATAATGATTCGTGTATGGCGGGATGTGTAGCAGTTACTGGAATGATTTTTTGGACATTTACATTTTTGTGCATAATGATTTTAAGTTTTATCGTTGGAGGTAGCGATTTTGGAGAAGCTGTGAAAATTTTTGTGACTTTACTTCCTGATTTTGCGGAAGTAATGTTCTTTGTTGTGGCAATTGCACTTATGCATGCATGTCTTGAAAATTCTGTACTTACTGGCTTTATTGGTATTGTATGGATAAATTATTTTGAAGGACAGATTGAAAATGTGAATATAGTTGGATTAAGTAGCAAATGGGTGAAATTAGATGCCATATTATTATTGTTTAGCGTTGTAATGTTAGTACTTACAATGGTAAAAAATAAATATTTAAGATATGTATTCGAATAAGATAATTTGGTGTATTGCAGTTGCAATTATTATTTTTGTGATTAAAAAGATATCATCAAGGCTGTTTTCTATCGAAAAAGAAGTGTTCGTGAAGTTTAAAGAAACTATATTTTCTATAACAGACAATTATGAGAAAAATAAGGATAATGATGATATTTTTTTTTGCGAAATGAAAATTATTTTTAAAGAGAGCTGGAAAAGCATATTGTTTGCCCCATGGCTGTTAATTGGTATAATAATTGTAATTATATATATGAATATAAATTTTGTAAAATATTCGATTTATATATTTAACAATTATTTAGATAAAATGAATTATTTGTGGGGGAATAATCTAGATATTGGTGACGTAAATCTAATTTTGGCTATATTTGTGTTTGTGATGAATATTATTTTGCTTTTATTTGAAATTCGAATGAATATAAATAAGAGTATAAGAGCATATATTGTTAATATAGTGGTTATATTATATGAATTGTATTACATGACGCACTCAACATTTGATATAAACTATATCATTCTAATATATTTACTTGGTGGGATTTCTGTTAAGTTTAAATTGGATAGGTGCATATATGAAACAAAATAAAATATGTTTGATTCTTTACAATCGTGAAATTGTATTTTATAATAAGTGAGTATATACCGTTTTGAGGGGATGTAGGGAAAAAGGATGGTACTCCATGGAATATACAGTGAGAAAAGAAGTTGAAACATATAGAGATTTGTATTTCACAGATTCAGAGAACGCAACGGACATGAGGGCAAGAGTCAAGGGGTTACCTTGGTTTTTGGACAAGGAATTTGTGGTTGCGCTGGGAATTGAAGATGCACACATTAATATTGGAAGGCCAATTCGTAATTTATTTATGAAGAGAAATCTATGTCCGGTGTGCAAGAGCAGGGAATATAGCAATAATGGTGTTAATAGCAGGGGAATCCCCCGCAGGAAATGCAAGAAGTGTGGAAAATCATATATTGCAGAGTCGAAGATTAACACCGGCGACAATGTCCTAAAGTCAAGGAAACCAACGGAAATCTGGCTGAAATTCACCAAAAACATGTTGGATGGTGAGAGCAGTCCGGAGGATACAGGCTGGGTTAGAAAGGCTTCAGAGGACTGTGAACTGAATATAAAAACTGCATATGAATGGAAGACGAGAATAACAGACAGTATAACGATTCTGAGAAACTACGTCAACAGCAGCGAGAATCCTTATTTTACCGGTAAGAGGGGAGAGAAGGATGATGAAGGCTGGTATGATTTTTTCCTGGAGCGATACAGGGAATTAAGTACAGACCCGTTAAGAAGTGATGAAACGGAATGGTTTATCAATAACGTATTTTATAGTCTTTTTATAACATATTATCTTAAGAAACCTGATGAGGAATAATAAATCCCGGGTAGAATTTAATGGAACAAATTCTATCCGGGTTTTTGCGTGGTGAAGACATCACCTTATTATTTATTTTAATTCTGTGAAAATGTCCATGCTAGGACAGGCTGCCAAATCTATGGAATAATCCTTGATTAAGGTATTAAGCATGATATCGGCGGTGGTTTTATCATCATAAAGGTACAAAAGGTTGTATGCAAATGAACCATATTCCCTGCATTTACTGACTTCGTTATATTCCGCATACACGAAGGTCATGTAAAAATATGTCCACTTTTTGACATTTATAGGGAAATCATCCCAGTCAATCTGTGTTGTATAATTATAAAGTGAATAATAGTCAAGACAGTGATATAAAGCATTCATATAGCATACTGCCATTTTGCCATACAAAAATCCATATCGGAAAGCATCGTCTTTATCCTTTCGAAGAGAAAAATCAATTTCTTCAAATATGCTTCTGCATTTGGCATAATCGTCTTTTTCTAAGCAGGTTTTCATAAGAAGGTAGAAAAGAACAAGTTCTGGATTGGTAAGTTTTGATTTTGGAATCTTTGTCTTACCAAGCTCGTAGAAATTAAACTCAGGAATGGTTAATCTTATTGCCTCGATTACAGTTTCCAACAAATCATGTGGTTTATTAGGATTAAGGCAGGAACAGGTAAGATATTTCTGGTATTGGAAAGTGTCCTTTTCGGTGGAAAGTCTTTTTAGTTTTCGCATGTAATGACTAAAATCTGAGGATGAAAGCTCGTTAGCCATAACCATTCTATAATAAATGTCATCAATCTTTTTATTTTCCTGATTAAGTTTGTATAGGTTGTTTCTCTTAAACGGTTTTTTGGAAAATGCCTCGTCTTCCTGGTAAGAATTATTGGTAAATTTAATTTTATCCAGTGGCTTTTTGAATGGAATATCCGGTGTCTTAATATCTGAAGCCTTCTCCATGGCATCCGGGAAGAGATAGTCGGTGTAACTTCTTAAATAATTACGGGAAAGTTTTGCAAAATTGGTTTTATCACCGTGGGAAGAAAAAAATGTAGCAAGTATAATTCTGTCAGCACTAAGCATGTATCCTGTGTGATTGTAGCAAAGTCCGATAAGAAAATTTATCTCATATATGAAGAAATCCTGATTTTCCATCATTGCAGTTTTTAGAATCTGATTAAGCAGCGGAAGAGCTTTATCATATTCACGAATAAGAATAAGTCTTTTGGCATAGGCACAACCGTCACCCACCAAAATGAAATTTTTGATATTGTCAGGGATACTGGTGGAATTTAATGCCTTTGGAATCTGTTTATGCATTTTCAAGAACAGATTAGGGTATGTTAAATAGAAAAGCTCGTTTTCCATAAACATAAGTATCATTAATTCTGTTTCATTTAATTCTAAATTAGTAAAATTAGTAAGGGATATCTCTGGCTGTGTTATTTTCAGCGTATCAAATAGTACTTTGAATATCTGGTAATGAGAATAATTTCTAAGAATAATCTGGATTCTGCAATGTCCGAGAAGCCATTTCTGGTAAATTGTGCTGCTGTCAGCCCACCCGCAGGCTTCTATGGTATCAAGATAGCAGGCAGCTTTGTCTACGTTCCATGAATCAAGGAACATATTGGCATAAGAAAGGCAATTTTCACACTGTTCCATTAATTCAGGTGATGTGTAAGTTGTTACTAACTCATCAGTGTTTATTTTTTCCGATTGAAATTCTGAAAGGTCAACAAAAAAATCATCATTTTTGTCATCTACGATTAGTCCGTTATTAAGCAATTTCATATAAATTCTCCCACAATATAAAGGCAAAACTACATTTCAACTAGGTTAGTATAGTATAAAATCAAATGAGTGTCAAAACAAATAAAAAATTTAGTGTGAAATAACCCTTTTTCCATTCATGTTATGTTATAATAAACGCAAAATGCGAAAATGAGGAATATGTAATGGGCAAAATAATTATTCAAAAAGAAACAACAATTAACCCAATAAGTCTTATTGGCCAGGAAGCCGGAGTTTGTTGGGGTGGGGATGTTACAAATCCTGACAAAAATTACAAAAGAGGTCTGGACTGTCTTACATCAGGACATGGAAGGACATGGGAATATCCTCAGGTTTATATGATAATTGACGGATATTCAGCAAGGGTAATAAGGGAATTATATACACATATAGCAGGCGGCCCAACCAGATTGCAGGCTTCCACAAGATATGTTAATTATCAGAAGGGATTTCCATACGTTGTGCCACCTAAGGTTGCAGCAAATGAAGAAGCCAGGGCGGTTTATGAGGAAACAATGAATAATATATTAGTTTCCATGCAAAAACTTGAAGAGATGGGACTTCCAAGGGAGGATATCGGAATGATGCTTCCTCTTGCAATGGAAAGCAAGGTTGTATTAAGGACTAATCTTAGAAATCTTATAGATATGTCACACCAGCGTCTTTGCAACAGGGCATATTGGGAATTCAGAGAGCTTATGAATGATATTATGTCAGAACTTAAGAAATATTCTTCTGAGTGGGAATACCTTGTGGATAATTATTTCGTACCGAAATGTGATGTGTGTGGATTTTGTACTGAGGCAAAATCCTGCGGAAGAAGACCGGCGAAGGAACGTTAATAAGGTTATGGTCAGAAATTAAATTATAATAATAAGAAAAGATGCATCTTTGGGATTGCCCCAGGATGCATTTTTTTATGTTTCATTAAACAAATCTTAAACAAATCTTAATGTGTTCATATATTGGTTTTTACGGCAAAAAAGTATAAAATAGACAAAGTAATAGTACTATTAGAAAAAAGAGGAGAAATATACATGTATAATATATTAGTGTGTGATGATGAAAAGGATATAGTTTCAGCCCTTGAGATTTATTTGAAAGCGGAAGAATACAATGTTATTAAGGCATATAACGGAAAAGAGGCTGTGGATATAGTAAAAAGGGAAGAGATTCATCTTATTCTACTGGATATTATGATGCCGGTTATGGATGGAATTAAGGCGATGACTAGTATAAGGGAGATTTCCAATGCACCGGTGATTTTACTGACGGCAAAAAGTGAGGATTACGATAAGGTTTTAGGTCTTACGGCAGGAGCGGATGACTATGTGACCAAGCCCTTTAATCCAATCGAGGTTCAGGCAAGGGTTAAGTCCCAGATTAGAAGATATACGAAACTTGGAAGCAAGGTGGAAGCACCGGATAGAATAGTATTCGGGGGAATTGAGATTGATAACAGAACAAAGCAGGTGACTTTGGATGGGGAGAAGGTCAACCTGACCAAGACTGAATACGAGATATTAAATCTTCTTGTAAAAAATCCGGGAGTCATTTTCTCGCCAGCGGAAATCTACGAGAAGATATGGAATGATCCATCATACGGAACGGAGAATACGGTGGCGGTACATATAAGACATTTAAGGGAAAAAATTGAATATAATCCTGCAGAGCCTAGATATCTAAAGGCTGTCTGGGGCAGGGGATATAAGATTGAGAGGTAAAAGAGGAATATAAATGAAAAAAATAAAGAATGCATTAATGAAAAGAGTAATTTGCATTGTGGTATTTACCTGTTGTTTTATAAGCGGAATAATTTCATGTCTGGGAATGGTATTTACCACACATTATGGAACAAAGGATAAAATGCAGGCTTACTACAATAAGATAATTGCTGCAAATTATGCCTTGTATTATCTGACTGAATACGAGAATGGCGATATTGATGAAGCACTGGAAACCAATTTGAATTTTTCGATTTTTCAAAATAAGGACATGGATTTTGAAGATGGTGAGCCAAAGCTAAAGAGTAAGAAGGTGGAATATTCTAATTTTGATGAGAGTGATAAAGCAGAATATACTTACCTTCAAGGTGATGGAAATTATCCTGTCAAGGATTATTCACTGGATTCAATACCAGCCATTATCAGTAATTCGGCAGGCTGGAAATTTGGAACTTACAACATGGACTTGGTAGATATCGGTGAATTTATCATTGATAAAAATACCGGCAAACTGTATGCATGGGGTACAAATGATTTATTTTATTTGATAAATGATGTAAAGGCATCATGGGTTGTGGATACTGGTGATAAAAAAGGTAATAAATACGAATTTAGAACTGAAAATCTTACCTATTCCAAGGAACAGGACGCTTACATTATAAAGGAAGAAACTGATGACAAAAATAAGAAGGATAAAACTTCTTCCTATGAACAGCCAATGGAATCACTGGAAAAAGCTGTTTTTCTGGAAACGGAAAATGGTTTGCTTATTAGAAACGATGATATTTTTAAAAAATATGCCTGTACCGAGATGGATGATGGTAGTGATGGATATGACGAGGAGAAAATCCAGGAGATATATGATGCCTATGGAGTTTCGGATTCGCAAGACGTATATACCTGTTATATAGATGTGATAGAGGAGGATAATATATATTCCGTTCCAAATTACAGCCTTAAGGATAGTTGCATTAAATATATGTATAATGTTCCATCGGATGAGGAATTTTACTGGATTGCTTCCTATGTAGATGAAGATTATCCATATCATGATTTATTTAGTCAGGCAAAATCATGGGTGGATTGTGTATTTGCATTTAGAAATTACTATCCGGTAATAATATTTATGGAATTTATATTATGCTTAATTAGTTTTGTGTACCTTATGTACCTTGCCGGTGTCGATAAAGAAGGAAAAATAAATTTAGGTTATATAGATAGATTTCCTCTTGAGATTATGACGGCAGCAGTTATAACTGCTGAAGTTTTTTTGATGGGAGCTGTGTACTTGGTTCTTGATGGATTGGTAACAAACATAACAGTGGCGGAATTTATAAGCATCGAAACATTAATAATAATTACCGGAGTTTTGCTGGGGCTTTTCTTCTGTAATTCCATAGCTAAAAAGGTGAAATTAAAATGTCTTTTAAAATATTCCATTTGTTACAAGATATGGGATAAAATACGAAGATGCATTTCTGCTTTTGTTAACAACATAAAACTTACCGCAGTTGCAATTCTTCTGGTATCAACACTGCTTATTGATTTAATTTTTGCAAGTACAGGAAGCTGTGATGTGCTTATTCTGTGGGAAATGTTCAGCAAGATTTTAGCAATTGGAATTATTTATTTGGCGATTATTCAGATGAAGGAATTGCAGGAGGGGGCGAAAAAGTTAAGAAACGGAGAACTTGATAACCCTATTGACACAAAAAAACTGCATTGGGAATTTAAAGCCCATGGGGAGAACCTCAACGGAATAGGTGAGGGCATTAACAAAGCGGTTATGGACAAGATGAAAAGTGAAAGATTTAAGACAGAATTAATAACCAACGTATCCCACGATATTAAGACACCACTTACTTCTATAATTAATTATGTGGATTTACTGAAGAAACTCGACATAAAAGATGCCAAGGAAAATGAATACATAGAGGTTCTTGAAAGGCAGTCGGTAAGACTGAAAAAATTAATAGAAGATTTAATGGAGGCTTCAAAGGCATCCACAGGAAATCTTCCTGTTAATTTAGAGCCATACGAGTTAAAGGTGTTTATCACCCAGATTGTAGGAGAGTTTCAGGAAAAATTAGACGAGAAAAATCTGGAATTAATTGTGTCGGACAAGATAATAAGTAATGACGGAACAACCCTTGAATATATTCACGTTTTAGCAGACGGAAGACATTTATGGCGTGTCATTGATAATTTTATGAATAATATCTGCAAATATGCCATGCCTTCAAGCAGGGTTTACATTGACATAATGCAGGAAGAAGATAAAGCGGTGGTTGAATTTAAAAATATGTCAGCCTTCGAATTAAATATCTCAAGCGAAGAGCTTATGGAAAGATTTGTAAGAGGTGACAGCTCAAGAAATACCGAAGGAAGCGGTCTTGGATTATCCATCGCCAAAAGTCTTACGGAATTAATGGGTGGAACCATGGATTTAGTCGTGGATGGTGATTTATTTAAGGTAGTTTTAAAACTTCCGGTGGTGAAAGAGACGAATTAATTTTTTAATATAATAATAAGTACATTGACAGTTGCATAATAGTGTAAAAGAATAGTATAATGTAGGTTGGATTGAAAATTTGTCTGCTATTTACTAAATCCAATGCAAAAATATAAATAAGTTTTGATAAAACAGGTGATTGTGGCAGACATTGTATAAAAGGGAAAGAAATAATGAAGTATATTAATAAATTTAAGAATGAGTTGTTTAATGACAGTCTGAATATTAGCCACAGATTACTGAATCTTACACTTTGTGCAACTTTAATTGGTGGATTATTTTCACTTATTATGACATCGGTAGGTAAGTTAAGCAATTGCGCTTTGATAATTGCCGCTATGATAGTGATTTTTGTGTTACTGCTTTGGGCAAATATAGGCCATGAAGCAAAGACAGGCAAGAAGGCAAAAACCGTAACCATAATATTAATTATAATTGTCAATTTTATAGTATTTCCGTCTATGTATTTTCTGGAAGGCGGCATGCATAGCGGAATGCCGGTGTGGATTGTAGTAGGAATGGTCTTTGACTGGTTGTTCTTAAGTGGAACTTTATGCTATGTGATGTACGGCGTTAATGTCATAGTATTTGGTTTATGTATAGTAATTGAGATGGTTTATCCTGATACAATAACATACATTCAAAGTCCCGTAGGGACGGCGCTTGACATATTTCAGTCAACGGTGGCGGTAACCTGTGTTTTTGGAGTTATTTTCAAATATCAGTCAAGCGTATACGAAAAGCAGAATAATGACTTATTTGAAAAAGAATTGGAACTTATAAAAGCCAACGAGGAGTTAAAAAGGCTTAATCAGGCAAAGAGTGATTTCCTTGCCAACATGTCCCATGAGATAAGGACTCCAATTAATGCGGTGCTTGGTATGGATGAGATTATTCTTCGTGAGAATAAGGATGAAAATATTGCAAAATACGCAGCCAACATTCAAAGTGCCGGTCAGAATCTGCTGTCTCTTATTAATGATATTTTGGATTTTTCAAAAATCGAATCCGGAAAAATGGAAATCGTACCTGTAACTTATGAATTATTCTCGCTTATGTATGATTGTTATACCATGATTTCATTAAGCGCCAAGGAGAAAAACATAGAGATTACAGTGGCAAATGATCCTGGCATTCCATCCAAACTTTACGGTGATGAAGTCAGAATCCGCCAGATAATTTCTAATCTTTTAAGTAATGCGGTAAAATATACCAAGAGAGGCTCAATTAAAATTACATTTAACTGGGTGAATGAAGAATTATGTATCTCGGTTAAGGACACAGGAATTGGAATCGAGAAGGAAAATATCGATAAGCTGTTTAACACATTCGAAAGAGTTGATGAAAAAAGAAACCGAAACATCGAAGGAACAGGTCTTGGGCTTGCCATTACAAAGAGCTTTGTTGAATTAATGGGCGGAAGAATTTCGGTGGAAAGTGAATACGGCAAAGGCTCGATTTTCAGGGTTCAGATACCACAAAAACCAAAATCTGACGTTCCAATGGGCAGATTTTCCGAGAAGATTAATTCATTTACTTCTATTAATAAGAAATATAAAGAAAGTTTTCAGGCACCGGATGCAAGAATCCTTATTGTTGACGATGTCAAGATGAACCTAGATGTCATGGTGGGACTGCTTAAGACCACGAAGATTCAGATGGATACTGCACTAAGCGGCAGGATATGTCTTGAGATGATAAAAGACGAGAAATATGACATCATTTTCATGGATCACATGATGCCGGAGTTAGACGGAATTGAAACTTTCCACATGATAAGGGCGGATAAAACCCATGTAAATCAGGATACACCGATTATTGCCCTGACTGCCAATGCGATTATGGGAGTCGAGGAAGAATATCTGTCGGAAGGATTTCAGGATTACCTGTCAAAACCTGTAAGGGGTGGCGAGGTTGAAAGCATGCTGCTTAAATACCTTCCTAAAGAGAAGATTCACCTTGTGGAAAAAGAGCCTGCCGGTGATGAAAATGAATATGATAACTGGGCTGCCGATGATAATAAAACAGAGTCGGCGGAGGATATTATAGCAAGATTAACTTTCCTTGATACCCAGACGGGACTTATGTATTGTGCTGACAGTCCGGAAATGTATGTGGATATCTTAGGCTCATACGTTAATTCCAAGCATTATGAGGAACTGTGCGATAACTACGAAAAAGAAGATTGGGAGAATTATCGAATTCATATGCATGCAGTAAAAAGCACTTCACTTACCATTGGGGCGATGGAAATCTCCGGCGAAGCCAAGGAGATTGAGCAAAGTGCCAAGGAACAGAGGTGGGATGACATCAAAAAGAAGCACGAGGCTTTCATGCAAAAATACAAAGCGTTGCTTGATGCCCTGCAAACCGTCCTCGGTTAAATGTAGTTTCTAATTTGGTGAATATTTAATAATGCCATTTGGGACTTACTATATTATATGGGGTAAAATCGTAAATCTAGTATTTGTAAAATGCGGGACATTCCTGAAACTGTGGGACGGGGCTTATTGTTAGTTTCGTTTAACTGCATGGTTTTTAAAAAATCTTATGCGCCCATGAACAAATTTTTAGAGAAAATTCTCCTTTGGTTTGTTTGACAGCAATGTAGTATTAAATGATATTTCCGCCATTGGTGAAAACTATATTAGGTCTGTTATAAGAAATCGTAATTCTAGTATTTGTAAGGCGCTTTCAATTTATAAACTGTGGTACGGCAAAACCGCCATCCATGGCTTAAATTTGCCTGAGTGTGCATCCAGCACACTCCCCTCAGTTTATAAATTGAAAGCGCCAACAAATACACGAATACGCTAACTTATCCCAGCCATAATATAGTTTCAGCCAAAGGCTGGGAAATATCCGAAAGTAAAGAGCTGTCAAACAATTCAGAAGGAGAATTTTTTTGAATACAATTTGTAGAATGGGTGCATTATTTTTTAAAATCATGCAGTTGAACGAAACAACCAAGCCAAGGAAGGCGTAAAGTTGAAATAACGTGTCTATACGAAATTAGGAGAAATTTACGCCATTTGACAAAAATCAGCAGAGCGGAAATATTAGAAAACCTAAAAAAATCTATATTAAATCAATGAGCGTTAAGCGTAATCGTGTATTTGTTAGAAATTACCGATTTTTAATGTGGGGGAGTGTGCAGGAAGCACACGCAGGCAAACCTAAGCCAAGGAAGGCGGTTTAGCCATGATTTAATATAGATTTTTTAGAGAAGAGAAATGGATGCATATCAGCAATTAGAAGAAATAAGAGATTAGAGCCATATTGACAAAATCCTATATTTATAGATGGTTTATGTCAAGCGTAATCGTGTATTTGTTGCCGTTTGTTCATGATAAACTGTGAGGAGTGTGCAGGAAGCACACTCAGGCAAACCTAAGCCAAGGAAGGCGTAAAGTTGAAATAACGTGTCTATACGAAATTAGGCAAATTTTTATGTCATTTGACAAAAATCAGCAGAGCGGAAATATTAGAAAACCTAAAAAAATCTATATTAAATCAATGAGCGTTAAGCGTAATCGTGTATTTGTTAGAAATTACCGATTTTTAATGTGGGGG
>JAXJWH010000056.1:0-4283 GCA_036308125.1 Agathobacter sp.
CAGTAAACCGACAGTTAGTAGATGTCATTTTGGAAAAAATTAGTGTCCTTTTGTTGCTTGGGGTGCTGATGAAATGATGAATTTCTCCCTGACTGATAAAGAGTGAAAAAAACGCTCGATAGCGTTTTTTTCACTCCAGAGCTTTGTGCCGCGTAACGGCCCAAAGCTCCGCTGATTGCATCGGAGACACTCGTTCCGGGCTTTCTCCTCGCGTTGCCGCTCTTACGAGCGGCATGGTCGGAAAGAGTCAAGAAAGCCAAATACAATTTTGACATGTAGTGATTGTCGATTATAAAAAGGGGTAGTATAATTAGTTGATAATGACATTCAAAAGATGTCATAAATAATCTTTACTTCTTACCGAGTGAATATGTAGTCATAAGGAAATACTTTATTGGTTTTCTTTAAAGATATTCACCTTATTTATTTCGGTTAATAAGTTATTGCGGTGTGGAATACCCGACTCTAGTGGGAACCACAGAATATAGTTAAAAAAGCTTTATTATTCAAGATGATAGTGCACTCTATTATACGCTTACATATTCCTGCCAGTACGAAAAGGCGTTTTTTTTAATAACTAGTTTCGTTAATCAAGGAGAGGAAGGAGAGGAGACAATAAATGAGTATATTTGATGATTTAGGAAAAAAAGTTAAAGATGCTGGTCATAAAAGTGTACAAAAGACACGGGAAATATCCGAAATATCACAAATAAACACAATGATTTCTCAAGCAGAAAGCAGCATAAACCGAACATACTTTGAGATTGGAAAGACCTATGTCAGTTTACACAGCGAGGACAGTGAAGAAGCCTTAGCATCTATGGTTTCTTCGGTTATAAAGCTTGAGAACGAAATTGAGAAATATAAAAAACAAATACAGCAGATTAGAGGAATCCAGGTATGCAGTCAATGTGGTGCAGAATTATTGCGTGGGAGTGCTTTTTGCAGTTCCTGTGGGGCACCAGTTCCGAAAATACAAAAGCCGCAATACAACGACGATCTTATCCAGTGTGACAGCTGTGGAGCAATGGTAAAAAAAGGAATGCGGTTTTGCACAGCATGTGGCAATCCATTAGCAATTTCAAGGCCTGTACCGGAAGTCATTAATGGAAGCTATTCTGATATTGGAGCTGCACCTCCAATAGATGATTTTGCGTTAGGAAATGAATCCGAGGAAAGTAATGATGTTTCTTCAGAACCAGAGACAAAGGCTTGTCCAAAGTGTGGGAAACTACTAACCCCCGATTCTATTTTTTGTCCCGAATGCGGCTTCAAGCTTTGATCATTTCTGATGGAGGAAGATAAATGGCTTATTGTGGAAATTGCGGATCTCCCATAAACGGTGGCAAATTTTGCCCTAAATGTGGTGCTTCTTTAGAGCAAATGTCTATTCAAAAAGACGCTGTTCAGCCTTCTACCTTTAATCAAAAACTCCCCAGTAGAATTGTTGGAATTATAGGAGCGTTATTAGTAGCTGTGGTTTTTGTGTTAATACTCACAAAGAAGTCTTCACTAGCCAATGAGCCCTGTGACTATTGCAATCGATCACCATCAATGGCATTTGAAACATCCGATGGTTCTATGGCATACGTATGTAAAGAATGCAGTAAAGAATGCATGATTTGTCATAAGAAGGCAACAAAACATTATGAAAACCTAATTGGAACAATTGTCTTTGTATGTGACGATTGTTACAAAGAAGTAACCGACGATTAATGCAAACGGGGAAAAGAATCTATACAAATTGTGATCAAAACTATGAAATATATAAAATGAGTTTTGATGGCGAATATAACGAGCCAATTTACTGACATCTTTTGATCACTATTTTAGAAAGGATAAGAAGGACCAGCCATGAAAAAGGTAGTGTCAGTAGTTTTTACAATAATATTGGTGTTGTTAACAGCATGTAGTTCAAAAGCAACTAGTGATAATGTGCATGAGGTTCATGATGTTGATGAGATTGTTGATGATACAGCAGAAGACGATGATTACGATATGGCATACGATGAAGAGGATTATTCTGGTGATGTAGATGAAAACAGTCAAGGGAACACCTATGGCGAAGAGACGACAGAAGATGTTAGTTATGATTCATGCTTTAGTGGCAAAGTATGTAAAAATATTCATATGAACATTCCTGAAGACTGGCTAATTACAGATAATTATCAACAGGGTTCTGATGGTTGGCATACTATATATGAATCACCTGATCAAAGCATCAGATTTGATATTCAATGCTGTCGCGATGAGAATCATTCAATGCATGATATGATATTAGATAATATACGATCAAAATTTGATATTCGCTCAACATTTCAAGGGGTAGAAGTAGATAGGAATTTATACGAGGAAACAAATGAAGTTTTTGGAGGAAGGGATTGCGTAGTAATAAAAACCTATAATCGATATGCCGAGAATCTGATATGCTCCCCATATGGTAGACATTGGAAACATCCAAAATCTATCATATGAGGAGCATTATCATGTCTAGAAGAAAGTATTCCAAAGAATTTAAGTTAAAGGTACTGGCAGAGCATGAAGAGAAAGGTCTCTCCTTCTGGAAATTAGGAAAGAATTATGGTATAGAGGCAAGTATCATCAGACGCTGGTGGCATGCTTTTGATGCATACGGTGAGAAAGGCCTTGAAAAACACAACAGCGATCTTTGCAACTTCTCTGCGGAATTCAAGGAGATGGTTGTAAAAGAGTATCTGGATGGAGGAATATCTCAACAATCGCTTGCAAAGAAACATGGGATTTTAGCTCCAAGCACAATCGGATGTTGGGTTAAAGCGTATAATAATCATGAGGAATTGACCGAGTCACGGCCGAAAGGGGAATATCTCATGATTAAGGAAAATAAGAGCAGGAAGACAACTCTTGAAGAACGCCTTGCTATAGTTGAGCACTGCACTGCTAATAACAATAACTATGCGCTTACAGCAAAGGAGTACCATTGCTCCTATGGACAAGTGTATTCCTGGGTAAAAAAATATGAAACAAAAGGCGTCGAAGGATTATACGACCGGCGCGGTCGGAGTAAGCCAATAGAAGAACTTACAGAACTGGAAAAGCTCAAAGCAGAAAACCGGCTGCTTAAGGCTCAGGCCAAACAGCAGCAGATGGAGATTGACTTCTTAAAAAAACTCGATGCCGTCGAGAGGAGGTGACTCTGAAGCGAACACGGCATCTGGATATCTATATCACAATAAAAGAGCTTATTGAGGAACATCCTGATTATCCGGTAAACCGTCTATGTAAATTTGGCCATATCACCAGAGCTTCTTACTACAAATGGAAAAATCGAGTGGATAATGAAAATGATGTTCTTAATAAACGAATAGCTGAAAAAATGGAGCAGATCCATGATGAACATCCAGACATGGGATACAGACGTATCCGTGATATTCTGGAACACGACTACAATATCAAAGTCAACGATAAGCGAGTTCTTCGTATATGCCGGAAAAAGAAAATCCGATCCATAATAAAACACCGTTATAACTGCTGCACAAAACCAGCGTCAGATCCGGCCTATGTAGCAGAAAACATACTGAATAGGGAATTCCATGCCGACAAACTCAATGAGAAATGGGTTACAGATGTCAGCGAGTTCAAATTTGGTACTGGTGAAGACGAACGGAAGGGAAAGATATATCTGAGCGTTATACTGGATTTGTGTGACAGGCGACCGGTTGCATATGTTTATGGCGATCATAATGATAATCCACTTGTATTTTCCACATTTGACAAGGCCATGGAGAACGCTCCTGGAGCAACCCCGATTTTCCATAGTGACAGAGGGTACCAATACACATCAAAAGAATTCCGGCAGAAAATCGTGGATGCAGGAATGACGCAAAGCATGTCAAGAGTGGCTCATTGTATAGATAATGGCCCCATGGAAGGCTTCTGGGGAATCATGAAACGAGAGATGTACTATGGACATAAGTTCAAGACGAAAGAAGAGCTTTTGCAGGCCATTGAAGAATATATGACCTACTACGCAACCAAGCGCGTACAGAGAAATCTGAACGTTATGACTCCAATGGAATACCACGAAATTAAGTTGAAGGAAGCAGCATAAAAACTGCCCGGCAGTAATACCGGGCAGAAAAGAGACTTTTATGTTTTTTGATTGTCTACTTGACGGGTCGCACACCAGTTTAAGCGCCTTCTGGCCTTTTTGTTGAAGTCAAAAATGTTGTATGGAGATTACTACTTTGAAATTTTTTTAAATTTTTTATTGAGGTCTTTTGGAAGGTAGTATTTATGGTCAA
>JAXJWH010000057.1:0-3874 GCA_036308125.1 Agathobacter sp.
GCCTTAGAAGTAGCTCTTCTATATAAGAACCGCTGGTCAGTAGAACTGTTCTTCAAATGGTTGAAACAGCATCTGAAGATCAAGAAGTTCTGGGGTGACTCTGAAAATGCAGTCAGGATACAGATCTACACTGCCATCATTTCATATTGTCTGGTGGCCATTGTACATCACCAAATGAAACTTGACCGCACAATCTATGAGACACTTCAGATCTTAGGAATATCGCTCACCGATACGACACCACTTCAAGACCTCTTTAACAAATCTAACTTCAGTATTGATAAAGAACTTGACGGGTTTTATGAACCCACTTTGTTTGATTTTTAACTTTTATTAACCGTCCACATTTTTAGTGGACAGCAATGATGCAAACTAATTGATGACTCCAATATTTCAACAATATGAACAGAAACCTTTATCACCCCAATGACAAAACTTTCAAGGACGGAGAGAACCTGGTATATATTGCAGACCTTCCAGCTCATCTTATCCATACCGACGTTCCTAAAAATGTCGCCTGCAAAGAACTATTCAAACTGGTACAACGTAACGGTAATGAACTGATCTTCAAAAGTGGCGCTTACTATTCAACAGAGTATCGTGCTAAGGCACTGAAAAGTCCATCGACAGGCAGGGAAATCTGTTTTGTTAATTATCACGGTGCACGCCTCCTGCTCGAATCCACCAGATATATATACGGTGGCCGTTCAATTACTCAAGATGATCTGGACACACTCATTGTTTATAATGGCCAGACCTTAAGAGAGTTTCTTAAAGAACGGGAAAAGTGAACAAAGTTCCTTCAAGAAAACTCCAAACTCCTGATAATCAGCACATAAGACGATTTGGGGTAGGTCATTTGACCCACCCCAAATCACATAACAACCTAGCTATCAGCTAGTTATACTTCACATGCAACTAAACAAGGAGTCACTATCCCGAATAGTTTTTTCATAGGTTAAGTTTTAGGTTAGAGGTGTCCTGCGATGTGAATTGCAGGGCATCTTTTATCTGTAATAGCTGACAGTTATCCGCACTGCAAGCTTGCATTATGTGCACATTATCCGTATTAGATAAATTAAAAATATGTCATTTATCCGTATTATCTCAACAAAATGTTATATTTGCACTGTTGATTATAATGATATACTGATATGAAACTTTCAGACATAGAAAAAGTACTGCTTGAGCAACAGGATGAACTTGATGCTCTTAAAGGAGAGGTGTTGATACATCGCCCAGAAGAAGATCTGATAAACCTGAATAGCAAACTTGCACAGGTGGTTATCGGTGTCAGAAGAAGCGGAAAGTCCACTCTTTGCTTCAATGCACTGAGAAAAGCTGGTCTACACTATGCGTACGCTAACTTTGACGACGAGCGCCTGGAAGAACTAGAGACAAAAGACCTTGACAATGTTCTTCAGACTCTATATAAAATCTATGGTAAGTTTGACTATCTGTTTTTGGATGAAATCCAGAATATAGACGGGTGGCCGTTGTTTGTAAACCGTCTTTTAAGGCAGAAGATACATATTATCATCACTGGCAGCAATGCTAAGCTCTTGAGTGCAGAATTGGCTACGCACTTAACAGGACGTCATCATAAGATTGAGTTGTTCCCATTCTCATTCAAGGATTGGTGTTCTATCAAGGAAGTGGATTATACAAGGCTTACCACTAAGAACAAAGGTCTGCTATCAAAAGCTTACGAGGAGTATTTCCACCAAGGAGGCTTCCCAGAGTTGATATCCGGTGAGGAGAATCCAAAGGAATATATCGGCACTCTTATAGACAATATCATAAGTCAGGATATCAAGAAACGCTATAAAATACGCAATATCGATGCTTTGAAGAGACTTACACATCACATTCTGAATGGGACGCCTACACTTATAGTAAAGGATGCTCTTCAAAGCATCATCGGCATAAAAAGTGAGCGCACTCTCGGCAATTATCTTATGTACCTGAATCAGACCTATCTGATTTCAACTATAAGCAAGTATTCTTCTATAAGCCGTGAACGATCAAGAAATGAGAAGTCGTATGCGATAGATGTTGCCTTCATGGACAAACGTGAGAATGCCTTCTCTGGTGAAAACTTAGGATGGAGGCTTGAAACCATCGTGTATCTGGAGTTGTTGCGAAGAAAAGCAGGAACAGAGAATGACATATACTATTATCAAGGCAGAAGCGCAGAGGCGGATTTTGTAGTATGTGACGGCAACAAGACTCTCGCAGTATATCAGGTGAGTTATGACATCTCCAACGAGAAAACCAGGAAGCGTGAGGTCAAAGGATGCATAGCAGGAGCAAAAGCAACAAAGTGTGACAATCTCTTCCTGATTACAGACCACGAAAGTGAAGTCATTGAGGAAGACGGATATACAATTCAGGTTGTTCCTATTTGGGAATGGCTGACAAAAGATGCGTAATATTATGAGGATATAATCGCAGGACATCACACAAAACCATATACAAAAAAACTTCCCTCCGGAAAACCGAAGGGAAGCATAAGATGTATTTGATATAATAGCTGCGTCAGAAAATTACCACTCCAGTAAGTCTAACATCTTGATAATCAATAAGTTAACCTTTTAGGGTAGGAAAACTTTTGATTCCTATTTATCTGTATTTATATCTCAACACTTGACACAAGCCTTTTTGCCTGATCGGTTGTGATAGCCAAAGGCAAAGGTAGTCATATGACGCGAAATATCAAAAATCCTTATGAACTCTATGTTTCATAATATTTAATATTAACTAATTCTCAGCTGCTTTCCTAGCCTTTTGCATTCACGAGAAAGGCAGCTAGTTCATTCCACAAAAAAACGGCATTTCGCGGATAGTAAGCACATCAAAATAATTTTCAAGTCAGCAAGCGGATAATAGGTAGGATTTGCTAAGTATGTCTGTAGTTCGCCCTGTGTTACTGCCAAACTCCTAAGCACGCTGAGTTCTATATAGATCTGTATATTCAGAATCGCCGTGCTTAGGGCTTTGCACCAACAGACATATATCAAAAAGCCTCCCAACGAAAAAACCGAAGGGAAGCTTTAATATGCATTTATAGTTCAATCGAGTTAAGTAGATCAAGTTTACCGTCTGTAGATTAAGAATTTAATATAATATTCACATAGATAAATCAGAATTTTGTTATATTTGTGGGAAATTTCCAACTAATATAACTTTTTATGCAGGAAAAAGACGGTAAATACATCTTCGGAGTAGTGAAGGTGGGTGACAAAGGACAAATCGTAATTCCTCGTGATGCACGCAAACAGTATGACATAAAACCAGGAGACGCTCTACTTCTGCTTGGGGATAATAACGGAATGGCACTAGTAAAGACTCAGATTTTCGAGGACCTTGTAGGTCAGGTCATGGAGGGACTGGCAAAATGAGAAAACATTGGATAGACAATCTCCGCTGGGTGACAGTCCTTCTTGTTCTGCTTTATCATGTCATATATTTCTATAACAATAAAGGCGTTTTCGGAGGAATAGGAGGTTTTAGTGACGGGCCTCAGTATCAGGATGTCGTCATGTACATCCTCTACCCTTGGTTTATGCCTTTGTTGTTCATCCTTGCAGGAATTAGTGCGCGATATGCTTTGGAACGACGGTCTGCCAAGGAGTGGTTCAAGATACGTACGAGAAAGCTTCTTGTTCCATCAACTATAGGACTCTTCTTCTTGAGTGCCGGTATAGGATGGATTAACACCATGAGCGGGCCAGCTGCGGAAAGTATTGCAGCACTCCCGGGTCCCGTAAAATATCTGATATGGTCTATAAGCGGCATTGGCCCGTTATGGTTCATTCAGGATCTTTGGCTGCTGTCTCTTGTTCTTCTCATCGTCAGAAAGATTGATGTAAAA
>JAXJWH010000058.1:0-2401 GCA_036308125.1 Agathobacter sp.
AATTGCTTGATTTATATGTCTATTTTAGCAGAAATTTCATTCACCCAAAAGGTGAATATAAAATAATCGTTGAAATTTAAGGAAATGTAGTATTTATGAGCGTTTCAGAGGACGTTGAAAAATGAACTTCACGGATTCAGGGTATTCCCAATCGTTTATTTCATAAAAATGCTTTTCTATACTTTTCTTAGTTTTTATTATGCTATATCCAATTTTTCCATATACCGGTTTTGCAAATCCTGTTCTCAGCAAATCATAAATCATCGAAACAAATTCACTTTTAATTTTTGGACATGACTTGCAAATATATGAATATGTGAAATTAACAGTATATAAATGTGGCTTCCTTAAAACCGAATTTCTATTTGCTCCCTCCCCAATATTAGAGCCATTAAATACATATACCCCATCAAATTTCTTATCAGGTTCTTTAGCTGTTTCAACCTTTGTTTCCCAAACCTTCATATAAACACGTGGAACAAAGTGTTGTCTTTTTGTTGGCATTAAAAATCACATCTTCCCTTAACATCTATTTCACTGCCCTAAAACACCCTTAGCGTCGAGTTACCGGATTTGTTGCCACTTTTAAGCTCTTGCCAGAAAATGCCTGACATCTAATCCACTCACTCAATTTGCGTTATCTAATCCGAGGTCACAACTGACACACATCTTCGCAGTAGATATGTTTCCATATAAAACAACCGGACTTTTTCAGGAGTTAGGCTTCTAATCCAAATCCCCAAAAAAGCCCGGAAATACGCCACTTCTTGGTACTTATTTATCTTTTCTTGACATCAATACTACAGTCTCCACGTGCATCGGGTGATGTATTTGACTGCAAAATGTTGGAGTCGTCTGGTATAAGTGACTGCAAACCAGAATGACTTAAAGAACTATCAGAAGATGTATCATCACTCTGACAAACCTCTTTGCTATGACTGCCAGAAACGGTTTTCTTCTTGGCTGCATTAAGTCTTTCGGGCTTAAAGTGATTAGCATCTTTACGATCCTTGAATCCGGTCCGATAAACAAACGTTATCATCGACGGATCAGCATTTCCTTCTTCATTATAACCTCCCACGATGACATAATCCACTATACTTTCAAATACTTGACGATCAAATTCTTTTATGGTAGTCTCTGTCTCCAATTTTTCACGCATGAATGCAATACGATCCTCTAAATCAAGTTTAGAATTTCCTATGTCTTCTAAAGCTTCAATCTCAATCTTCTTTTCACTGAGCTGATTCTGCAGGGTATCTCTCTTCTTCTCAAAGGTTTCAAAATCGATTTTTCCTTCAAGATGCATATCCAGCAGATTATTGAGCTTGTAACTAATATCTTTGATTTTATCTTTTTCCTTCTCGATGCGCTTACTAACATCACTATCACTAAGAGTAGACTCAACCCTTGATAAAAACTCATCCAGTACATCTTTATGATCACGAGTCATAATATTATATGATTCAACAAAAGCGCTCATCAGAGCCTCTTCAGGAATTGCTTTACAATTAGGACAATTCTTTTTACCTGTCTTTGAAGCTGTGATACAAAGCCATATCGTTTTTCGATATTTTCCTCCATGCCAAGTTCTTCTTGTCAAAGTTGCGCCACAATAACCGCATCTGCACTTACAGCTGAAAGCATACTTATTGGTATATAGAGTCCTATACTCATCTTTTCTCAACCTTGCATTTGAGCGACATTTACCTCTTTTAGCAAGAATCTCCTGAGCTTTATCAAATACCTCTCTACTAACAATAGCTTCATGATGATCTTTCAACAGATACTTGTCAGACTCCCCTAAGTTATCCAGTCTTCTATGTGATATAGGATCTACTGTAAATGTCTTACCTTGCAGCAAATCTCCAACATATTTTTCATTTCGAATAATGCCTGCAACTGTTGTCTGATGCCATGTTTTTGATCCGGAGGGATTTGGGACACCCATTTCTTCAAGTTCACGAGCAATAGTAGATGTTCCTACACCAGAGACATATCTATTAAAAATGTATTGAACAATCTTTGCCTCTTCCCGATTAACTGTCATGGTTTTGGTTGCAGGATCGTAGTCATAGCCAAGAGCACCTACAAATCCAACGATTTCTCCTCTGGACATCTTCATTGCCAGGCCCTTCTTTACATTATTTGAAATATTCTCTACTTCCTGCTGAGCCACTGAACTTAAAACCACAAGCAGCAACTCACCATCCATTGATAATGTATTAATCTTTTCGTCCTCAAAAAAGACTGCAATATTCGAGGCTTCGTGTATGTTTGTGGGTAAATTCTTAAAAATTTAAAATAAAAAAACCATCTTAGTTAGCTTATAATGTATTAGCGACCAAACCAATACAAAGGAGTTAATCTAAGATGGCTACAACTAATACTTTATGTAAAA
>JAXJWH010000059.1:0-7449 GCA_036308125.1 Agathobacter sp.
CATATGAATATATCTCCTTTGAGTGGATTGGTTGATAGTTTCTCGTCAATTCTATTTTACCATAAACCTAGAGGAGATATTTTATTTTTGCAACAAAAAATGCCGTATTTATGCGGCTTACGGCGTTTTGCAAACGCCTAATTTAATTAAAATATAAAAAGGAGAAAAGTATGCGTAAAGTAAAAATTGCCGCAATTCAGATGAAATGCGAAAAAGATATACATGAGAATATTAAAAAAGCTGATAAGATGGTTAAAGATGCCGCAGCTAATGGTGCTAATATTATTTTACTGCCGGAATTATTTGAAAGGGAATATTTCTGCCAGGAAAGACGTTATGATTATTATTCCTATGCAAAGCCGGTTATGGAAAATGATGCAGTAAAACATTTTATGGAAGTAGCCAGAGAATTAAATGTAGTTTTACCTATCAGTTTTTATGAAAGAGATGTTAACAGACTCTATAACAGTATTGCAATGATTGATGCAGATGGAACATTAATGGGGGTATATAGAAAGACTCATATTCCGGATGACCATTATTATCAGGAAAAATTCTATTTTTCCCCAGGGGATACCGGATTTAAGGTGTGGGATACCAGATACGGCAGAATTGGTGTAGGAATATGCTGGGATCAGTGGTTTCCGGAAACTGCAAGAGCCATGGCTGTTAAGGGTGCGGAATTGATTTTTTATCCTACAGCGATAGGAAGTGAGCCTATTTTAGAATGTGACAGTATGCCTCATTGGAGAAGATGCATGCAGGGACATGCGGCATCAAACCTGGTGCCAGTGATTGCGGCAAACAGAATTGGTCTTGAAAAAGTTGAAAAAACAAAGGAAAACGGATATCAGGAATCATCACTGTTGTTCTATGGTTCATCATTTATGACAGATGAAACAGGAGAGGTAATAGTATCAGCTTCAAGGGACAAAGAGGAAATTATTTATAGTGAATACGAGCTTGATTCCATTATGGAAAACAGATTAAGCTGGGGACTTTTCAGGGACAGAAGACCGGAATGTTACGGTGATATCAGCAACATGTAAGTTGACACCTAAAATGTAATTTAGTAGAATTGAGTTGTCCTATAGTTGCAAGTAGGGGTACAACGCAAAAGTAGGACACAACACATTTTCCTTTAAGTGTGCAGATACTTCGCAGGGTAGAAAACACAATAAAGGAGAAAGATTATGACAAAGAATCTTAAAAAGAGAATAAAGTCAATCGCTTTATCTCTCGCAGTAATGGCCACAGCAATGGCAGGTTCTACATCAATGACAGTATTTGCCAGTAGTACATCATGGAACTTTAAGAATAGCAATTTCAAAAATTTGGGGACAATTTCTTCATCTGTAACAGTAGACGGTTTAGGACTCAATGCAACAGGTTCAAAGACTATGTCTGTTACTGCTAATTCTGCAAGCGTAAATGGAACAAGCTACACATATTGTCTTAGAACAGGTGGAACAGGAAATACATCTTACCGTAGTGTAAAGGTGCCTGTATCATCATCAAGCACAATCAAAGTAACATTAAAGAGTGGTTCAAGCTCAACACGTTCACTTGCCGTAGCTGATTCTTCTGGTAAGAAATTATCAACAATCTCAGCTACAGGTACAGCAGCTACAAAATCTTATAAATATAGCGGAAAAGCAGGATATGTTTATTTATATTCTACAAACAGCTCAATTAACATTTATAAGATTCAGGTCGACGGATCAGATAACTCAGGAAGCACAAGTTCAGGAAGTACATCAGGAAACACAGGTTCAGGAAGTACAGGTTCAGGAAGTACAGGTTCAGGAAGTACAGGTTCAGGAAGTACATCAGGAAGTACATCAGGATCTACAACAGTAGATACTTCAGATGGAACAGTTGTAACATCATACAGCGCATTAGTTTCTGCAGTAAAATCAGCAGCTAAAAATGGCGGTGGAAAAGTTTACGTTAAGGGAACAAAAATCAGCTGTACAGGACAGCTTGCACTTGATCAGTCAAAAGCTAATGTATCAATCATTGGTGTTGCTAACAGCGATGGAAGCTATCCGGTTTTAGATTTCTCAGCATTTAGAAAATCATACATTGGTAAGGCTTCAAGCGATGCAGCAGTTGGAATTCGTATTACAGGAAGTAATTATACAATTTCTAATTTAATTATTCAGAAAGCTCCTGATAATGGAATTCAGATTAAGGGAAGCTCAGCTGGAAACAACACAATCAAGGGTTGTATCGTTCGTTACAACAATGATGCCGGAGTTCAGATTACAAATGGTGCATACAACAACACTGTTCGTTTTGTATACAGCTATCGTAACTGTGATGTATATACAATCGGTGGAAACGCAGACGGATTTGCTCCAAAGCTTAAGGCTGGTTCTGGAAATACATTCTATGGATGTTACGCATGGGAAAATTCTGATGACGGATGGGATTCTTATGATAAGTCAGGACAGTTAACAACTGATTTAAGTTACGAAGAGTGTGCAACATGGAACAACGGAGATCCAACAATTTTTACAGGAGCATATGATTACAAGAACGGAGATGCTCTTGATAAGGATTTATTCCTTGTAGAACTTATTATGGCAAAGGATTCTTCATTTGCTACAAATTATGCTAATAAGAAATACCAGGCTCCAACAGGCAAATTCATTGCAACAGAAGAAGGAACACTTAGTCTTTCTGACTGGACAGGATCTTATTACGCAGGAAATCCTAACGGATTCAAATTTGGTTCTGTAAATACTACAAAATCTGCAGTAAGAACAGTGAAGAATTGTTTATCATTTGGTCATGCTAAGAAGGGCTTTGACAACAACAACAGTAAGTGTACAGCTTCATTTACAAACTGTGTAGCATTTGACAATGGATATAACTACTATATTCAGCCATTTACACTTAAGGCATTTTCTAATGCAAAGAGCTTCTCAGGAAAGAGTAGTGACAAGCTTCCAAGCGGATTCAAGACAACTACACCTTCAAGCAGCGAGCAAAGCTCAATCAGAAGTTCTGTAAATAAGACTGTAGACAAGATTACAGAGAACTGTAAGAATAACAAAATTGTAGAAATCAAATTCTCAATTTACTAAAAATTACAGTTAGCTAAAAAGAGTGGAATTTTTATTCCACTCTTTTTTTAAAGTGTTTATTTATGAGGGATTATGATATATAATAAAACTATATTTAATCTTAAGGAGAGTGTTGTATGAATTTTTACATGCCGGTAAAGGTGTATGAGGAAAGTAATTGTGTAATGGCACATGCAAGGGAATTATCCGAAATGGGAATTAAGCCTCTTATAGTTACAGGAAGAAGCTCCGCCAAGAAGAATGGTTCTTTGGATGATGTGATTAATGCTTTGAAATCCTGCGGGAAAAGTTATGCCCGTTTTAATAAGGTTGAGGAAAATCCATCAATTGAGACGATTATGGAGGCAAGGGATTACGGAATTGAAGAAGGGTGCGATTACGTTATAGGAATAGGCGGCGGTTCGCCGATGGATGCGGCAAAGGCAATTGCGCTTATGATGGCAAACCCGGATAAAGATTCTTCGTATCTTGATACCAAGGTGGAATCCTTTGATTGTCTTCCTGTGGCAGCAGTTCCCACTACATGTGGAACAGGTTCGGAAGTGACAGGAGTATCGGTTCTGACAAGACATAAGGAGAAGAAAAAGGGATCGATTCCTTATAGAATTTATCCCCAGTATGCATTTTTGGATGCAAAATATCTTATGGAAGCTCCTGAAAATATAATTAACAATACAGCAATAGACGCATTGGCGCACATGATAGAAAGTTATCTTAATTCCAATGCAACTGATTATTCGAGAATGTTTGTAAGGGAAGGCTTAAGATACTGGAAAGAATGTAAGAAGGTTTTATTGGGGGATGAGAAATTAACTTTGGAATATGCCCGAAAACTTATGCTTGCATCTAATTATGCAGGAATGGCGATTGCCCATACTTCTACTTCAGTACCACATGGATTAAGTTATTCTTTAACTTATGATTTAAATATTCCCCATGGAAAAGCCTGTGCGTATTTTCTTGGAGGGTATATTTTAGAGGTGTCCAAAGAAGAACAGGAAGATATCTTAGCCATGATGGGCTTTGACAGTGTTATGGAATTAAATCAGTTTTTAATAAAGGTATGTGGTCTTGAAGAAGTTCCAAAAGAGATTCTTATGGAATCTGCGATGAAAGTGGGAACTAATGAAGAAAAATTAAAGAATTGCCCATTTAAAGCAGATTTAGACAGCGTTAAGCGTATTGCAGGAGTAAAATAATGATTCCATATGCGTTACTACAAATGGATATTGACATGGAAAAGGAATATGAGCATCTTGAAATAAGGGTGCTTGACCTGATGGCTGGTGAAGTTACATTCAGATTGCCAAAGTCTATAGATATTGAAAAAAATAAAATTGATAAAATCTCATTTAATTTTTTTGATTTTGAAAAATACGGGTATAATAAAATATATCCAAAGGAATACGAGCTTTGGGAAAATAGTATAACAGAGGATGATGAAGAGAAAGACTGGGTTAAGGAATATTGCAAAACATACAGTTTCAGGTGTGAGGAAGAGGATTTTATCAGGGAAACAAAGAATCTTATAAAGCAATATACTGATTATATTTACCTTAAACTTTCCGGTGACGGTGTGTTGTCGGGAAAACTAGTAGGCTATCCGTATTCTTTAGATGCCAGTTTTTGTAGCAGTCTTAAAAACTTTCAGAAAAAGTTATTCACTTATTCACTTGCAAAATGTGGAAAAAGTCCTAATTTTTTCGATTTTGATGTGGATTATGGCATTTTACTGGACAATCCTTGTTTGTATGGAATGTTTTTAAAATACGACTGGAGGGATTTTTTAGCGGAATATTTTGAAAAACTAAATCTTACAGGTCATCCTATTGCGAAGGTTTATATGGAAAAAAGTAACTGGCTTTATATTGGAAACAGTTTCTGTGGAAGATTATTGCCGGAGTATGAAATTTTAAGTAGAATTTTTAAGAAAGCAAAAAGGGGAAATATAAATATTGCTCTTGTTTTTTCTAAAATGACGGAGAGTGAGATTTCTTATTACGAAGAATATTTTAGTAAACTTAAAAAGGATGAAAATATAAGCCTTGTTAAAGAATTTGTGGTAAACGACTGGGGAATGCTTTTGTTGATAAATGAAAAATTTATTGATGCTTCGGTGGATATTAAGATAACCCTTGGAGTGCTGCTTAATAAGCACTGGAAAGATGTAAGAATGGAATATAAAAAGGGAAGGGATGATACCCTTTTAAGTGAGAATTCCTTTAATGATGAATTAATAAAGGAATATATGGCGGAAAAATACAATATCTCAGGTTATATGTATGAAACCTCCGGACAAAAATATGATATAAATTCGAATTCGGATATAATTTTTCCGTTTTTCCAGATGAATACAGGGGCGAAGTGTACCTTAAATAGTGTAGTAAAATATGGCGACAGGGGCAGGCAGATATGCGATGATGACTGCAAAATGGTGTGCCTTGAAAAATGCTTTGTGTATCCTAAGCATCTTAACATGGCAGGGGTATATAACAGTTTGTTTGGATATGACAAAGAGGTTCTTTGTGATGAGCACATACTTGGAAGTTTTGTGAAACAAGGTGCAAAAAGATTAATTTTTAACGGATTTGTTTTGGATGGGTAGGTAGAAAAGTAATGTCGGAATTAAAAATTACAGTTGGATTAGGCTCTATTGATGAATACATTCCATATGTGAAGGCGGGGGCAGATGAGGTTTTTTGCGGATATATGCCGGAAAAATGGAGTAATAAATTTGGAATTAATAAACCCATCAACCGAAGGGAAGTTTTAAATTACAATGTTCAAATAGGTTCATCCAGCGAGCTTGCCATATTAAAGGAAATGGCAAAAGACTATAAAATTCCTGTTGTTTTAGCATTTAATTCTATTTATTATACCAAGGAACAGTATCCGGTTTTAGAGGAAATCATAAGGGAATGTATGGAATTGGGATTTTCTTCATTTATTGTTGCTGACATTGGACTTATAATATATCTTAACCAGAAGGGGCTTACAAAAATGTGTAATATTTATGTAAGCGGTGAGATGTCGGAAGTTAATTCCTTTATGGTTAAAATGCTAGCAGAATCAGGGGTTAAAAGAATAATTTTTCAAAGAAGAAATATTCCATCCGATATGAAAAAGATTATAAAAAATAATCCAAAACTTGAATATGAAGCATTTGCAATGAACGAGCTTTGCCATTTTCATGGAGCATTCTGCAGCAGTCTGCATTGTGATGAATTGTGCCACATGTGCCATGTTCCTTACAAAATTGGAAATGTGTATGATAAACGTGACGAAAATAATGACGATAAAATAGACAAAGAAAAAAGAAAAGATTTAGACGAAGAATTTGATGAAGAATATGTTCCGGGATTAACAGGCTGTGGCTTGTGTGCATTGTGGGATTTACGGGATGCAAATATTAATTATCTTAAAATTGTAGGCAGAGGGAATTATATTGATGATATGCTTATGGATATTAAAGCTATGAAGCAGGCAATAGAAATTCTTAATAAATCGTTGAATAAAGAAGAATATAAAAGGGAAATGAAGGCTGCAATATTTAAAAAAGGTTGTGGCGGAAGATGTTATTACAAAGAATAAATAGGCAAAAGGTACTATAAAAACTTTACAACCAAAAACTAATTTGATATAATGTGATTTAGGAAAAAAGTAACATATTAGTGTAATTGGGTGTAATTTTCAGGAGGTGTTGCTATTATGGAAGATGTTAGAATCTGTCTTAATAATATTCAAAAGGTATGTTCATATCTTAACATGGTTTCTCACTATGATTCTGATGTGACAGTAATTGGTGATAGAATGGAGATTGATGGAAAATCCGCAATTGGAATTTTTTCCCTTGATTTGTCAAAGCCATTTACAATTAGATTATCAGATGAGGGTGGCGGAATTAAAGAAGTTATTAAGAAGTTCATGGTATAGAATTTAATAATACAAAAAAAGAAAACGGAGATGATAACCTAAGTTATCTCTCCGTATTATTGTCATATCCTGGTGAGTCAGATTGAGTAAAATTCAAGTTCACGATTGAGGTGTGTGTTCTTGAACAAAAATAGTCGTTAATGTGTAGGAACAACTATGATTAGATATCTAAATTATACTCCCCATAATCTGATTACCAATATGACCATAAACATTAAGTACATAACTAAGTTATCATTTTGTGTTATTATTGTCAACAAGTTTGTGTAATCAATTTTTAACATATGAACCATTTATGATAATGTCCTAATATACCACATGGAAAAATGTCCCAGGTATGTTATTATATACTCCTATCAACATGACAGGAGGACATCATTATCAGAAAGGTCAAATTAAACATGAATGAACAATTAAAGTATGA
>JAXJWH010000060.1:0-2838 GCA_036308125.1 Agathobacter sp.
CAGGAGGCTCGTGCCCGCGTGATTGAGGCTGAGGCTGAAGTCCCTCTTGCAATGGCAGAGGCATTCCGCAACGGCAATCTCGGTATCATGGACTACTACAAGATGAAGAACATCCAGGCCGATACAGACATGCGTGAAAACATCGCGAAGCAGTAAGCTTAGCCACGATGCATACCAGATCCCCGGTTCATGTTGAAGTGACCGGGGATTTTTATTGACAGCCTCAATCGCCTATAAGCTTAATAGCCAGCCAATTACTTCTTTTAGGGTCGGTATTTTTTCCGACCCTAAAAAGCTTATTCGATTGAACAATAGATAGTTAGCTGTATCATACCATGGTAATGCTAAATCACATAACGTGTTGATAACCAGCGTAGTGTGCAATTAAGGGTCGGCAAAATCTCCGACCCTTATTGGTTTAATCTATTGCTAATCATGATGTTATGTGATCAGTGTTATTCTTTATGTGATTCTGATTCCTTATCTATATGCTTGATTTGCAGGAATTTTCGGATCTGTGTGTATGATGCCGAGGTCTTTTTCTTCAGAATATCTGCAAGCTGCATCTTTACATTAGTCTTCATTGTGATTACGGTTCTTGCATCATGAATTTCCATTGATTTGAGACATGCCATGATTTCACGATAAGGAACATCTGTCTTACCATAATGCTTTTCACGTATTTCATATTCGCTTCCGGTATTTGAATTGATTGCTGTAATCATCTCTTCAAATGATTTGTAGTACCCGATTGTTTCTTCTGCAGCAAAAGGGAAATATAGTTTGATGATATACTCTGTCAATATCCTCTTTTCGCTGTTGGATAGTTTATTATACACGGTATCAAGTATTTCATATCTGAGATATTCTCTTTTCATAAAACAGCCTTTGACTATCTTCATAGATCGTTTCAGTTTCCTTGAAAGAACTGCGGGCCTGTCTTTTATTTCTGTATTGTAGAACTGTAGGAAGTTCCACATGTAATCTTCTGCTCTTATGCAGAGTTTTTTCTCTACAGCATTATTGAATAAATAATTGATGGCAGTCCTGATTTTCTTCGTTTCTATCTTGATTGCGCTGCCGTATGCCTTCTTGAAAAGAGGCCCTTTTCTTCCTGTGTGTCTATTGAAATCCAACACGAAGCGAGAAGTATATGCAGAAACAAATCTGCTTATTTCATCCAGTTCTGAGCCTGATGCCAATAAATGAGTATGATCTATCATAAGGCACATTCCATATACCTTTATCTTATACTTCCTGGCAAATACTGACACAATTGTGTAGAATACAATGAAATCTTCCAGACAATAGAAAATATTGAATCCATCAATGGTTCTCTGGTAGATGTGCATGATGCTGTCTTCTCTGAATTTTCTTCTCATCGCTTTCGTTTTTTTCAGAAAAGTTAGTCGTCTATTTGACAATTACTTTAAAAAAAAAGAAAAATGTTATGAAAACTGTCTATTTAGGGAAGAATGACATAGTTTAAAATTTATTTTTATTTGTTTTTAGCATCATTAGTGTCCGGAGAAAAAATCTCCAATAGTGTTTAACAATTTAAATTTTAGGAAGTTACAAGGCAAAAATTATTTTTCGATTAGAACTCGTAAGTTTGCGGAACGGCATTAGAGCCAGTTCTTGCAGACCATGAATAAAGGCAAAACAATCTTCGCGCAACTTATGTCTCTCTTCACCGAGTATGAATTCAGCAAGTGCGTCAAACGATATAACGGTGACAGACATTCTATAAAGTTCAATTGCCGAGATCAGTTTCTGGTAATGAGCTTTGCACAGTTCACTAATCGCAGTGGCTTGAGAGATATTGAGACTACTCTTGATCTTTGTTCGCAGGACTTGTATAGGTCTGGACTTAAGATTATGCCTAAATCTACACTGGCTGAAGCGAACGAGAAAAAGGATTGGCGTATCTATCAGGACTTTGGCTATATCCTGATACAAAAGGCAAAAAAGCTGTACGAAGGAGAAAAACTTAGGATTGACCTTGATGAAATGGTTTGCGCTTTTGACAGCAGCACCATTGAGTTGTGTCTGGCACTGTGTCCATGGGCAACTCTCCATCATGGTAAGGGTGGCTTTAAAATGCACACCCTGATGGACTTGAAAGGATCCATTCCTATATTTATCCGACTTACAGAGGCCTCTATTCATGATTCCAAGGTTATGGATGAAATACCAGTCGTGGCAAATGCCTACTATCTTTTGGATAAAGGCTATGTGAAGTTTGATTCGCTCTATAAGCACTTTCATCAAAACCACGCATGGTTTGTTACCAGAGCCAAGGACAATATGTTGTATACAGTTACCGAGTCTAGAGAAGTTGACACTCAAACGGGACTTATCTACGATGAGACGATACAGCTGACAGGATTTTATACTTCTCAGAAGTATCCTGACAATCTCAGACTTGTTGTGTATGAGGACTTTAGAGACGGAAAGGTCTATCGGTTCCTCACTAACAACTTCTCGATTGACGCAATCACTGTTGCAGAGTTGTATCGAGAAAGATGGCAGATAGAGATCTTCTTCAAGTGGATCAAGCAGCATTTGCATATCAAGACCTTTTACGGCACAACCCGCAATGCTGTCTACACGCAGATATGGATAGCCATTTGTGACTACCTGCTGCTTATCATCGCGAAGAAGCAAAATGGATTGAAGCCAAGCCTTCATACAATCTCAAACTCTATCGGACAAATCCTCTTCAAGAGAGGTGACATCCGAGACTTTTATAACAAACCTGATGAGCCGGTTAATGTTCCGGAGGACGACTCAAACAGGCAACTTACTTTATGGTAAAAATTTCTCCGGACAGCAATG
>JAXJWH010000061.1:0-1509 GCA_036308125.1 Agathobacter sp.
ATGCAAAATATGATGGATATGATATACCTTGTATGCTCCGATTTGGTCATTCCACTACCTAACCGAAAAGCAAAAGTCACCAAATCGGCATAAATAAAGGAGTTCGGGGATTTTTTACCCACAATTATCCCCGAAGAGCCACTTTTGCTTGCCTTATTTAAATAATATTCAGTTGACTCCGTTGTAAGAAAAAGCATATTTGCATCACAAAGTCCCCAGAAAAATCCGCCCATGGCACCACAAAAAATGCCAAGCACCGTTAGCACATATGTATATATAAGCATTTTTCTATCAGTATACTGAGCCGCAATCATCATTGGCAATGCATACAGCAATAACGTATGGTAAGTCAGGTAAATTCCAAGTATCGTTATTACTATCGTTACGCAGGTAATCAGAAAATATTTAACCCATTCCTTACGTAAATCCAGGAATTTTGTCATCAAGATAGTAAACATAATCACAAGACATGCCATAATAAAACCTGTTGCCATTATCCTTTGATTAATAACAAAAATATTCAAAAGATTCAGCCCCCAGATAATAAGAATAACCAGAAAAATTACCTTAAGACATTTTACGGTATAATTATTCATTGTATAATTAATTTCTGCTTTCTTTTCTTTACTAAATATATCCTGACTCATACTACTTCTCCTTACCTTACTTGGCATATATATATAAGCATTTCCCTTAGTATGAAACATCTCTAACTAAATTTTTCTATTTTACAACTATGCTTTTTAGACTTCAAACCAACAATTCCCATTACATTGCCTCCTGTTTTACTTCACCGGTTTCAACTACAATATAATCATGGTTTATATAATTTAAAAATTTTCCAAATACATCACTTGTCTTTATTCTCATGCTTGATGTATTGATACATGGATGGCATCCCACATATTCGCCGTTAATTACGTCCTCATCCACCAATAGCTGCACTTTATTTTCCGTATCATTCATAAGTCCAAGCACACTGACAGAGCCTGGCGTAATATCAAGGTATTTTTCCATATCGCAGGGATCAGAAAATGAAAGCCTTGCACAATTAAGCTGACTTGAAATGTCTTTTGTCTTGAATTTCTTATCGCCCCTTAACATAAGAAGATAAAACTTAGTCTTTTGTCTGTTACACAAAAACAGGTTCTTGCATATAACAGCCGGCTGCAAAATCTTATCAACTTCCTTGCAATCCTCCATTGACTGCGCAGCCTTATGGTCACATCTTTCATAAGAAATATTTAATTTATCAAGTAAATCATAAACCCTTATTTCCTTATCAAGACGACCGCTAACATCATCCGGTCTTCCCTTCTGTAATTTTATTTCCATAATCTTTCTCCCTATTTTAAACGTACTTTTTTACTATGATGTTGGGGGCAAAACCATAAATAGATTTGCCCCTGTTTCTATACCACCTTGAAAAATTCATATTTTGTAGTATGTCTTCGGATTTTTGAGGCTATAGGCCGGGTATTTCCCACCTTGTTTTATGCAAGTACCGGA
>JAXJWH010000062.1:0-1550 GCA_036308125.1 Agathobacter sp.
GTATTTGATAAAGATGATTTTCCAGCGGAGAACTTTGACCATACTGTTGAACTTTGTGAGGCAGAAAGCACAGAGGAAACCAGGTATCATCCCATATGGTCGAACCAGTGCATCGAGCTATGGTTCCTACTACATTTCATGTTCCTGCAATCAGACCTTCATCGGGATGAATACTGGCCAAAGCTTAGCGAATGCCTGAAGGCAAGAAACCTTGGTATCTATTACAAAAATCGAACGGATATGTTTGATATTCTCCGGCCTTATATGGATGATGCAATCCGGAATGCAAAGATGTTGGAAGAGATTAATACCGGAAGAACACCCAGCAAATCTGCCCCCGGAACGATGGTTCATTATCTTATCAGAACACTGAAACCATACCTGTGATCTGATGATAATCCCTCCGTCGGAAAAAAACGCCTGATATGAAAAACGACATGTGTCTCCAAAGAAAAACTCTTTGCCCTGTCTGCATTTTCTTCAAGGCAAAGAGTTTGATTATCGACATACTTGTATGTAGGTTCGTGTACCTGCAAGCCGTCTTTCTGACACAACGTACAATACTATGGTATTGCTCTCTATTTACGCACCAACTTGGTGCGTAATTTTATTTTCACAAACAAACTTGCGGCCAAGGACTCGTTTTCACTAACATATTATGAATAAATTGCGCAACAAGTTGTTTCGCAATTTCAGAATCCGGAAACAATCCGTCAGCTGTATCTGTGTTCTGTCCTCTCCATATCGGTGGTTATTTTTTTATAAATAGTGCGTCACAACAGAGTCCCCTTCCAGGTCTCTTTCCTTCATTTCTCAAACAGCTATTCCCAGTCGCCCTCAATTGGTGTACTTGTGGTGTACTAATCCCTGCTTTTCCCTCTGACACCCTTGATTTTACTGGCTCTCCGGGCTTTTACAGAATAGTGCCGTGGCAGACAAACAGTATTTTTATCACCTTTTTATAACCTCTTGTAACTTCTCTAAATATTTATGCTTCTTAAGCCAAAACTTGTTTGCATGATCTGTACATATAAGTTTAATAATTTCCTCGTTCTACCATAATTCTCTTCAATCTAAGGTTATTATCAAAAACTTCCTCGCTCAGATTATTCATTTCCAGCAAACTATTCACGCACCATTCCGGGTCTTGTGTGTGAAATGAGTAATAGACATCATTTAACTGCTTATAAGGAAAAAGTTTCATTACAAACCCAGTTGCAACTTCTCTGGTATACGAAATGTATCTATACATATATCCAATCCAGAACATTGCATTTTTGGAGTACTTTATTTTACCATAATCTGAATCACCGAATTGATTTTGAATACTGTCTATTCCTTCATTTACGTCTAATGTCAACGAGGTCGTATCATTCAAATCCATCTTCTTCACAAAGTCCGAATGTAAAAACCTTCTGATAAAAACTGCGGAAGAACAACTTAAATCTGTAGATTTTTCAAATAGTTTTCCCTGATACTCTGCCAGCAGAAGACCGGTATGATCAAACTCTTTCATTTTAACAGCTCCTCTATATATAATCCGGTCTTAA
>JAXJWH010000063.1:0-1590 GCA_036308125.1 Agathobacter sp.
ATATAAATGTAATCAGGTATCTTATAAAAGAATCTGTCTATTAACGACAATACAACATATAATAAAATTCCTAGACTTCCTATAAAACTTCTTTCTTTCATTTTACTGCCTCCCATCCTAAAAATTGGAATTTATTTCAGTTTGTCAAGGTCTTCCACGTAGATAGACACTTCACCACATTCAGGGCAAATAGCTACTTTAGGCTTACCAATTCTGCCTCCAAAAAGTTTGCTTTCATCAGAAGACATAACAATTCCGTATCCTGCACCTTCAATTTTTATTGCACAGCCTTCTTTCATTTCACTTCCGCAACGGATGCATTTTCTCATGATAATATCTCCTCCAAATTGGAATTTGTTATTCCTTTTGATATTCCAAAATATCCCCTGCATTACATTCGAGCACCTCGCAGATTGCTGCGAGTGTGGAAAAACGAATAGCTGTTACTTTGTTGTTTTTAATTTTAGAAAGATTGACGTTGGAAATCCCCACACGTTCTGCAAGCTCATTTAAGGACATTTTCCTTTCAACCATCATTCTGTCTAAACGGAGAATGATTTTACCCATAATGACCTCCTTACAGCAATCCATCTACATCGTTTTCAAGTTTTACACCGTGAGCAAAGAACTGTGAGAAGCAAAGAACGATAATACCCATAGAGATACCGCCCATATCAACGCTGATTTCTGCAAAATCCACTCCGCATACCAAACGAGTAATCACGCTCATAATAAAGCCGATTACGGGAATGGCAATCGCAAAAATACCGATTTCTCTCATCATACGCACATTGTCTTTTTGAAAAGGTGTGGAGTTTTCCGATTTTTTGAAAATCAGATGCAGATTACGGAAAATCATAGCCATTACAGCAAGAAGCACGGCTGCACCAATACAGAAAACGATAAAGGCTGCTACGTTCAATTCTCCATTTACAACGGGGGCGCTGATCTGAAAACCGTAAACTGCAAAATCCTCACGGACGAAATTTTCCGCAACTAAGCTTCTAAAGTTCTCTACGCTGTTATTTGCAATAATGATGCCAATAGAGGCGATCCCCATTCCAACTGCCCCTATCCAATGGAATACCTCTAAAATTTTTGTAATAACCTTTCCGAGTTTATTAAGACCTTTCATTACTCATACCTCCTGAGTGATTTGTTGGCATAAGTATAACACAGTCCTTAATGTTTGTCAATATGTTTTTAATGTTATACATTAAATTTTATATATTTTGCGTTAACTTCTGTTGACATTTAAAATTTGATTTGATAAAATATATTTGTCTTTAGGAGGCGAATGCAGTATGGAAAAAGAACTTTACTCTATGATTTTCAAAAGAAAATCCTTTCATATATTTCGTGATATTGGCAATATAAACCCTGATGAACTACAAAGCATCGAAGAAAAATACAACAATCTTACGCCGTTGATAAACGGCATACAGACCGCTATCCGTATTGTACCTGCCGATCAAACCACCTGCAGGCGTGGGCAAGAATATTGCATCTTATTATATAGCGAGAAAAAAGATAATTATCTGCAAAATATCGGTTATATCGGTGAACAGCTTGACCTATATCTTGCTTCTC
>JAXJWH010000064.1:0-114478 GCA_036308125.1 Agathobacter sp.
GCATTTATCCTTTCTGATATTTTGGAATTTTGGTCGAGGACATTATATCAAAAATGGGAGGTAAATGCTCTTTTTATTTGCAAACTCCCTAAAATAAAGGTTTTTAATAAAAAATGAGGTAGTAAACTTGACACTACCAATAAATATTGGGAGGATATTCATATGAATATTACATGTGATGAAATTGTAATCAGCAATGTACGTTTTGAACGTAATCTTGATTTTGAAGGGGAGGCAAAGGATTTAGAGATTTCTATTGAACCTGAATATGGTATAAGTGAACAGCCACAGGATAGAATTTCCAGATTGCGTTTACGTTTTTCAGCAGGAGAAGAAGGAAGTGATGATTTTCCATTCTTTTGTAGTTTGGAAGTTATAGGAGTATTTAGCTGGGATGGATGGGATGATGAGGAAGCTGAGAAATTAGTTTCAAGTCAAGGAATGCAGCTTGTTATGTCATTTGTTCGTTCTAAATTCTATTCGCTTCAGAAGGATGCAGGTCTTGATCCGGTTGTTTTACCTTCAATGGAGTTTGAAGCATAATTTATGAAAAAGGAAGGCTATTATTCATCCGGTGAATTTGCTCGTATGGCTCATGTAACGGTAAGAACGATACGTTATTATGATAAGAAGAATTTATTAAAGCCATCATATGTGACGGAGTCAGGTGCAAGATATTATACAGTTGATGATTTTAGAAAACTTCAACAGATTTTACTTCTTAAATATCTTGGTTTTTCGTTAGAGGATATATCAGGCATGATAATCGAAGATTCTGATTCTCAGACATTTAAGAATGCTTTATATTTGCAAAAGAAACTGGTACAGGACAGAATTGAACAAATGCAAATGGTTGAAGACTCTATAGAAACGATGATTGACAGCATAAATCTAAGGGACGATATAGACTGGAATTATATGCTGGAGATTATTCATCTTACATCGATGGAAAGTAGTCTTAAAAATCAATATATTAATGCTAATAACATATCTGCCAGAATCAGGCTGCATGAAGAATTTTCAGTTAACAAGATAGGGTGGTTTCCATGGATTCTGGATAAATGTGAATTCAGGCCAGGCATGAGAATTCTGGAGCTTGGTTCAGGCAATGGAAAGATTTGGACTTTTATGGATAATCAGGCAGATAAGAAATACGAAGGTATTTCAATAATTGTGTCGGATATATCAGAAGGAATGATTCGTGATGCAAAAAAGAATATCACCAAAGATTTGGGAATATTTGAATACAAACTTATTGATGCCATGAATATTCCATATGAAGATGAATGTTTTGATTTGGTTATTGCCAATCATATGCTTTTTTATTGCGATGACATTAATAAAGCATGTAGCGAGATTTCAAGGGTTCTAAAGCCTTCGGGGAGATTTATATGTAGTACATATGGAAAGAATCACATGAAAGAAGTTACGGACATAGTTTTGGAATTTGATTCAAGGATTGTTTTATCAGCAGAAGCGCTTTATAAGAAATTTGGCTTGGAAAATGGGGAAGAAATACTTAGTGGCTTTTTTCCTAAAGTTACCAAGCAATTATATGAAGACAGAATAGAGATTGATAAACCAGAGCCTTTGATAGAATACATTTTGTCATGTCATGGTAACCAGAATCAGTATTTGTTGGACAAATACAATGAATTCAAATCATATATTACGAAAAAAGTAAGTAATATGTTTTGTATAACAAAGGAAGCAGGAATATTTCTTTGTGAAAAATAAACAAAAAAAATTTTTTTTGAAAAAAGTATTGAAGGTGACCTTAGGTCACCTTTTATAATGGTTGAAGAAAATATGATAGAAGATATTTACAGATAATTTATTCAAAGGAGAAAAAGAATGAAAGGTATTATTTTAGCAGGTGGATCCGGAACACGTTTGTATCCACTTACAATGGTAACATCAAAGCAGTTGTTACCAATTTATGACAAGCCAATGATATACTATCCAATGTCGGTATTGATGAATTCCGGTATAAGAGAAATATTGATTATTTCAACACCTCAAGATACACCTAGATTCCAGGAATTACTTGGAGATGGACATCAGTTTGGTGTTGAATTGTCTTATGCAGTTCAACCAAGCCCGGACGGACTTGCACAGGCATTTATCATTGGAGAAGATTTTATAGGAAATGATAGTGTCGCAATGGTTCTTGGTGATAATATTTTTGCCGGGCATGGATTAAATAAGAGATTGCAAACAGCTGTTTATAATGCGGCTGTAGGCAAAGGTGCTACGGTATTTGGATATTATGTCGATGATCCTGAGAGATTTGGTATAGTAGAATTTGATGATAAGGGTAAAGCCATTTCCATTGAGGAAAAGCCAGAGCATCCAAAAAGCAATTATTGCGTAACAGGTTTATATTTTTATGATAATAACGTAGTTGAATATGCTAAAGGATTAAAACCAAGTGCAAGAGGAGAACTTGAGATAACAGACCTTAACAGAATTTATCTTGAGAATAATCAATTAAATGTTGAATTGTTAGGTCAGGGATTTACATGGCTTGATACAGGTACTCATGAAAGTCTTGTAGATGCCACTAATTTTGTTAAAACAGTAGAACAGCATCAGCATCGTAAAATTGCCTGTCTTGAAGAAATTGCTTATCTTAATGGCTGGATTAGTAGAGATGATGTTATGAAGGTTTATGAAGTTTTGAAAAAGAATCAATATGGACAGTATCTGAAGGATGTTTTGGATGGAAAATTTATTGGTAATTTAAATTAGGAATAAAAAATAGAATTTTGAAATGGAGAGTATTGTAATATGACAATTATAGTAACAGGTGGAGCAGGTTTTATTGGAAGTAATTTTGTTTTTCATATGTTAAACAAATATAAGGATTATAGAATTGTATGTCTGGATTGTCTTACATATGCAGGTAATTTAAGTACATTAGAACCTGTTATGGATAATCCTAATTTCAGATTTGTAAAGGAATCCATAACTGACAGAGAGGCTGTATACAAATTATTTGAGGAAGAAAAACCTGATATTGTTGTAAATTTTGCAGCAGAGTCTCATGTTGACCGTTCAATAGAAGATCCTGAAATATTCTTAAAGACAAATATTTTAGGAACAGCGGTACTTATGGATGCATGTAGAAAGTACGGAATTAAGAGATATCACCAGGTTTCAACAGATGAGGTATATGGAGATCTTCCGCTTGACAGACCAGATTTATTCTTCACAGAAGAAACTCCAATACATACAAGCAGTCCATATAGTTCTTCGAAGGCAAGTGCAGACCTTTTGGTACTTGCTTATCATAGGACATATGGTCTTCCTGTTACAATAAGCAGATGTTCAAATAACTACGGACCATATCATTTTCCAGAGAAACTTATCCCATTAATGATAGCTAATGCATTAAATGATAAGCCACTTCCTGTATATGGCAAGGGAGAGAATGTAAGAGACTGGTTATATGTAGAGGATCATTGTAAGGCGATTGATCTTATTATTCATAATGGAAGAGTCGGTGAAGTATATAATATCGGTGGTCACAATGAGATGCGAAATATTGACATTGTCAAGATTATTTGTAAGGAATTAAATAAACCTGAAAGTCTTATTACATATGTGACTGACAGAAAGGGTCATGACATGAGATATGCCATTGATCCAACCAAGATTCATAATGAATTAGGCTGGTTACCTGAAACTAAATTTGCAGATGGTATTAAAAAGACTGTAAAATGGTATTTAGAGAACAAGGAATGGTGGGAAACAATCATTTCCGGTGAGTATCAGAATTATTATGAGAAAATGTATAAAAACAGATAATGAGGTTGTATAGATGAAAGTACTTGTAACAGGAGTTGCCGGACAGCTGGGCTATGATGTAGTAAATGAGCTTTGCAGAAGAAAAATTGATTGTGTAGGAAGTGATATATGTGCTGACTACAACTTACAAATCGAAGAAGGATGTGCTGATTCATTTTCGTACATCCAGATGGATATAACGGATATTGATTCAGTAAGGGAAACATTTGAAATTGTAAAGCCTGACGCTGTGATACATTGTGCGGCATGGACAGCTGTTGATGCAGCAGAGGAAGATGAAAATATTGACAAAGTAATTGCGGTAAATTATATAGGAACAAGAAATATTGTTTCATGTGTCGAAAAGATTGATTGTAAGATGATATATATATCTACAGATTATGTGTTTAACGGTCAGGGTACAACACCTTGGAAACCTGATTGTAAGGATTATCAGCCATTAAATGTATATGGACAATCGAAATTAGACGGAGAAGGATTGGTTGCCATATTAAAGAAATATTTCATTGTAAGAATTGCATGGGTATTTGGCAAAAACGGTAACAACTTTGTTAAAACAATGTTAAATATAGGAAAAAAATACGATAAACTTAATGTTGTAAATGACCAGATTGGAACACCTACATATACTTATGATCTTTCAAAATTATTAGTTGATATGGTAATGACTGATAAATATGGTTACTATCATGCTACTAATGAGGGTGGATTTATTAGCTGGTATGATTTTGCAGTTGAAATATTTAAGCAGGCTGTGGAGCTTGGGCATGATGAATATGCAAAATTAGAAGTTAATCCTGTTACAACAAGTGAATATGGAGAATCTAAAGCGGCAAGACCTTTTAATAGCAGACTTGATAAATCAAAATTATCAGAAAACGGGTTTGAATTGTTGCCAACATGGCAGGATGCATTAAGCAGATATCTAAAAGAAATATTATAATTTAAGGAGACAACATGGGACAGATTAAAGTTGAAAAAAACGTTGGAGAGATAGAAGGATTATGTGTAATAGAGCCAACTGTTCATGGTGATGAAAGAGGCTATTTTATGGAGACATATAATCAAAAGGATATGGAGGAAGCCGGACTTAATATGAATTTTGTGCAGGATAATCAGTCTTGCTCCACAAAGGGTGTTTTAAGAGGACTTCATTTCCAGTTAAAATATCCTCAGGGGAAACTTGTCAGAGTTGTAAAGGGTAGAGTATTTGATGTTGCAGTAGATCTTCGAAAAGGAAGCAAAACCTTTGGAAAGTGGTATGGAGTAGAATTAACTGAGGAAAATAAAAAGCAGTTTTATATTCCTGAAGGGTTTGCCCATGGATTTTTGGTTTTATCAGATATAGCAGAATTTTGTTATAAATGTACAGATTTTTATCATCCAAATGATGAAGGCGGACTTGCATGGAATGATCCAAAGATTGGGATTAAATGGCCTGAACTTGTAGGTGAATATAATGGAGATGCAAGCGCTAATGGATATACTTTAAGCGATGGAACACCTCTTAATTTAAGTGATAAGGATCAAAAATGGTCTACATTAGATAAATTGGGAGAATAAAATGGATCATACAACATATGAAAATGATGATATTTTTGACAAAATAATGCAGCTTCCCCTGCTTAGGGTATTTAATCCTTTTTACAAAAAATATAAAGAAGTTTTGTTATATTTGTTTTTTGGATTTTCGACATTTGTCATAACAGTAATAACCTTCGGACTTTTTGATATTTATATGGGAATTAATGAATTAGTTGCGAATGTTCTTTCGTGGATTATAGCAGTAACATTTGCATTTTTAACTAACAGAGTATGGGTTTTTAATTCTCCAACCAAGGGAGTGAAGGAATATATACGTCAGATGGCATCATTTTATGCAGGAAGGCTGTTGACATTGGCAATTGAAGAGGGAATTATTCTTATTTTTGTTACATGGCTTGCTTTTGACAGTATGCCGGTAAAAATAATAGCTCAGATTGTTGTCATTGTATTGAATTATATTATAAGTAAACTTGTTATATTTAAGAAATAGTCAGTTATATGGATTTATAAGTATTACAATAAAATAAAGGTATATTTATAAGTGAAGCTAATAACATATTTCAGAATATATAATTGGAAAAAAACAACTGATACAGTTATACTATAGGTGTGTATTTCACAATATTAATTAGATAAAGCGTAAGCTGGGATTTAGGAGGACGAATAATGGATTACAAGAATTCAGGAGTTGATATTGAGGCTGGATATAAGTCTGTTGAATTAATGAAGGAATATGTAAAGGGAACAATGAGACCAGAAGTTCTTGGTGGACTTGGAGGTTTCTCTGGAGCATTCTCCCTTGATAAAATTAAAGAGATGGAGAATCCTGTACTTTTATCTGGAACTGATGGATGTGGAACAAAAGTTAAACTTGCATTCCTTTTAGATAAACATGATACAATTGGAATCGATGCCGTAGCTATGTGTGTAAATGATGTAGCTTGTGCAGGCGGTGAACCATTATTTTTCCTTGACTATATAGCATGTGGAAAGAATTATCCAGAAAAAATTGCAACAATTGTAAGCGGCGTAGCAGAAGGCTGTAAGCAGTCAGGATGCGCACTTATTGGTGGAGAGACAGCAGAACATCCAGGATTAATGCCAGAGGATGAATATGATTTAGCCGGATTTGCAGTTGGTGTTGTAGATAAGAAGGATATCATTACAGGCGAAGACGTTAAAGATGGTGATGTTCTTATCGGAATGGCTTCAACAGGAGTTCATTCAAACGGATTTTCTTTAGTTCGTAAGATTTTTAATATGGATAAGGAAACTTTAGAGACATACCATGATGAATTAGGAACAACACTTGGTGAGGCATTAATTGCACCTACAAGAATTTATGTTAAAGCTCTTAAGAATGTAAAAGAAAGCGGAGTAAGAATTAAAGCTTGTAGTCATATTACAGGTGGTGGGTTCTATGAGAATATTCCTCGTATGTTACCAGAAGGAAAGAGAGCAGTTATCGAAAAGAACAGCTATCCAATTCCACCAATCTTCACAATGATGGCTCGTGAAGGAAATGTAGAAGAAGAGATGATGTATAATACATACAATATGGGACTTGGTATGATTGTTGCCGTAGATCCTGCTGATGTGGATAAGACAATGGCTGCAATGAAGGAAGCTGGAGATACTCCATATGTAGTTGGTAAAATCGTTGACGGTGAAAAGGGTGTAGATTTATGTTAAAAATTGCTGTTTGTGTTTCAGGTGGTGGAACAAATCTTCAGGCTATTATTGATGCTATTAATGATGGCAAGATTACAAATACACAAATCTCCGTTGTTATAAGTAATAACAGTAATGCTTATGCTCTTGAGAGAGCAAAGAAGAATAGTATCGAAAGTGTATGCATTTCACCTAAGGATTTTTCAACACGTGATGAATTTAATGAGGCATTTTTGGATAAGTTAAATTCTTATAACGTGGATTTAGTTGTTTTAGCAGGATTTTTAGTTGTTATTCCTTCTAAGATGATTTCGCAGTATAGAAATAGAATTATTAATATTCATCCATCTTTGATTCCATCTTTCTGCGGAACAGGTTATTATGGACTTAAGGTACATGAAGGTGTTCTGTCTAGAGGTGTTAAAATAACAGGTGCAACTGTTCATTTTGTGGATGAAGGAACTGATACAGGACCTATTATTTTACAAAAAGCTGTGGAAGTAAAAAATGGAGATACTCCTGAGATTTTACAGCGCAGAGTTATGGAAGAAGCTGAATGGGTAATTATGCCAAAAGCTATTGATTTGATTGCAAATGGCAAAGTTATTGTGAATGACGGTAAGGTTGAGATTAAAGAATAATTTATATACATGTTTTAGCAGGAGGAATAAAATGAAGGTTTTAGTAGTTGGAAGTGGCGGACGTGAGCATGCAATTGTAACTAGTGTTGCCAAGAGTCCAAGAGTAGATAAAATTTACTGTGCTCCAGGAAATGCAGGAATTGCAGCTTTAGCAGAATGTGTTCCTATTGGTGCAATGGAATTTGATAAATTAGTTGCATTCGCAAAAGAAAATAGCATTGATTTTACAATTGTTGGAATGGATGATCCTTTAGTTGGTGGTATTGTGGATGTATTTGAAGCTGAAGGACTTAAAGTATTCGGACCTAGAAAAAATGCAGCAATTCTTGAAGGATCTAAGGCATTCTCTAAGGATTTAATGAAGAAATATAATATTCCTACAGCTGGATATGAGAATTTTACTGATCCTGAAGAAGCACTTAAATATCTTGAGACAGCTAAGATGCCTATAGTTCTTAAGGCAGACGGACTTGCTCTTGGTAAAGGTGTTCTTATTTGCAACACTCTTGAAGAGGCAAAAGCCGGTGTTAAAGAGATTATGGAAGATAAGAAATTTGGAACTGCTGGAAATACTATGGTAATAGAAGAATTCATGACAGGTCGTGAAGTTTCTGTTCTTTCATTTGTTGATGGAAAGACAATTAAGATTATGTCATCAGCACAGGATCATAAGAGAGCCGGTGATGGAGATACAGGTCTTAATACAGGTGGTATGGGTAATTTCTCACCAAGTCCATTCTATACACCTGAAGTTGATGCTTTCTGTAAGGCACATATTTATCAGCCAACAGTAGATGCAATGGCTTCAGAGGGAAGACCTTTTACAGGTGTAATTTTCTTTGGATTAATGCTTACAGATGAAGGACCAAAGGTTCTTGAATATAATGCACGTTTTGGAGATCCAGAGGCTCAGGTTGTTCTTCCAAGACTTAAAAATGACATTATTGATGTTATGGAAGCATGTGTTGATGGTAAACTTGATACAATAGATCTTCAGTTTGAGGATAGAGCTACTGTTTGTGTAGTTTTAGCTTCAGACGGATATCCTGTTGCATATGAAAAAGGAAAGAAAATTACTGGTTTTGAGAATTTTGAGGGAAAAGATGATTTCTATTGTTTCCATGCAGGTACAAAATTCGATGAAAATGGTGATATTGTAACAAACGGAGGTCGTGTACTTGGAATTACTGCAACAGCTGATACATTAAAAGAGGCTCGCGCAAAGGCTTATGAAGCAACTGAGTGGGTTCAGTTTGAGAATAAATACATGAGACACGATATCGGAAAAGCAATTGATGAAGCATAAATAGTCATATAAATTTGATTATTATTAATAAACTCTGTCACTTATGCGTGGCGGAGTTTATTTTGTCTGCAAAATACTTGATTTTTCTTATAAGTATTCGTATACTTATTTTCGAGAGTTAAATAAGAAAAGGAGCATAAATATGGAATTTTGGGATATCTATGATGAGAATAAACAGCCTACAGGGCGTACAATGAAAAGAAATGACTGGTGTTTAAAGGATGGAGAATATCATCTTACAGTGTTAGGTGTTGTTAAAAATGCAGATGGTAAATTTTTAATTACTCAGCGTGTTATGACAAAATCATGGGCACCAGGCTGGTGGGAAGTTTCAGGTGGCGGAGTAATGGCAGGAGAGTCATCTAAAGAAGCTGTTTGCAGGGAAGTATTAGAAGAAACAGGTTTGGATGTAAGAAATGCAAATGGTGGATATAAATTTACATACAAAAGAGAAAATCCTGGAGAGGGAGATAATTATTTCGTTGATGTATATTTATTTGAGCTGGATTTTGATGAAAGCGATATTAATCTTCAGGAAAGTGAGACTTTAGGGTATAAACTTGCAACTCATGAAGAAATTAAGGAAATTGCTGATAAGGGGATTTTCCTTCATTATGACAGCATAAAAGACGTATTTGAAATGTAATTAATTTTGAAACAAATGAATTTTGGGTATTTGACTGGTTTATTTTAGTGATGCCGTTGCATGGAGGTTTTAGGTAAATCATGAAAAAAGGTATTATATTTGATATGGATGGAACTTTATGGGATTCAGCCAGACAGGTTGCAGATTCGTGGAGTATCGCATTACAGGAAGCAGGTATAGAGAATAAAAAAATATCTGCAAGCGATATGTATAGCGTAATGGGTAAGACAATGGATGAAATTGCAAATATTTTGTTTGGTGAATTGGATGAGAAAAAGCAAAAGGAATTATTGCATGCTTGTTGCGAAAAGGAAAATGATTACCTAAGAAAAAATGGTGGAAATCTTTATCCGAAAGTAGAAAGTACATTAGAAAAATTAAAATCCAAATATCATTTATATATAGTGAGTAATTGTCAGTCAGGTTATATAGAGGCATTTTTACATTATTATAATTTCTCAAAGTATTTTGAAGATATAGAATGTTTTGGAAATAATAGTAAAATAAAGGCTGAAAATATTAAAATTGTTGTAGACAGAAATAATCTGGACAAGGCTGTTTATGTAGGGGATATTCAGGGTGACTATGATTCTAGTATGGCAGCCGGCGTTAACTTTATACATGCAGCATATGGTTTTGGCACAATTAATACTGCTGTTACTAAAATTGATGATTTTGAAAGTCTTATAGATGTAGTAGATAAAGAACTAAATTAAATATAGATTTGAAAATATAAAACCACAGGTTGCCCTGTGGTTTTTGTAATAAAATGATATGTGATTATCTTGCTAATATGTCGATTATTTCACCAACATACATTGTGTGGTAGTCATTGTCTGAATAGAATTTATCATCAAGGGATGAATCAGTAAATGAATCACTGTTGATTGGAACAGCAGCCATTTTCTTGCACATGAAAACAAAATTTGATTCGTCAGGATATGGGATGCTATGTGTAAATACTGGTGTTAATCCACATGCTTTGAATTTGTCTTCATCTTTACCGCTGTGAGAACCACAATAATTTAATTTGTCACGATGTTCCTCACCTAAAAATGAAAGTGTAAAGAAATCACCGTTATCAATAAATTCTTTAGTATATCTAGAATCGCGGATGAAAATGTATACAACATTTTTTCCCCACATAACACCAAGACCACCCCAGCTTACAGTCATTGTGTTATATTTTGTTTTATCCCCGGCAGTAACAAGTGCCCACTCCTTTCCGATTTTTGTAAAAGGATTAAGTTCTACAGAATCGATTGGGAACTGTTGAAATGTATGCATTAAAAATACCTCGCTTTTTATGTTTTTATATTATTATACAAAGATTAATTAATTATCGCAAGTGCATTTAATGAAAAGGGACAGGTAGAAAATAAAAAATGTAAGTGTCTTTTTGGGATAATTGGCATATAATAATACTAAGCATATAGTCAGGAATATATATGAGTCAGAAAGGCAAACTTATAGTTAATGTAAGGACAAAAAATGGGTTTAAGCCAATTAAGTATGCTAAAGTTAAATTTTTTGTTACAGGAAATACAGGTGTGGCATTTGAAGAATTGACGACAGATGAATCTGGAAGTTGTGAAATTGATAATTTATCAACACCTCCGCTGGAATATTCCATGGAACCTTCTGAATTACAGCCCTATGCTGAATATACAATACAGGTTCAGGCAGAAGGGTATAGTGATTTTGTTGTATCCGGAATTGATGTTATGCCGGATGAAATATCTTTACAGGATGTGGAATTAAGAGAACAGGATGAAAAAAATAACATTTGGGACATTGTAATTCCTGTTAATACTTTATATGGAGATTATCCTGCAAAAATACCGGAAAGCGAAGTGAAAACGGTAAACGAAACAGGCGAGATTGTATTAAGCAGAGTGGTAATTCCGGAATATATTGTAGTGCATGACGGAGTTCCAACAGATACAACGGCAAAGGATTATTATGTAAGGTACAAAGATTATATAAAAAATGTTGCGTCAAGTGAGATATATGCGACCTGGCCGGCAAATACAATAAGAGCAAATATTCTGGCAATAATGTCATTTACTCTCAACAGGGTTTATACAGAATGGTACAGAGGAAAAGGATATAATTTTACAATTACATCATCAACTGCATTTGACCATAAATTTGTATATGGAAGAAATGTATATCAAAATATTAGTGATATTGTTAATGAAGTGTTTGAGAATTATTTATCAAGACCTAATGTAAAGCAACCTATTTTGACACAATACTGTGATGGACAAAAAGTAAGCTGCCCTAACTGGATGACACAATGGGGGTCTAAATATCTTGGTGACAGAGGATATTCCACTATAGATATATTAAGGTATTATTACGGCAGTGATATGTATATTAATACTGCCTCAGGAATTTCGGGAATTCCTTCATCATGGCCGGGATATGATTTGTCACTGGGAGCTACAGGGGAAAAAGTCCGGGTAATACAGGAACAATTAAGCCGAATATCAAAAACCTATCCTCAGGTTATAGAAGTAACACCTGATGGAATTTACGGGCCAAGAACCAAGGCGAGTGTTGAGAAATTTCAAAGTATTTTTGGACTGCCGGTTACCGGAGTTGTGGATTATAAAACCTGGTATGAAATATCTGCTATTTATGTTGCAATAACACGCATTGCAGAATTATAATATAATTGTTATTCATAACAGGGGAAAATGCAGAACGGAGAAATATATGACTAATTATATGATAAAAGTAGAATATGACGGCACACGCTATAAGGGGTGGCAGGTTCAGAAATCTACTAAAGATACAATTCAGGGAAAACTGCAAAGTATCCTTGAAAGTATGTGTGGCCATGAAGTTATGGTTATAGGTTCAGGGAGAACGGATGCCGGAGTTCATGCGAAAGGGCAGGTGGCTAATTTTCATATGGAAGATGAATATTCCATGGAATATATTTTTGAATATATTAATAAATATTTGCCACAGGATATTGCTGTAACACATATACAAAAAGTAAATGAAAGATTCCACAGCAGATATAATGCAATTTCAAAAACATATATGTATAGAATTCATACGGGAAATGTTTCAAATGTGTTTGAAAGAAAATATGTGTATGATTATGATATGGAATTAGATGTTGATAAAATGAAAAAAGCTGCAAAATATCTGATTGGAACCCATAATTTTAAAGCATTTTGTGGGAATAAAAAAATGAAGAAATCTACAGTAAGAACTATTTACAGTATTGAAATAGTAAAATTGCCGGGAGAAATTCAAATTAAGTATAAAGGGGATGGGTTTTTACAGAATATGATTAGAATAATGACAGGAACACTTATTGAAATTGGAGATGGTCGAAGAAATCCTGAAGGAATTATTGAAATATTAGAAAGTAAGGAGCGTAGCCAGGCGGGATATACTGTTCCGCCACAAGGGCTAATACTAGAACAGGTTGAGTATGCAAAAATGGGTTGTAATTAATAAAAAGGCAGATTTTAAGGGAATAGGTCAAAAATATGGCATTGACCAGGTGACTGCGAGAATAATAAGAAACAGGGATGTAATAGAAGATGAAGGCATAAACAGATATTTAAATGGTGGAATGTCAGATTTATACGATCCGCATTTATTGAAGGATTCTGACATTTTAATAACTATTCTTAAGAAAAAAATTCTTGATAATAAAAAAATCAGAATAATTGGAGATTATGATATAGATGGAGTAATGTCAACATACATTTTGCTTAAAGCATTAAGACAGTGCAATGCAAATGTGGATGCTGTTATTCCAGATAGAATAAAGGATGGTTATGGATTAAATATCGGGCTTATAGATGATGCATATGAGGATGGAATTGATACTATTTTAACATGCGATAATGGAATTGCGGCAATGAATGAAATTAAGCATGCAAAGGAATTAGGAATGTGCATCCTTGTAACGGATCATCACGAGATTCCTTTTGAGGAGATAAATAATGAAAAGGTATATTTAAGAAGTAAAGCTGATGCAATTGTAAATCCGCATCAGGTGGAATGTAAATATCCATACAAAGAATTATGTGGAGCTGCTGTGGCATGGAAAGTCGTGCAGTTACTTTATGAAGCAATGGGAATCGGAGTAGAAAAAGCAGATGAATTTCTTGAAAATGTTGCATTTGCTACAGTTGGGGATATTATGAATCTTACGGATGAGAATCGAATTCTTGTAAAAGAAGGATTAAAAAGGATACATAATACTAAAAATATTGGTATGCGAGCCCTTATTGCTCAGTGCGGACTTGTTCCGGAACAGATTGACAGTTATCATTTTGGTTTTGTGCTGGGGCCATGTATTAATGCCAGCGGAAGACTTGATACTGCAAAAAATGCATTGAAATTATTCATGTCGGATAACATGGATATGGCAGTAGAAATTGCTAATGAGCTGGTTGCCCTTAATGATGAACGAAAAGAGCTTACCCTTAAGGGTGTGGAAGAAGCTAAAAAGGTATATGAAGAAAACGGATATGAAAAAGATACTGTAATTGTCATATATTTGCCTGATGTGCATGAAAGTATAGCAGGAATTATAGCAGGTAGAATAAGGGAGGCTTATAATAAACCTACATATATTTTAACCAAGGCAAAAGAAGGTGCAAAAGGCTCAGGAAGATCTATAGAAGCATATTCAATGTATGATGAATTATGTAAATGTAAAGATTTACTAAGTAAATTTGGAGGACATCCAATGGCAGCAGGACTTTCTTTGCCTGAGGAAAATATAGATGAATTTAGAAGGTGTCTTAATGAATATTCTAAATTGACAGAAGAGGATTTGGTTGAAAAAGTAAAAATTGATGTTCCGATGCCTTTAAGTTATGTTACCATGGATCTGGTAAGGGAATTTGAAATTTTAGCTCCTTTTGGAAAGTCAAATCCAAAGCCTGTTTTTGCAGACAAAAATATGAGCATTAGCAGAATGTGGATTATAGGGAAAAACCAGAATGTGTTAAAATTTAATCTGATGTCTGAAGATGGTTATACGGTATCTGCAATTTATTTCGGAGATATAGATGGTTTCTTGAATTATTTAAGAGAAAAATTTGGAGAAAAGGAAGTAGAAGACGCTTTATCAGGTCGATATAATAATATAAAGATTTCAATTATATATTCTCCTAAGATAAATAATTTTAGGGATACGGAAAGTTTACAATTTGAAATTCAAAATTATCAATAGACAAAGTAATATGGAGGGAATTCATGTTTGGCGGGAAGAATAAGGTTAGCGCTGAAGAGGTAAAAATACTTAAGGAAAAACTTGAGGAGTTTGAAGGTTATCTGGATAAAGTTAAAGATGCTAAGAAAACTTATAATGCAGGTACTACATCGATTGAGGGTTCAAGAAAACAGCTTGATACAGAGATTGTTCAGGTGAAAAATAATGTGGAATCTGTAATTGAATTTGGAACAACAAATGTTGAGACTGAAGCATCGTTAATGCATGATATATCAGATTATAAAGAGCAGATGCAAACGGCAGAATCTGAATATAAAAATCTTAAAGATAAACTCGAAGAATTAAATAAAAGCAGTCAGGTGGTTGTAGAAGGAAATAAACATTTTACAACCCCTTCAAAGAAATTAAGTGAGCTGGCTTCGGAGATAAAAAGTCAGAACCAGTTATATCTGGAACAATTAAAGATGATGTCTGCAAATTGCAAGCAAATGGGAGTTTTGGCATTAAATGCTGCAATAGAAGCAGGCAGAATGGGAGAATCAGGAAAGCAGTTTGTAAGTGCGGCTGAGGAGATAAGAAATTTTGCCGGGGCATATGAAGTTTTGATTTCAAATATGAATAAGCAGATTGAGGAAACAGATGCTAAAGTTTCAAATCTTGAAGATTGTATTACAAATATTGTAAAGAACTTAAAAGAAAGTAATGTTTCTGCTGTAAAACATATGAAAGAATGTCAAAACACATTAAAATATGTTGATTCAATGTCCATGAGGGAATTTTCACAGGATATTGATGATTTTAAAGATCAGATACTTGGAATTAAAAATGCAGAGGATGAGGTTTTGAAGTTTGAAGAGAGAAATAAACTTCAATTAGAAGATATGGCGGAAGAATTAAAGACACAAAGAAAAGAGGAAACTGAGATTATGGACAAGCTGAAGGAGATTTTTGATTGTTCACAGTTTGAGACAGAATCACAAGAGTAAAGGGTGGAATACATGATTAAAGAAGAAAATACATTTTTATCAAATGACTGTAAGACAAAAATACACTATATAAAATGGATGCCGGATTCAAAGGAATACAAAGGAATAATTCAGCTTGTGCATGGAATGATTGAATATATCGGAAGATATGAGGATTTTGCTGGTTTTCTTGTGGAAAATGGCTATATGGTAGTGGGACATGATCATTTAGGACATGGGGAATCGGTTTTAGATGAAGATTGTTTTGGTTATTTTTCAAAAAAGAATCCAAGTGACATACTGGTTCAGGATATACATAAATTAAGAAAAATCACTCAGAAAGATAACGAGGGTGTGCCATATTTTATATTTGGACACAGCATGGGTTCATATTTACTTAGAAAATATCTTGCATTTTACAGTAAAGGACTAAGCGGAGCAATAATTTGTGGAACAGGATACAGTCCAAGAATAAGAAATGAAGTAGCAGTTTCCTTTGTGAAAATATTAAAGAAGTTTAAAGGTGACAAATATATAAGCAATCTGGTGGAGAATCTGATGCATGATAAGCCATACAGAAAATTTGATTTATCAGGTAAAGACACATCAAACAGCTGGATAACCAGAGATGAAAATATTGTTAGACTTTCCAATAGTGATAAATATTGCAGCTTTAAATTTACTTTAAATGGTTATCAGGGATTATTTGAGGCTGTTTTATTCAGCTGTAAGCAGAAAAATGTAGATAGAATAGATAAAGACCTACCTGTTTTGATTATTTCAGGAGATGATGATCCTGTTGGAAATCTGGGAAAAGGTGTCAAGAAGGTATATAGCATGTTTAAAAAATCAGGAAAAACTGATTTAAAAGTAAAATTATATCAGGGATACCGTCATGAAATTATAAATGAAATTGGCAGGGAAGTTGTTTATAATGATGTATTAAAATGGATAGAAAAAAGGGCTTAATTAAGCCCTTTTTGTATTTTCTTAAGTTCTTTGGATGTACGAGATTCCTTAACTGTTTCCTTGATTGCGGATTTAGCATAAACAACCTTATACATTATGTAAGCTAATAAAAATGCAGTTCCAACATCAAAAACTGAATGCTGCTTTATAAACATTGTTGATAAAATAATGCTTATACATAAAACCCAGGAGATAAATTTGATAACTTTCTTATCCTTAAAGTCTTTGCAATGCATAACCATGAAATGGATTCCAAGTGAGTTATACACATGAATACTTGGAAAAAGGTTGGTTGATGTATCTGTTGAATATAACCATTCACAAAGTGTTGTGCAAAAATTGTGATGTGAGAAATAATATGGTCTTAAATAATGTCCATTAGGGTATATTGTGGAAATGATTAAAAATAAAGTCATTCCGGTATACAAAAAGATACATAATTTGTAAAAATCCTTCTTGTCATGAAATGCAGTATATGCAACTCCCCACGCAACATATCCAAACCACATTATGTATGGAATAACAAAGTATTCACAAAACGGAATGTAGTCATCAAGCTTTAAGTGTATAACATGAAAATGTGTAGTGTTGACTTTCTCAACGTATCCAAACCAAATCATATATACAACAAAGTACAGTAAAATAAGTAAGTGTTTGTAGTTTTCATAGAATCTGAAAACCTTCTTTTTTAATTGATTCATTTTCATCCCTCATATTTATTATATAATACGTTTTGTTTTAAACAGAATTATATCACAGTAAACTTTAAGGTACAATTATCTTTAAAAAATCTTAAGAATTATTATAAAAATCTTAAAAACTTAATTTCATACTTTGTAAACATTTGTGCAAAAATACAACAAAATCTTTACAGATATATTAATTTTAATATTATTTTTGACTTTCTGATTTATATGCGTATAATGTATGTAGTGTGTGACTAATGATGAAGAGAGGGAATAAAGTGAGTAAAGAAGTAAAAAACACAGTGAAATGGAAGAAAAAGAAGAGAAGTATTTTACCTTATGTTCTTGGGGGAATAGTATTAACGGTTGGACTTGCATATTTAGGGTTTTCTTTGTATTTTACAAATCATTTTTATATAAATACAACCCTTAATGGAGTTGATGTTTCGGGTTTTTCAGCAGATAAAGTTAAGTTAACATGGGAAGATGATATTTCAAGATATGCACTGCATGTAATAGAAAGAGATGGAACTGATGATGAAATTAAAGGTCAGGATATTGATTTAAAATTACATTGGGATGATACAGTTCAAGGTCTTATAGAAAAACAGAATCCTTTAACATGGATAAAAGGGGTATTTGTCAATGATAATCTGGAATGTGGAACAATTGTAAATTATGATGAAAAGAAATTAGATAAGGCAATTGATGTATTACACTGTATGCAGGAGGATATGCAGGTTGCACCTGTTAATGCGACAGTATCTGAATATGATAAAAATGATGGATTTACAGTCGTAAAGGAAGTAATGGGTACAAAGATAGACAGGGACGTTTTAAAAGAAGGAGTCATGTCAGCAATTGAAGGTGTTTTGGATGAATATTCCATTGAAGAAACAGGCGGATATGTTCAGCCTACAATAACTTCTGATAATAAGAAACTTAATAAAGCTGTCAAAAAACTTAACAAATATGCTAAATCAGCAATTAATTACACTGTTGGAAATGATAATTTTGTTTTGGATGTAAATACTTTTGGAGACTGGTTTTATCTTGGAAAAAATCAGTCTGTAAAAATAAATGAAGAAAAAGTAAGCGAATATGTAACTTCACTTGCATCAAAATATAATACATGTTATGCAAGCAAAAGATTAAAAACTTCATATAATAACAGAATGGTTACTATTTCAAATAGTCATTATGGATGGAAGATTGATTTTGAAACAGAAAAAAATCAGATTATTAATCAGATTACATCTGGTGAGAAAATTACAAGGGATTTAAATTACAGTATGACTGCAAATAGTCATGGGGCTAATGATTATGGAGATTCGTATGTAGAGATTAATCTTACAGCTCAGCATTTATTCTTATATAGAAACGGATTATTAGTTATGGAAACAGATTTTGTTTCAGGTAATACATCAAAAGATTGCGGAACACCGGCAGGAGCTTTTGGAATTACATACACTGAGAAAGATGCCGTATTAAGGGGCGATGATTATGAGACACCTGTTGAATACTGGATGCCATTTAATGGAAATATAGGTATGCATGATGCAACATGGCGCCAGAAATTTGGTGGAACAATTTATAAAACCGGTGGTTCTCATGGTTGTGTTAATTTACCAAAGGATGCTGCGCAACAGATTTTTTCAGTTGTATCAACAAATTATCCTGTTTTAGTATATGAGCTTTCGGGAACAGAGCAGAGTAATAAATAATATAATAAAGGACGTAGTATGTATTCATATTCAGAGGTTCGAAATAAAATAGAAAATTCCAGAAGGTTTGGTAATCTGCCTGGAGTTGAAGTAAGTAAGAAAATGTTGGAAAAATTAGAAAATCCACAACAAAACATGGAATTTGTTCATGTTGCAGGAACTAACGGAAAGGGTTCTGTTTGTGCATTTATGAGCAGTATTTTAAAAGAAAGTGGAATGAAGGTTGGAGTGTTTACATCTCCTCATCTTGTGGATTTTGAAGAACGAATTACCGTAAATGGTGAATATATTCCAAAGGAAGAGGTTAAAAGACTTGGGAATATGCTTTTAAATATGGAATTTGGTGTAAATCCTACAATGTTTGATTATTGCCTTTGCATGGCTGTAATGTATTTTGTGGAAAATAAATGTGATATTGTTATTTTGGAAACAGGACTTGGAGGCAGACTTGATTCAACTAATTGTGTTGGAATTCCTAAAGTATCAGTGATTACAAAGATTGGCTATGACCATATGGCTATATTAGGAAATGATATTAAGGATATAGCAAAGGAAAAAGCCGGAATTATTAAAAAAGGAACTAATTTAGTAATAGAAAGACAACAAAATGAAGTTCTTGAGGTTATACATAAAAAGGCCGGTGAAGAAGGTATTGACAATATTGAAATAGTAAAAGATGAAGACATAGAAAAAGTAAGTAAATTACCATTAAAAATCAAAGGCGTTCATCAGTGGGAGAATGCATCAGCTGCTGCTTTGGGAGCTAAGATTATTCTTAAGGAAAAAGGCATGGATGATGGCGATATTATGGCATTTATAAAAACCGGATTATGTAGTGCAAGCTGGCCTGGAAGAATGGAATTAATTAGTAATAACCCTTTTCTTATGATAGACGGGGCTCATAACAGTAACGGTGTTTTAGCGTTAAAGGAAAGTCTTTGCAGTCTTTATCCTAATGAGAAATTCCATTTTATAATGGGTGTTATGGCAGATAAGGATTATGAAGAGATGGTTGACATCCTTATTCCTTTGGCAGAGAGTTTTACAACTGTTACAGTGGAAAGTGAAAGAGCATTAAATGCATTGAAGCTGAAGGATTATATAAATGAACAGGGTGTTATGGTTAACGAAGCATTAAATTTAAAAGATGCATTGGATAATTTATCAGTAAAAAATAAAAATATTCTTTTTGGTTCATTATATTTTGTGGGTGAGGTCAAGGAATTTTATAAATAATTTATACTTTCTGATTATATTTATTTTTCTTGATGTAATTTATAGTTATAATCAGTATAATTTATTACAATAGTAAATTTTTGTAGCAATATAGACAAACGTAAATTATTGTACTAGAATAATTGTAAGAATAATAGACTCGATTTTATATAACAGACAGTTATAATCGAAGCCGTAAAGAAACGGAGGAAATTTATTATGGAAAAAAAGGATCTTGACTGGGCCAATTTAGGTTTTGGATATATGCAGGCGGATTACCGTTATGTGTCCAACTATAAAGATGGAAAATGGGATGACGGTGAACTCACAACAGATGCAAATATTGTATTAAATGAGTGTGCGTGTGTATTTCAGTATGCACAGACAGTATTTGAAGGTCTTAAGGCATATACAACAGAGGATGGTCATATCGTATGTTTCCGTCCTGACTTAAACGCAGCAAGACTTAAGGATTCTGCAAAGAGACTTGAGATGCCTGTATTCCCAGAGGAGAGATTTGTAGAAGCAATTGATGAATTAGTTAAGGCTAATGCAGCATGGGTACCACCTTTTGGTTCTGGTGCAACATTATATATCAGACCATACATGATGGGAACAAATTCTGTAATCGGTGTTAAACCAGCAGATGAGTATCAGTTCAGAGCATTTGTTACTCCTGTTGGACCATATTTCAAGGGCGGCGCAAAGCCACTTACAATCAGAGTTTCAGATTTTGACAGAGCAGCTCCAAATGGTACAGGACATATCAAAGCAGGATTAAATTATGCTATGAGCTTACATGCAATTGTAGATGCTCATAATCAGGGTTACGATGAGAATATGTATCTTGATCCAGGAACAAGAACATATATCGAAGAGACAGGTGGAGCTAACTTCATTTTCATCACAAAGGATGGAAAATTTGTTACACCTAAGTCAGACAGTATTCTTCCTTCAATTACACGTCGTTCTCTTATGGAAGTTGCTGAGAAATACCTTGGACTTACAGTTGAACATAGACCTGTTAAATTCTCAGAGCTTGGAGATTTTGCTGAGTGTGGTCTTTGCGGAACAGCAGCAGTTATTTCTCCTGTTGGTAAGATTGTTGATCATGGTAAAGAGATTGTATTCCCAAGCGGAATGGAAGAGATGGGACCAATCACTAAGAAATTATATGATACACTTACAGGAATTCAGATGGGCAAGATTGAAGCACCAGAAGGATGGGTTCATAGAATTTTATAGATGTTTTAAGAGTGCATTTTTGTATGCACTCTTTTTTATGCAGTTTTTTAAGTAAACTTGCATTTTTTAGGTAAAACTTCTTGAAATTTTTATTTGTAGGGAATAAAATTTACATATAATGTTTCTTATAAAGGTTAAGTTACAAATATTTTTGTTATTGCAAATATGGTATCTTGTAAAAACTGATGAAATTCGATAAAATATATAAGATAAATAAATATGGATTTACAGTCCTGACTGAAATAAGGAGATAATATTGGAAATATTAGTAAAAGAATTATTAGAACAGAAAAATGTACGTTCAAATTTAAGTGAAATTAGAAAGATAATAAAGGATGAATCAAAGAGAGATATCTTGGAAAATCTTCTTGATGGAAGTGAGGATGTTATAGTTTCTTTCCTTAAAAGTGATGATGCTAAAACAAGAAAAAATGCAGCACTTTTATTAGGTGACCTGGAATGGAATAGTGCGTTGCCTGAATTGATGGAAGCATATGACAAAGAGAATACATTATTTGTAAGAAGTTCATATCTTATGGCACTTTTGAAGCTGGATGTGTCATCAAAAGTAGATTATTTTGAAGCAAGACTTAAGGAACTTACCAATGGTGATATTCCAACAGAAAACAGAAAACATATTGATGAAGAGATAAGATGCCTTAGAAAAATAATAATAAAATATAAAGGGATATCCCGACATAAATTTTCTTATGGTAATACCATGAGAGAGATTTTATTATTTACAAATAGAAATCAAAGGGAAGTTGTAAGACGTTCCATAGATTTTGCTGAGGCGAAGGTACATCCTTTGGGAGTATTGGTTAAGACTGATGATATTGAAAAAATTAAGAAAATAAGAACATATAGGGAATTGGTTTTTCCATTAGGAATAAAGGGATTAATTTCCGGTGAGCCTAAGAAAGCGGCAAATCAGTTGTGGGATTCTGATATGTATTCAATTTTATCGGAACTTCACACCGGCGGTGATACTTTTTATTATAGAATTGATTGTAAGAGTATGATGTCTTTGGAAGAAAGAAGTGAATTTTCAAAGAAATTAGCAAATGAACTGGATAATATTTCAAATGGAAGCATGGTTAATTCGCCAGGTGACTATGAGGTGGAAATAAAGCTTATAGCGACAAAAGAGGGAAATTTTTTCCCTTGTCTGAAACTTAACACATTAAAGGATGATAGATTTTTATATCGTAAGAATTTTATATCAGCATCCATTAATCCATCAACAGCGGCATTAATTATGGAATTGTCAGCTCCATACTTAAAGGAAAAAGCGCAGGTTATTGATCCTTTCTGCGGTGTTGGAACAATGCTTATAGAAAGAGATAAGAAATTAAAATTAAGAGAAATATATGGAACGGATATATTTGGAGAAGCAATAGAAAAAGCAAGGGAGAATTCAAAACTTGCAGGTCTTAATGCAAATTACATTCATAGAGATTTTTTTGATTTTAAGCATGATTATAAATTTGATGAAATTATTACTAATATGCCGGTCAGAGGAAAGAAAACAAAAGAAGAAATAGATAGTTTATATGAAAAATTCTTTAGAAAATCGAAAGAGATTCTTGTTAAAAATGGCATAATTATCATGTATACCAATGAATTAGGACTTGTGAGAAAATATTTGAGATTAAACAAAGATATGAAATTATTGCAGGAAACATGTATGCAAAAAGATTTCTATTTACAAATAATTAGGGTTTGATGTTAATGCAAATTAACATCAATTGATTGGGGAAGGCGTTTTTATATGGCATTTCAAAAAGGAATGGGAAAAAAACAAAAAAATATAAAAGAAATCTCATTGATTGACAAAGATTTATTGCAGCAGGTTCAGGATTATGTTTGCAGGGTGAATGGGGTATATTTGTCATGTATATGTAACACAGATGGAGTTGTCACAAAGTCTTATGGTACAAAGAGGGAATTGGAATATATACATAAATATGTTACGGAAGATGTAATTATGTCTATGTTGTTAAGACTCAATGAATCTATCCTTGAAAATGTAATTGAGGAAGATATTGATGAATGTATAAAGGTTTGTGTGATTAAAGAAAAAATTGAAAATGCATTTCAGATTACATGGATTCTTGTTGCGGTTAACGATAATGGAAATGGTCAGGTACCTGAATATATATCCTGTTGCAAAGAAAAGGATTTATATGTAATTACAGAGTTTTTAAGCATAATAACAAGACATCTGATGATTGTTACACTTAATGAGATAAATACATATGAAAGAAACGAAGAGAAAAAGGAATCTTACAGGTTATTAGAGGAACAGTTGGAAAGAAATGAATCAATGATGGAGATTGTAAAATCATTGGAATCAGAAGATAGTTTTACAGGAATTGTTGATAAGGTGCTGGAAAAAGCCTGCAGGATGCTTGGAATAGCAGGTGGATGTTTGTATAAAATTAATGGTGATAGAACCTATGTTGATATGATTTGTGAATATGTTTCTGAGGAAAATTACAAATTTATCAATGAATTCTTAAATGTGCCTAAGGAAGACGTTCCTTTTTTTACAGAAAATCCATATATGATTTCCTCGAATACGATTAAACCTGAGAGTTTCATTAAGTTCTTTGAAAGATATAATATGTCAGCTGCTGTTTTTTTGCCTGTTGAGATAAATGGCAAAGTTACGATGTATTTATGTTTTTATGAAACTGAGAAAGAAAAAATATGGGATACCACAGATGTAAGGTATTTAAGTGATGTAAAAAGAATTATTCAAAGTGTTTTGGTAAAGCGTCTGGAAAGAAATTCAATGGTAAGCTCATATGTCTTTTTGGAATCCATTTTGGACAATATTGGCTGTGGAATATGTGTTTTGGATACGCACCTTAAGAAAATTCTGTTTAAAAACAGTAAATTACAGGATATATATATTAATGCATATAAAGAAAATAAACTTGAAGAAACCCTGTTAACAGAATGTGATGAAGAATTAATCAGAAATTATGAGGAAGTATATTCTTTTGATGAAGAAAAATGGTTTGATATCTATAGAAACCAAATCAGCTGGGTTGATGGCAGAAAAGTGCTTTTATGCATAATATATGATGTTACAGACAAGAAGATGTATCAGGAAAAAATTGAAAATCAGGCTAACAATGATTTCCTTACAGGTTTATATAATAGAATGAGATGCGAGCAGGATTTAGAGCGATTTATACGGAAAGCTGAGATTTCATCTGTTGAAGGTGCTGTATTATATATTGATTTGGATGATTTTAAAAATATTAATGACGGATTAGGGCATCAGTGCGGTGATATATTGTTAAAGGCAATTTCGAATTCATTGCTTAAAATAGAAGAGATTGACAGACAATGTTATCGCATGGGTGGAGATGAATTTATTGTTATTCTTGAGAAAACTGATAAAGAAACTCTTGAGAGAGTATGCAATAAAATAATGCATATTTTTAATAATCCATGGATTTTAAAGGGAGATTCTTATTATTGCACAAGTAGTATTGGAATTGCTTTCTTCCCTACAGATGCAAATACAGTTGATGATGCAATAAGAAAAGCAGACATGGCATTGTATACGGCAAAGCGAAAAGGGAAAAACTGTATAGAATTTTATAGTGAAGAGGATGAAAGAGGAAGTGCAAGGCGCTTAGATATTGAAATGAATATGCGAAGTGTTGTGATGAATTCCGGTAGTGAATTTGAAGTTTATTATCAGCCTATAATAGATTTGGAAAAACCCGGAAATAAATGCTGCGGTGCAGAAGCACTGGTCAGATGGAATTCTAAGACTCTTGGCTTTTTGCAACCGGATGATTTTATTCCGCTGGCAGAATATCTAGGGCTTATTACTCCAATAGGTAATCATGTCATTATGGAAGCGGCAAAAAAATGCAGACATTGGAATGATATGGGGCATCCTGAATATAAAGTTAATGTTAACATATCGGTAATTCAGCTTATGCAGGATGATTTCTTTAAGAAAATCCGAAATGTGCTTGCGGTTTCAGGTCTTAATCCATCTAATTTGCGGCTTGAAATTACAGAAAGTATTGCGATTTCAGATACAAAAAGGCTTCAGAAAATTCTTGCAAAAATTAAGGAACTGGGAGTAGAAATTGCATTGGATGATTTTGGAACAGGATATTCATCACTTGACAGAATACGACAGCTGCCTATGGACATGATTAAGATAGACAGGTGTTTTATTGAAAACATTGCAAAGGATGATTTTTCTAGTGTTTTTGTTGAGATGTCACATAAACTTTCAAAAGTAATCGGAGTTGATACCTGTGCGGAAGGGGTAGAAACCAAGGAACAATTAGATATTGTAAAAGCAATGGGTATTAGATATGTTCAAGGATTCTATTTTGGCAAGCCAATGCAGGATTTTGAATTTGAAGATAAATATATTATAAAAAATAAGTTAGAATTATAAAATTAGGGATTGACAGGACTTACAAAATAAGATAGAATAGTCATTGTTCGCAGGAGTGGCGGAATTGGCAGACGCGCAGGCTTCAGGTGCCTGTGGTAGCAATATCGTGTGGGTTCAAGTCCCATCTCCTGCATTATATGAGGAAAACCGGATGGGGTTTTCCTCTTTTGTGTTATAACGAGGTAATGCGTATGAATGTCCTTGAATTAAAGAATGTCTATTTCAGGCAGGGGAATTTTGTATTAAAAAATATTAATTTCAAATTAAAAGACGGGGAACTTGTTGTTTTAAAAGGGAAAAGTGGTTCTGGAAAATCTGCTCTGATTGAATTAATAGGAAACGCAAAGCAAATTGATGCCGGAAAGATTTTATACTTCAATAAGGAAATGTATGAGGATGAGAGTGGTATCAGGCGAAGGTTATCGGTTGTATATGATGACATTAATTTTAATGAAGAGATGACGGGAAAGAAGATAATCAGGGAGATACATAAATATGAGCCTTTTTTTTCGGTGGAGGATTGTCTAAAGAGATTCAAAGATTTTGGAATTAATAGCGATATGAAAGTAAGAATGTTGTCGGCGGATATGAAAAAGAAACTTCTGGTTATAATTGCTATTAGCAGAAATCCGGATATTTTGGTTATGGATGAACCTACAAAAGGACTTGATGAAGAATCAAGAAATGAAATCTGGAATATGATATTTGATTATAAGATAAATCATGATTTGTCTATTCTATTTTCATCGCATCATGAACATGAAATGGAATTACTGGCAGACAGAGTTGTCTGGATGGAAAATGGAGGCATAAGATGAAAAAATTTTATATTATGTCCAGCAGTCTTGATGGAAGTATTTCACATTTTCTGATATCAGTTGGTATTTCATTTTTGGTAATGGGATTTGTGAATACATTCATGGGAGGCGTAGGTGGAGTTGCTGTATTTTTCGGATTTTTTCTTGCATTTTATCTTCTAAGAACTTTAGCAGTCAATGGTAAATTTTTATCAAATCAGCTGGCAATAAATAGCAGGACAAAAGTAAAATATCTCCTTAGGAGTTATGTGATACTTTTCTTTTTGACATGGACAGTCATAAAGATACTTATGCTTATTTCAAAAGTATCAGGTTGGGGAAATGTTAATAAACTTGGATTAATGGAATATTTAGGACAGGCATATGGAACAACATTTTTGGAAAAGTGGGCATATATTTTTACATGGATTTTGATGATTTCATATATTTTTTCATTGTTTCCGTTAATTATAATTAAAAAATGGAACAAATGGATTTGTTATCTTATTTTGGATAGTATTTTCTTTATGATAGTATGCACAATTATTTCAAAGACTGCAAAAAATATGGTGGATGTGCAATTAAGGGATAGAATATCGAGTGTTTTAGATGTTATGCTTTTATGCAATCTTCCAAGGGGCTGGGAAGCATTGGGATGTAATCTTATAATTGTAATATTTGCAATTAATGTGGCATTACTGGCATTTAATTATAGTGTGTGTATGTATGGCCCTAAACCAGGGAGAATTCTTACGGAAGATAAACTGCCGGCGGAGTTTGTTAAGACTAAGGTAAAATATACCGATATAAAGAAGAGGATATATAGAATAATTCTTATTACAGGAGTAGTGATTATAGGATTTTTTGTGACAGGAAAATATTGTGCAGATAAAAATAATGAAAAACTTCAATACAGCATTGTGGCTGAGGCGATGACAGATGATTTTGTTTTAGGACCTATTGAATGTAATGATGCTGTATATGTTCCGGTGAGTGATAATCTAAATTATGATGAAGAGGGATGTCCTTTGGGATATATAAGTCAGAAAGGACAAAAAGATAATTCGTTATTAAAATTTTCAATGAATAATATAATTTATTCAAATGGTGATGATTTATCATATTTGCAAATGGCGGGAACTGAATATAATTCATTCAGAAATGTAAAAGAGCTTGAATGTAAAAGATACTGGATGGATGATGAAGTTTTTATATTGTGGGATGAAGACTGGGCTGATGAATGTGCATATAGTAAGAACGTCACAGGTTATACTGAATGTGGAAAGAATCTTATAACGGGATTGGAAAATACATTTGGCGAAGTGGATTATGACATTGAAGATTTTAAGGATTATGATGCATATTTTACAATAAGGTCATATAAGAATTTTAAAGAAGTAATAGAACAGGAAACTCCATATGGTGATTGGGTTGGATGTATTTTAGTTAAAGATAACGAGTTTTATTATGGCAGTTATGATAATAAAATAACAGGAGTAATGTTACATCAGTTACTTAATGTGATTGGAGGAAATTAAGAAATCTATCAATAAGAGGCAAAAAAATTTTCTTTGAAAAAAGGAAAATAAAAAAATATGTAGAATATTAAATGTGTAAGCTTATTTTCTTTTGAACACATTAGACTAAAAGGAGATAAGAATATGACAATTCGTGAACAGATTGAAAAAAGAGAAATGGAAATTCTTAGTCCTTACGCTTGCCTTAGCATAAACTCAAAAGGAAGGGACAAAGAAGAACCGCAATGTGATATAAGACCGGTTTTTCAAAGAGACAGGGACCGGATATTACATAGTAAATCATTTAGAAGGCTGAAAAACAAGACACAGGTATTTCTTACGCCTAAAGGGGATCATTACAGAACAAGAATGTCCCACACGCTGGAAGTATCACAGAATGCAAGAACAATAGCCAAGGCGTTAAGATTAAATGAGGATCTTGTGGAAGCCATAGCTTTAGGTCATGATTTGGGGCATACTCCATTCGGACATGCAGGGGAGGCGGCGTTAGATGATGTATATGAAGGCGGATTTAAGCATAATGAGCAAAGCGTTCGTATTGTTGAGATTTTGGAAAGAGATGGTTGTGGTCTTAATCTGACATGGGAAGTAAGGGATGGAATATTAAATCACCAGACGAGTACCATGCCGCATACGCTTGAGGGAAAAGTTGTAAGATTTTCTGACAAGATAGCATATGTTAATTCTGATTTTGATGATGCCATACGGGCACAGATATTGTGTGAGGAGGATGTTCCATTAGAGTTGCGTAAATGCATAGGTTTTTCCACAAGGGAGCGTCTTGACCATTTTATACATGATATTATTACCAACAGTTTTGGTAAGGATGATATCATTATGTCAAAGGAAACTGAAGACGGTTTGAAGGAATTCAGGGCATTTATGTTTGAGAATGTTTACAGAAATCCGGTTGCAAAGAGCGAAGAAAAAAAGGCTAAAGTCATGCTTAAGCAATTATATAATTTTTATTTGGACAATTTGCAGGAATTACCGTATAATCTTTTACGAATGATTGAACAAGGAACAGACGAAGGAAGAGTTGTCTGTGATTATATTTCAGGAATGACAGATCAGTATGCAATCACCAAATTTAAAGAATATTTTGTGCCATTAGAGTGGCAGGTGAAGGGATACTGACAGACCAGGAGGAAAATATGCCGTACTATTCAGATGAGCTAATTGAAGAAGTACGTTCACGCAATGATATAGTAGATGTCATTGGAAGTTATGTGAAGCTTAAGAAAAAGGGAAGTTCATATATGGGACTTTGTCCGTTTCATAATGAGAAAACAGGATCTTTTTCAGTTACTCCAAGTAAACAGATGTATCATTGTTTTGGTTGTGGTGCAGGTGGAAATGTTTTTACATTTTTGATGCAATATGAGAATTACACCTTTGTGGAGGCAATGCAGGAACTTGCACAAAGAGTTGGAATAGAATTGCCACAGCATGAGATGACGGATGCACAAAAAAAAGAAGCAGACAAGAAGAGTCGCTTACTAGAAATTAATAAAGAAGCTGCAAAGTATTTTTATTCATTACTTAGAAGTCCAAGAGGTCAAAGGGCGCATGATTATTTCAAGAAAAGAGAACTGACAGATGAAACCATGCAAAAATTTGGCTTAGGATATTCGGATCAGTACAGTAATGATTTATATAAATACCTAAGAAGCAAAGGATATGAAGATAATATTCTAAAGGAGTCAGGTCTTATTTCATATAATGAAGTAAGAGGTGCATATGACAAATTTTGGAATAGAGCCATGTTTCCTATCATGGATACACATAACAGGGTTATTGGATTTGGTGGAAGAGTTATGGGTGATGGAGAACCTAAATATCTTAATTCACCAGAGACGAAAATATTTGACAAAAGCCGAAATTTATATGGACTAAACATTGCAAAATCAAGCCGCAGGGAATACATTTTACTTTGTGAAGGCTATATGGATGTTATAGCACTTCATCAGGCAGGATTTGACAATGCAGTTGCATCTTTGGGAACAGCACTTACAAGCGGACATGCAAGTCTTCTAAAAAGATATGCAAAAGAAGTATATATCACTTACGATAGTGATAAGGCTGGAGTTAAGGCTGTTTTAAGGGCGATACCTATATTAAAGGAAGTTGGAATAACAACCAAGGTAGTTAATATGCGTCCCTATAAAGATCCTGATGAATTTATTAAAGCCCTTGGAGCAGATGCTTATCAGGAGCGCATAGATAATGCAAATAATAGTTTTATGTTTGAAATCAGTGTTCTTGAGGAACAATATGATATGAAAGATCCCCAGTCCAAAACGCTTTTTTATAATGAAATAGCTCAAAAGCTTTTGATTTTTACAGAGGAGCTTGAGAGAAATAATTATATACAGGCAGTGGCAGATAAATACAAAATCGATTTTGGAGATCTTAGAAAACTGGTTAATAATCATGCCATAAAAGGAGGACTGGTAAAAGAGCCGGTTCGGTTAAAAAGCGGGGTAAGGGAGAAGAAAAAAGAAGATGGAATTATTAAATCCCAGAAACTGCTTTTAACATGGTTAATTGAAGATACAAGATTATTTGATGTTATTCGTGGTCTTATTAATCCGGAAGATTTTACGGAAGGATTATACCATGAAGTGGCAAGGATGCTTTTTGAACAGTATGAAACTGAAAAAAAAGTAAATCCAGCAAAGATAATAAGTTATTTTGAAGATGAGGAGGAACAAAAAGAAATAGCAGCTTTGTTTAATGCTTCGATTCATGAAGTTGAAACTAAAAGCGATATGGAAAAGGCAATTAAGGAAACTATCATAAGAATCAAGACTAACAGCATAAATATGCGTTCAAAAAATCTTGATCCAACCGATATGGCAGGACTTATGAAGATTGTTGAGGACAAGCGTTCTCTGGAGAAACTTGAGAAATTGCACATTTCTATTGATTAAAATTATAGTAAAACAAAGAGGATGAATTAAAAATGGCGAAGAAAAAAGATGAAAAAGCAGCAGCTGTAGATACAGAAGAAATGAAAGTAAAATTTCAGGAAAAATTAAAAGAACTTCTTGCACTAGGTAAAAAGAAGAAAAATATTTTGGAGTATCAGGAGATAAGTGATTTTTTCAAAGAATTAAATCTTGATGCGGAAAAATTTGAATTAGTACTTGATTATCTTGAACATAATGGAATTGATGTTTTAAAGATAAGTGATTCAGATGATGACGATGATGATATTATTTTAGACGATGACGATGAAGTTGAAGTAGAAAAAATTGATTTGTCGGTTCCGGATGGAGTAAGTGTTGAAGATCCTGTAAGAATGTATTTAAAAGAGATTGGTAAAGTTCCTCTTTTAAGTGCAGAAGAAGAAATTGAACTTGCCCAGAAGATGGAAGCAGGTGCTGTAGCCAGCGAGAAGATTAGTATTTTAAGAGGTCGTGTTAAGGAATCAGAGGATGAAGAGGAAATTAATGACCTTAAAGCAGAAATCAAAAGTCTTCAAAGAGAAGTAGACAGAGGTGCAGATGCTAAAAAAAGACTTGCTGAAGCCAATTTAAGACTTGTTGTAAGTATTGCAAAAAGATATGTAGGAAGAGGAATGCTTTTCCTTGACCTTATTCAGGAAGGTAACCTTGGATTAATTAAAGCTGTAGAAAAATTCGATTATCGAAAGGGTTACAAATTCTCAACATATGCAACATGGTGGATTAGACAGGCAATCACAAGAGCAATTGCTGACCAGGCGAGAACAATTCGTATTCCTGTTCATATGGTTGAAACAATCAATAAACTTATCAGAGTGTCAAGACAGTTACTTCAGGAATTAGGACGTGAACCAACCCCTGAGGAAATCGCAGAAGAGATGGGTATGCAGGTTGAAAGAGTAAGAGAGATTCTTAAGATTTCACAGGAACCTGTTTCACTTGAGACTCCTATTGGTGAGGAAGAAGATTCCCATCTTGGAGATTTTATTAAGGATGATAACGTACCTGTACCAGCTGAAGCTGCAGCATTTACGCTTCTCAAGGAACAATTAGGTGAAGTACTTGGTACTCTTACTGAAAGAGAGCAAAAAGTATTAACACTTCGTTTTGGCCTTGATGACGGACGTGCAAGAACTCTTGAGGAAGTTGGTAAAGAATTTAATGTTACAAGAGAGCGAATCAGACAGATTGAAGCTAAGGCATTGCGTAAACTGCGTCATCCAAGTAGAAGTAGAAAATTAAAAGATTATTTGGAGTAAGTAATGATTAAACTGTCAAAGCGCATGAAGGCAGTGGCGTCCATGGTTACGGTTGGAAATGTTTTGGCTGATGTGGGGACGGATCATGGATATGTGCCAATTTCACTGGTACAAAGGGAAAAAATTCCAAGAGCTATTGCAATGGACATAAATGTTGGGCCGTTAGAAAGAGCAAAAGAACATATAATGGCTAATCAATTACAGGATAAAATAGATGTAAGACTTTCGGATGGAGTAGAGGCTATAGAACCAGGAGAGGCTGATTCCATACTTATAGCAGGTATGGGAGGAGAGCTTGTTATTCACATTTTATCTGACGGGGAGGCTGTATGTAAAAGTGCAAAAGAACTTATATTACAGCCACAGTCGGATTTAAAGAAAGTCAGAAGTTATCTTAGGGATAATAAATATAAGATTGTGGATGAGGATATGGTATTCGAGGATGGAAAATACTATCCTATGATGAAGGTTGTTCCTGTGGAGGATGATCCTTTATGGAAGAACATGAACAAAGAAGTTATGGATGCATGCGATATGTATGGACCTATTCTTTTGAAAAATGGAAATCCTGTCCTTAGAAGATTTTTGGTTAAGCAACATAGACAATTAAATTGTATTGTTGCTCAATTAGAAAAACAAACACAGTCAGATGCAATTACTAATCGAATTAATGAGATTAGGCAGGAAATTGAATGTAACGAATCTGCATATACAATACTGGGGGCGATTAAGAATGCAGGAGTATGAGATTAAAGTAAAGATATCAGATAAAGAATATAAAGTTGTAGTGGAAGAAAAGACAAAACTTGGAACTATTGCAGCAGATTTTCAAAAATATTTTTCTGATGATATTATTTTAGCAATATACAATGGAAAACTTAGAGAATTAAATAAAAGCATTGACAAAGAAGGTGTACTTTCTTTTGTGACAACATCTTCAAGAGATGGAAAGAAAACATACAGAAGAAGCGTAACTTTGCTGATGCAAAAGGCGGTTGAGCATATATTTGGAAGTGACAACTGCGTCAGGGTAATACATTCACTTGGAGAAGGATATTATTGTGAATTGTATGCCGAAAATGGTGAAAAAAAACAAATAACAGATGAAATATTATATAACATAACTGATGAGATGAATTATCTTGTAGATGAGAATCTTCCGATAACAAAGCATAGCGTGAAAACTGACAAAGCTGAAGATTTGTTCCGTTTGAAGGGAATGAATGATAAGGAAAGATTGTTTCATTATAGAAGAAGTTCAAGGGTGAATTTATATAATTTAGATGGACTGGATGATTATTTTTATGGATTTATGGCACCATCAACAGGAATGCTTAAATATTTCAAACTTGAAAAGTATGAAGAAGGTTTTATTTTACTGTTTCCTAAATCAGGTTCAATGGAAGTTGAGCCATTTCATACATCAAAAAAATTATATGATACTTTAAAAGAATCAAGAGAATGGAGCAAGATGCTTGGCATTGGTAACATAGGGGCATTAAATGATGCAATTGCATCAGGTGAAGGTCAGAATGTTATGTTGCTTCAGGAAGCTATCATGGAAAAAAACATAGGCAAAGTGGCTGAAATGATAGCAAAAGATTCTAATAAGAAATTTGTTATGATAGCCGGTCCTTCTTCATCCGGTAAGACATCATTTGCAAACAGACTTTCAATTCAGTTGACAGCAAAGGGATTGAAACCTCATCCTTTAAGTCTGGATGACTATTATGCTGATAGGGAATTCTGTCCTAGAAATCCGGATGGAAGTTTTGACTATGAATGTTTGGAAGCATTAGATGTTAAAAAATTTAATGAAGATATGGTAGAGCTCTTAAATGGCAATGAGATAATGATGCCATCATTTAATTTTAAGACAGGTAAGAGAGAATACAGAGGCAAAAAATTAAGACTTGGCGATGATGATATTCTGGTTATTGAAGGAATTCATGGGTTAAATGATAAACTATCTCATATGTTACCTGGCGAAAGTAAATTTAAGATTTATATTTCAGCTCTTACCCAGTTAAATATTGATGAACATAATCCACTTCCAACAACTGACGGAAGACTGTTAAGAAGAATAGTAAGGGATGCAAGAACCAGAGGCACAACAGCTCAGGAGACAATAGCTATGTGGCCGTCTGTAAGAAATGGTGAAGAAAAATACATATTCCCATTTCAGGATGAGGCAGATGTTATGTTTAATTCTGCTTTGTTATATGAAATTTCAGTTTTGAAAGTATATGCAGAACCGCTTCTTTTCCAGATTCCAAGGGAATCTGATGAATATTTAGAAGCCAAGCGTTTGTTGAAATTCCTTGACTATTTTTTACCAATGCCATCAGAGGGAATATCGAAGAATTCTTTATTAAGAGAATTTGTAGGTGGCAGTTGTTTTAATGTGTAATATTGTTCTGCTTTCAAAGGAGTTATTTTTATAACTCCTTTTGCTATTCTTATCATGCCATTAAGGAGGGATAGTTATGGCTAATATGATTGATTACATTAATTGGAGAGGGGACATTACTTTCAAAGAAAGGCCATTTAATGATGTGGATAATATTTTATTATCTGAACTGGCATATGTTGAATTAAGTGAATGTATAGATTTTGATGAAAAACTTACAATGAAAGAGGTTTCAGAGCGTTATTTTGGTTATATGAAGCTTAGAAACCGGACAAATCAGGTGGAATCTGTTGTATTAAAGGCGATGGCGGAAAGTGAAAGATTTAAGGATTCCATTGTATATAATGTGATTTTAAAAAGAGATAATGACACTCAATTTGCAGCTATTTGTGTTGCGCTTCCTGATAAAAGCATATATATAGCATTTAGGGGAACTGACGATGCCATTGCAGGTTGGAAAGAGGATTTTGCTTTAAGTTTTAAGGAAACAAACGCTCAGGCGTATGCGGTTTCTTATCTTAGTAAATCTATTCGAAGAAAACGAACTGTGTATAGAGTTGGAGGACATTCAAAAGGTGGAAATCTTGCATTATATGCTACACTTAAACTTCCGGAAGAAAAGCAAAATGTAATCAGGAATATATATGTAAATGATTCTCCGGGAATATGTCCGGAAATGCTTGACCTTGAAAAATATAATAATATTAAAAATAAAATAATAAAAATTGTACCGGAATTTTGTATTGTTGGCAGAATGTTTGAGATTGATGCAAAAGAAAAGGTTGTTATAAGTGATGCCAATGGACTTTTTCAACATAATCCGTTTGGATGGCAGGTTATGGGGGATTCATTTGTGGAAACCGATAAAGTATCTGATGATTGTAAGATATATAATGATATATTCGACAAATGGATAGAATCGGCAACTATGGAAGAAAGAGAGAGTTTTACCAATAGCTTTTTTGCTGCATTAGAGGCAACTGGTGCAAAAAATATATCTCAGATTGGGGAAAATGGAATAAAGGGATTTGTAGCAATGATAAGCTCAATGACAAATATAGATGAGTATAGTAAATCTGTGTTTATTAAACTGATTTCAACTGCAACAAATCAATTTAGAGAAAATGCAGTTGAAAATATAAAAGCAATTACTATACCTGCAAAAGGCAAAAAATTATCTCATGGAAAAAGAAAACGTGTTATTAAAAATATAAAAAGAAAACAAGTTGAAAAATAGATGATTAATAAAGAACAGGTATTATTGAACCTGTTCTTTATATTGATCAAAGATTTCTTTGTCGATTTTACCTTCGGCAATGGTTTTTTGAACCCAAAGCTGAAGAGTATCAACTGACATAGCAATTTTGGAAAGCTGATCCTGAATTACAGTGAAGTCCTGAAATTCATCTTCTGTAATCTGACCGTCAACAGATATCTCTATAAGTCTGTTTTTCTTATTCTCAATTGCGTTTAGAGATGCAATCATTTCAAGTACAATCTGTGATAAGTCTTTCATTTTGATTTCAGGTACATGTTTTTTACCGATAGGACATTCGTGAGAGCAGTAGTAATTACATAAATCAGGGGATTTATATTGTTCTGCCATTGTTAAAATCTCATCTGGATGCGGAATTGATTTCTCACTTTCGATTTTTTCGATTCTGTCAGCAGAAATAGTTTCTAAAAGTTCGCTGGCTTTATCTCTGGTTAAACCTAAATTCTCACGGTAAACCTGATATATATTTTTATTTTCTTTTGTCGAACGTTTTCCCATATTTACTCCTAATGATAATGTATGTATAAAAATCCAATTTCACGAAAAAGACACCGTAAAAATGCGGTGTTTCATTATTTTAATAAAATAGCAGGACGATAAGCCGGGTTATGTCGTGGGTGATCATCTATCTAGGACGACTGTTACCAGCCGCCTCAAGCGACCTACCTAAAGCTAGCGGGCCACATCATAGCCTTTATTCGGTCTTGCTTCGAATGGGGTTTACATGTGCCCTTTCTGTTACCAGAAAGGCGGTAGTCTCTTACACTGCCATTCCACCCTTACCACAAAAGTGGCGGTATATTTCTGTTGCACTTTCCTTAGAGTTTCCTCCACCGGCCGTTAACCGGCATCCTGCCCTTTGAAGCCCGGACTTTCCTCACCTGCGGTCTTTCGACACTTGCAGCCGCGATCACCTGTCCTGCAATAATATTTAATTTAATAGGCTTTAAATTTATCAAAGCCGCTTAGTATAATATACCAACTATTTTAGAAAAAATCAAGTTGAAATTTTATGGTTTTGTTTTATAATATTGAATAATGTTAGTAAATTTTCGTAGATTATGTTAATTTGTTAAAAATATGAAATGAGAGTTGGAAAATGGTTAAAATTAGGAAGAAAAATGTAGTAATAAAGATTGTAATTGTTTTATTGATTGTTTTGGTTGCTTTATATTATTTTGGTGGTGCATATTTAAATGATTATTATCATGCTGATAGAAAATGTCTTGATTATTTAGAAAACACCGATACGGTTACCGTTGATTATTTAAGAGATGATTCAATTGTGTTTAAGCCAAAAGAAATTAAGGCAGGTTTGATTTTTTATCAGGGAGGAAAAGTAGAATATACTTCCTATGCGCCACTAATGCATAAACTTGCTGAAAACGGAATACTTTGTGTGTTGCCTAAGATGCCATGTAATCTTGCGGTATTAGGAATAAATGCTGCGGATGATATAAAAAGTCAGTTCAAGGATATTGATAACTGGTACATTGGAGGTCATTCTTTAGGGGGAGCAATGGCAGCAAAATATGTAAAAGATAAATCAGATGAGTATAAAGGATTAATTTTACTGGGAGCTTTTTCATCGGGAGATATTTCAGATACATCTTTAAATACATTATCATTAATTGGTTCAAATGATGAAATAATTAATTTTGATAAATATGAGGAAAATAAAGAAAAACTTCCTGATGATTACAGTGAAAAAATTATAGAGGGTGGATGCCACAGTTATTTTGGCTGTTATGGAATTCAGGATGGAGATGGAATTCCAGAGATAACAAATGAAGAACAAATAAATATTTCTGTAGATTTTATTACACATTTCATATTTGTATAAACTGTTTATAAAATGTTTCTTAAAAGAAGATAGTTTCCTTGACTGGCACAGTTTACAAGGTTAAGATTGAGTTAGTTTATAAATATTAAGGAATGTGAGGAAGTTATATGAAGGATAAACTTGTTAAATTTATGTATGGAAGAAACGGAGTAGATGAGTTAGCAAAATTTGAATGCGGATTATTATTTGTTCCTTTGATATTATCATTTTTTGTCAGAGTACCTATTATAAATTTATTACTGGAAATAGTTTCCATAGGATTATTTATACATATCTACTTTAGAATTTTTTCAAAAAATAAAATTAAGCGTTTTGATGAGAATCAGAAATTTGTTGTCTGGAAATTTAATTTCCTTGTGAAGTTTGATAAGAAAAAGAACAGATTACAACAAATGAAAGACTATAGATTTTACAAATGTCCATCCTGCAAACAGCAGGTTCGTGTTCCAAAGGGACATGGAAAAATATGTGTAACTTGTCCTAGATGTAAAAGTGAATTCATTAGAAGAAGTTAAAACAAGGAGATATATATGTTTGACTACGTTAGTGTAAAACAAGATTATCTTTCGAAGGAAGAATTAGATAAATATCAGGCGTATTATTGTGGGTTATGTAAAAAACTTAAAGAAAATTGCGGTAGCAAGGGGAAGATGTTATTAAATTATGGCATGACTTTTGTGATAATTTTACTTTCAAGTATATATACACCAATAGAAGTCGAACAATTAGGAATTTGTGGCTTGCATTTTACAAGAAAGCGCAAACATCTGACAAATTGTATATCAGATTATGTTGCCTGTATGAGTATTATGTTGTCATATTACAGTGTTGTGGATGAATGGAAGGATGAACATAATCCGGTTAAAAACAGAATATCTGCACTTCTTAGAAAAGAGTACGAAGATATGGCAGCAAAATATCCAAGACAGGCAAATGCAATTAGTGAATATAATGAAAAAATGAAAACATATGAGCAAAACGAGGAAGTAAACATTGAGCTTGTTTCAGGAACAATTGGTGAATTGTTCGGTGAGATAATAGCGTGGAAGGAAGACTGCTATTATGAGGAATTGAAGAATTTTGGATTTTATTTAGGAAAGTTTGTTTATCTTGTGGAATCATATGAAGAGTTTGAAACAGATGAGCGTAAAAATAAATACAATCCACTTAGATTTTTCAAAGATGAAAATAAGGATGATTTTGAGATACTTTTTATGCTTATGCTTAAAAGCTTGATGTTTGAATGTGAAAAATCTTTAAAAAGACTTCCAATTGTTACAAATAAAAAACTAATAGATGACATTTTAGAATCGGGGGTATGGTTCAAATACGAAGAGATTCAAAATAAAAAGAAGCGTAAGGACAGAAATCTAAAAAGAGCTTAAAGTGTGTCTTTACACTTGCAATTAAGAGTTTAATATTATATGATATAAAGAAAAAATATGTAAAGAACAATTAGGAGGCAAAATAAATGCGACATTTAATGAGTCCTTTGGATTTTTCAGTGGAAGAGCTTGATAAATTATTGGATTTAGCTAATGATATTGAAAAAAATCCCAAGAAATATGCCCATGCATGCGAAGGAAAGAAATTGGCGACATGTTTCTATGAACCTAGTACGAGAACAAGACTTAGTTTTGAGGCGGCAATGTTGAATCTGGGTGGTTCGGTATTAGGGTTTCATAGTGGAGATTCTTCCTCAGCAGCAAAAGGTGAGAGTGTATCAGATACAATTCGTGTAATTTCATGCTATGCGGACATCTGTGCAATGCGTCATCCGAAGGAGGGTGCAGCTATAGTTGCTTCTGAAAAATCACTTATACCTGTAATTAATGCAGGAGATGGTGGACATCAGCATCCAACACAGACACTTACGGATCTTTTAACAATTCGTTCTTTAAAGGGAAGACTTAATAATATTACAATAGGTTTATGTGGAGATCTTAAATTTGGAAGAACCGTACATTCTCTTATTAATGCAATGATACGATATGATAATGTAAGATTTGTATTGATATCTCCTGAAGAATTAAGAATTCCTGATTATGTAAGAGACGATGTACTGACTGCTAACGGAATTGAATTCAAGGAAGTTGAAAGATTAGAAGATGCCATGAATGAATTGGATGTTCTTTACATGACAAGAGTTCAAAGAGAACGATTCTTCAATGAAGAGGATTATGTTCGTTTGAAGGATTTCTATGTCTTGACAAAAGAAAAAATGGAACTTGCAAAAGAAGATATGCTTGTGTTACATCCACTTCCTCGAGTTAATGAGATTTCAGTTGAGGTAGATGATGATCCTAGAGCTGCATATTTTAAACAGGCACAGTACGGAGTATATGTCAGAATGGCACTTATTCTTACATTACTTGAACTTGCTTAAATTATGACGGAAGGAAGAGGTGGATTATGCTAAATATAAGCGGAATTAGTGAAGGATTTGTATTAGATCATATTCAGGCTGGAATGAGCTTACAGATATATCATGATTTAAATTTAGATAAGCTGGATTGCACAGTAGCTATTATTAAGAATGCAAAAAGCAATAAAATGGGGAAAAAGGATATTATTAAGGTTGAATGTCCAATAGAGGCTCTTGACCTTGATATTCTTGGATTTATTGACCATAATATTACTGTTAATGTAATTAAAGGCGAAAAAATAGTAGAAAAGAGAGAGTTACATCTTCCAAATATGGTTAAGAATGTAATAAGATGTAAGAATCCAAGATGTATTACATCCATTGAACAGGAACTTGATCAGATTTTTGTGCTTACAGATACGGAAAGAGAAGTATATCGTTGCAAATACTGTGAAGAAAAATATAGCAGAAAGTAATTTGAAAATATTATGGCATATTTTCCAATGTATATAGATATTGAAAATAAAACTTGTCTTGTGATAGGTGGCGGAGACGTTGCATATCGCAAGGTAAGTATTTTGCTGGATTTTAAGGCAGATGTGAAGGTTGTTGCTCCTAAGGTGTCAGACCAAATAAAATCCCTTTCAGATATAACTGTGTATGAGAGAGAATTTTTAGAGACAGACCTTGTGGATTGCGATATTGTGATTGCTGCAACAGATTCTAAAGATATTAACCATAGAGTGTCTCTTTTGTGTAAAGAAAAGAAAATTATGGTTAATGCTGTTGATGAAATTAAGGATTGTACCTTTATTTTTCCATCATATATAAAGCAAGGGGATGTTGTGGCTTCATTTTCGAGTTCAGGAAACAGTCCTGTTGTCACACAGTATTTAAAAGAGCAAAATAAAAATATAGTAACTGAAAAGTTAGGCAGAATTAATGATTTTCTAGGAAATTACAGGCTGTTAATTAAGAAACTGGTGGATGAGCCTGGAAAAAGAAAAGAGATTTTTAAAGGATTATTAAGAAAAGGTCTTGATAGTAAAAAAATCTTAGAAGAAAAAGATATTTATGAAATTGTCAATGATAGCATTAATGATAAATGATATCATTGATGATTTAATTAACGGGTAGATTTTTGTCTATCCGATTTTGTGGTGTAGATAATACTGGAGAGTGTGTATGAAATATAAGATTGGAACCAGAGGCTCTAAACTTGCATTAAGACAGGCTGAATATGTGAAGGAAACTTTGCAAAAAGAATATCCAAAGGATGAATTTGAGCTTACAATTGTTACAACAAAAGGTGACAGGGTACTTGACAGACCTTTATCTAAGGTTGGCGGTAAAGGGATTTTTGTTAAGGAAATTCAGGATAAACTTTTGTCAGATGAAATACAACTTGCAGTGCATAGTTTAAAGGATATGCCTGCTGAGGATGTAGAGGGACTGACCTATACAAAGTTTTGGAAACGAGAAGATACAAAAGATGCTCTTATATTAAGGGGTGCTTCGTCATTAAAGGAATTAAAGGAAGGTGCAGTAATAGGAACCGGAAGTTTAAGACGACAAAAGCAGTTAAAAAGAATGAGGCCTGATGTAAAGGTTGTTGATATAAGGGGAAATGTTGATACAAGAATTAATAAAATGTATCAGGATAAGCTGGATGGAATTGTTCTTGCAGCAGCAGGTTTAAAAAGAATTAACATGGAATCAAGTATTACAGAGCTTTTTTCAAATAGTGATATGATTCCGGCACCTGGTCAGGGAACATTAGCTATTCAGGTTAGAAAGGATAATAAAGAATTAATAGATAAAATTAATGCATTTTCTGATGAGAAAACTGATAACTGTGTAAAAGCAGAGAGAAGTTTTTTATTGGAAATGGGGGCGGACTGTCATGTGCCGATAGCTGCCCATTGTGATGTTGCAGGGGATAAATTTAAACTGGATGTAATGTTTGGAACGGAACGTAAAGAACCGGTATATTGTAGCATCACCGGAGCTAATCCAATAAATCTTGGAATAAAAGCTGCAAAAATTGTCAGACAAAAGATAGCTGGTAAAGTTTATCTTATAGGAGCAGGTCCGGGAGATGAGGGATTACTGACGGTTAAGGCTGATAAAATACTTAAGCAGGCAGATTGTATATTAATTGACAGGCTTGTTTCAAAGGAAATAATTAGCAATATTAAAGACGATTGTGAAGTAATTTATGTTGGAAAAGAAAGCAGTAATCATACCATGCCACAGATTAAGATTCAAAGTCTGATGGTTAAAAAGGCGCTGGAATATAAATGCGTTGTGAGACTAAAAGGTGGAGATGGCTATGTGTTTGGAAGAGGCGGCGAGGAAGGTGTATATTTAAAGGAAAAAGGTGTGCCTTTTGAAGTAGTTCCGGGAATAAGTTCGGCTTTGGCAGGTCTTGCATACGCTGGAATTCCTGCTTCTTTCAGAGGCGATACAACGGGAATTCACATTATGACGGCTCATAATATGAAGGATGAGCTGACGGAACTTGATTTTTCAAATCTTGTTTCAAAATATGATACCAATATATTTTTGATGGGCTTAAGCAATTTAAAGCCGTTAGTTGATAAATTAATGGAAAATGGTATGGCAGGGGATTCAAAGATTGCAATTATCTCAAATGCAACAACACCTGAACAAAAAACTGTTGTGTCAACATTAGGACAAATAGTAAAAGAAACTTTAAATAATAATATTTCATCACCAGCTTTGATAGTAACGGGAAATGTAATAAAATATAGGAAGGATTTAAATTTCTTTGAAGAGAAAATCCTTTTTGGCAAGAGCTATCTTGTACCTAAAATCGGAAACGGAATATCTCCGATAACGACAATGTTAAGGGAACAGGGGGCATTGGCTGATGAAATAAAACTTGGAAATATAATATACAAAGATATTTTAATTGACAAAGAAAAACTTAAAAAAATCAACTGGATTATATTTACCAGTAAATATGCAATTAAGGGATTTTTTGAACAGATTACCCATAATAGAATTGATATCAGAGCATTGTCACAAGTAAAATTTGCAGTTGTAGGTAAAAAAACAAGGCTTGAGCTGGAAAAATACGGAATATATGCAGATTTTATGCCTGAAAAATCAAATGGGGAGGCATTGTTTGCACAATTAGGTCAGATTGTAAATAAAAAAGATTGTGTTGCATATATTAAGGGAAGCAATGCACCTGATAAGTATGAATCTGCTTTGGCAAAAGAGTGTATATACGAAGAATTGTCAGTATATGAAAATCAAAGTGTGAACAGTGAATTAACCATTGATTTTGAAAAATATGATGGGATTTATTTTTCAAGCAGTTCATTAGTTGAAAGATTGTTTGGCAGTTTGTCAAAAGATATTATTGATGCAGTTAAAACAAAACGAATATATGCAATGGGGCAGATGTGCAATAAAACTTTGTTGAAATATGGGATAGATAATGCGATAATTCCAGACAATTCAAGTTATGAGGAATTAGTAGAATTAGAGGTGAGAAAGTGGCAAAATACGCCAATGTTATAGTAGATATATCACATGAAAAATTAGATAAAACTTTTCAGTATATTGTTCCGGATGAACTAGAGGATATCCTTGAAGTAGGAATGCTGGTGAATATTCCTTTTGGAAAACGAATCATTAAAGGATATATTATGGAACTAACAGATATCTTAGAATATGATATTGGCAAATTAAAGCCGATTGCAGGAACTGTAAATGAAAGTGTTAAAATAGAAACGCAGTTGATTCAGTTAGCCTATTGGATAAAGAAAAATTATGGTTCAACCATGAATCAGGCGCTTAAAACAGTAATTCCCATAAAGAAAAAAACAAAGGAAATTATAAGAAAAACAATTCATCTTGCAATTAGCGAGGAAAGTGCAAAACAGAAACTTCAATTTTTTGAAAGTAAATCCCAGGTGGCAAGAGCTAGGTTTCTAAGGGAACTGATAGAACAAAAAAGCATAGATAAAAGCGTTGTTACAAGTAAGCTTAATATTCAGTCATCTGTTATTAAAGCATTTGAGGATATGGGAATTGTAGAGATTACCAGCAGTAGAAATTACAGAAATCCGGTCAGCCATTTGCAAAGTAAAGGATATAATCTTACATTAAATGAAAGTCAGCAGCATGTGGTGGATGAAATAATAAAAGATTATGATAATGATATATATAATACTTATCTTCTAAAGGGTGTGACAGGAAGTGGAAAAACGGAAGTGTATATGGAGCTTATTGCTCACGTTTTGAGCAAGGGAAGACAGGCCATTGTTCTGATTCCTGAGATTGCCCTTACATATCAGACGGTTATGAGATTTTACAACAGGTTTGGAAATCGTGTTTCCATAATGAATTCCAGACTTTCCACAGGTGAAAGATATGACCAGTTTGAGAGGGCAAAAGAAGGAAAAATAGACATAATGATAGGTCCAAGATCTGCACTGTTTACTCCTTTTGAAAATCTAGGTTTAATAATAATAGACGAAGAACATGAAGGTTCTTACAAAAGCGAAACAGTTCCAAGATATCATGCAAGGGAAGTTGCAAGAGAAAGAGCCAGAATGAATAATGCAAGTGTTGTTTTAGGTTCGGCGACTCCCTCTGTAGAAAGTTATTATGAAGCAAAAAATGGCAATTATAAATTATTAGAGCTACCTAAAAGGGTAAATAATAAAGAACTTCCGGAATGTGAGGTAGTGGATTTAAGACAGGAATTAAGAAATGGAAATAAATCTATTCTCAGCGTCAGACTGCAGAAATTGATGGAAGACAGGCTTAAAAAAGGTCAACAGATTATGCTTTTTTTGAACAGAAGAGGAGTTTTAGGATTTATATCGTGCAGAAGCTGTGGTTTTGTGGTAAAATGTCCACATTGTGATGTTTCACTTAGTCAGCACAATAATGGTAAAATGGTATGTCACTATTGCGGATATGAAGAACCTGTTCGAAAGGTTTGTCCGAAATGCGGTTCAAAATACATTGGAGGATTTAATGCCGGTACCCAGAAAGTAGAGATGCTGGTGCAGAAAAGATTTCCAGAAGCAAGAACCTTGAGAATGGATTATGACACAACAAGAACCAAAGATTCCTATGAGAAAATATTACAGAGTTTTGCAAATAGGGAAGCAGATATATTAATTGGAACCCAGATGATAGTCAAAGGCCATGATTTTTCCAATGTAACGTTAGTTGGAGTTCTGGCGGCTGATATGTCTTTGCATGTTAGTGATTATCATAGTTCAGAGAGAACTTTTCAGTTATTAACCCAGGCTGCAGGAAGGGCAGGAAGAGGGAATATTCCGGGAAATGTTATTATACAGACTTATAACCCCAAGCATTATTCCATTTTAACAGCTAAAGAGCAGGACTATGAAAGTTTTTACGAGCAGGAAATAGAATATAGGAAAATGTTATTTTATCCGCCAGTCTGGAATTTGCTGGTTATTTGGACTATGTCAAAGGATGCGGATAGGCTTGATAAAGCTTGTCAGCTGCTTGTTTTGGAACTTGAAAAAAATATCAGTGACAGAAGAAAGGTTCAGCTGGTGGGACCGGCAGATGCGAATATATCAAAAATAAATGATGTATATAGAAAAGTAATATATTTAAAAGCAAAAGATTATGAAATATTAGTTGGATTAAAGGATGCGGCAGAAAAATATGTTAAGGACAATTCTGTTTATAAGGATGTTTCAGTTCAGTATGATTTTAATCCTATGAGTGGATTTTAAAGGAGGATATAAAAAATGGCACTTAGAACAATCAGAATTCAAGGAGATCCTGTATTAGAGAAGACATGTAAAGAGGTGAAGGAAGTAACACCTAAAATTGTAACACTCATTAATGATATGCTTGAAACAATGTATGAAGCAAACGGTGTGGGACTTGCAGCACCTCAGGTTGGAATTTTAAAAAGAATCGTAGTAATTGATGTTGGAGAAGGACCAATTGTAATGATTAATCCTACAATTCTTGAGACATCAGGAAGCCAGACAGGTGATGAGGGATGTTTAAGTCTGCCTGGAAAAGCAGGACAGGTTACAAGACCAAATTATGTTAAGGCACGTTATTTTGATGAAGAAATGCAGGAATATGAAATCGAAGGTGAGGAATTACTTGCAAGATGTATTTGTCATGAATTAGACCACCTTGACGGACATATGTATACAGAAAAAGTAGAAGGAATTTTACATGAAGTAAGTTATGAAGAGGAATAATATATGAGAGTAATTTTTATGGGAACACCGGATTTTGCGGTGGGAACACTTGAAGAGATTATTAAAGCAGGGCATGAGGTGGCACTTGTTGTAACTCAGCCGGATAAACCTAAGGGAAGAGGAAAAGCCATGCAGTTTACTCCTGTAAAGGAATGTGCCCTTAAGCATGGAATAGAAGTTTTTCAGCCGGTTAAGGTAAGAGAAAGTGCAAATGTAGAATATTTAAGAAAATTTAATGCTGATATAATGATTGTTGTGGCATTCGGACAAATTCTGCCTAAGAGCATTCTTGATATGCCAAAATATGGTTGTGTAAATGTTCATGCATCATTACTTCCTAAATACAGAGGAGCAGCACCTATTCAGTGGGCTGTTATTAACGGCGAAGAAGTTACCGGTGTAACTACAATGTTAATGGATGATGGAATTGATACAGGTGATATGATTGCCAAAAGACAGGTAAGACTTGATGAAAATGAAACAGGAGGAAGTCTGTTTGATAAATTAGCTGATGTGGGAGCTAAATTATGTGTGGAAACCATGGATATGCTTTTGAATGGTACAGCAGAATTTACGCCACAGGATAATGAGGCTTCAACCCATACTGCCATGATTCACAAAGAATTAGGTGAGATTGACTGGAATAAGTCTGCTGTTGAGATTGAAAGACTTATAAGAGGTCTTAATCCATGGCCAAGTGCTTACACACACCTTAATGGTAAAACATTTAAAATCTGGCAGGCGAAGGTTTTGGATGAAAATAGTGATAAAGAACCTGGAAATATAAGCAAAATTAATAAAAATGATTTTTGTGTTCAGACAGGTGACGGACAGCTGATTTTAAAGGAAGTTCAGTTAGAAGGTAAAAAGAGAATGGATGCAGGTTCTTTCCTTAGAGGAAATCAGTTAGAGGAAGGAATGGCTTTTAAATTATAGTAACCGCTATTTGATTTGGAGGAAAAAATATAGTGTCAGGCAATTCAGTTAATACCAGAGATTTAGTTCTTGAGATGTTGATGGAAATAAATGAAAAAGGACAGAAAAGTCATTTGATTTTAAGTGATGTTTTGGGTAAATATCAGTTTTTGTCAAAACAGGAAAGAGCCTTTATTACAAGGGTAACAGAAGGTACTTTGGAACATCTTATAGAGCTTGACTATATAATTAATTTATTTTCCAAAACTAAAGTTAAGAAAATGAAACCGTTTATAAGAAATCTTATCAGAATGAGTGTCTATCAGATAAAATACATGGATTCTGTGCCGGATTCAGCTGCGTGTAACGAGGCTGTAAAACTTGCAAGAAAACATGGATTTTCACAGCTTTCAGGTTTTGTGAACGGAGTTGTGAGAAATATCAGCAGAAATCTTGATAATATTTCATTGCCAAAGGAAAAAATTAAATATTTAAGCGTGAAATATTCTATGCCGGAATGGATAGTTGAGCATTTTATTGATGAATATGATGAACAAAAGGCCGAGGAAATTCTGGATGGATTTTTTAAGGAAACAAAGCTGTCCATAAGAACAAATACGAATAAATGCACAGCCGAAGAATTAAAGGAAAGATTAATAAGTGAAGGTGTTACGGTTGAAGATGTTGAAAATCTACCTTATGCATTTAGAATTTCAGATTTTGATTATCTAAACGCCTTAAGCAGTTTTATCGAAGGCTGGTTTTATGTACAGGATGTAAGTTCAATGATGGTGGCAGAGTATGCAGATGTAAAAAAAGATGATATAATTATTGATGTATGTGCTGCACCAGGAGGAAAGAGTACTCATTTAGCTGAGAAATTAAATGGATCAGGAATGGTATATTCAAGAGATCTTACAGAATATAAGGTAAATCTTATTAAAGACAACATTGAAAGGCATGAACTTAAAAATATGCAGGCTTCATGCATGGATGCAACTGTTTTTGATGAGAATTCTGTGGAAAAGGCAGATATACTGATATGTGATTTGCCTTGTTCCGGTCTTGGAGTCTTAGGTAAAAAAACAGACATACGATACAAAATTACAAAGCCAATGTTGCAGGAATTATGTGATTTGCAAAAAGACATACTTGAAACTGTGCATACATATGTAAAGAGAAATGGTCAGCTTATTTATAGTACATGTACCATTGATTCTTTGGAAAATGAGAAAAATGTTCAGTGGTTTTTAGATAATCACAAGGATTTTTCCCTTGTAAAACAGCAACAGATGTTTCCAGGTAAAGTTGGTCAGGATGGCTTTTTTATTGCAAAATTTGTGCGCAATTAATGTAGGAGAGAGTGATGAATGATAAAATAGACATCAAGTCGTTGAATTTCAAAGAACTTAAGGCTTTTGTTGAAGAAATTGGAGAGAAAGCATTCAGGGCAAAACAGATATATGAATGGATTCATGTGAAAAATGTTGATAGTTTTGATGAAATGACGAATTTATCTAAAAATTTTAGAGAATTGTTAAAAGATAAAAGCTATCTTACCGTTCTTCGAAAAGAAGAAGTTCAGGTTTCAAAAATAGACGGGACACGAAAATATTTATTTTCATTAAGTGATGGAAATGTAATAGAAAGTGTGCTGATGAGATACAAACATGGCAATTCGGTATGTATATCATCACAGGTTGGATGCAGAATGGGATGCAGATTCTGTGCCTCGACACTTGACGGGTTAGTAAGGGGACTTACACCTGCTGAAATGATAGACCAGATTTATCAGATAGGCAAGGACATAGGTGAGAGGATTTCCAATGTTGTCGTAATGGGAACCGGAGAACCTATGGATAATTTCGATAATCTTATTAAATTTATTGAGATACTGACAGATGAAAATGGAATTAATATCAGTCAGAGAAACCTTACAGTTTCAACCTGCGGAATTGTTCCTAAGATAAAGGAGCTTGCAGATAAAAAACTTTCGATAACTTTAGCTTTATCGCTACATGCATCTAATCAGGAAAAGAGAAAAGAACTGATGCCGGTGGCAAATAAATATGACATTGAGGATGTAATTGAAGCCTGCAAATACTATTTTGATGTTACAGGTAGAAGAATTACATTTGAATACAGTCTGGTTGGGGGAGTAAATGATACAGATTTGGATGCTAAGGAACTTAGCAATCTTATTAAGGGAATGAATTGCCATGTTAATTTAATCCCGGTTAATCCTATCAAAGAAAGAGATTATGTGCAATCAAACAGTAATGTTATAACAGCTTTTAAAAATAAGCTTGAAAAAAATGGTATAAATGTTACTATAAGAAGAGAGATGGGTCGCGATATAGACGGGGCCTGTGGTCAGCTTCGCAAGAAGTTTATTGATAGAACAGAAGAAAGGAATTAGTTAATATGAAGATGTTTTCCGCTACGGATACAGGTATTTCTCGCAAGATGAATCAGGATTATTATTTTGCGTCAGACGCCGCCGTTGGAAATCTTCCAAATTTGTATATTGTTGCAGATGGTATGGGAGGGCACAAGGCAGGAGAATATGCGTCAAGGTATACAACTGAACGCATTGTAGCTTCCGTATCACGCAATGAGGGGGATGAGCCGGTTAGTATCCTGAAAGAAGCAATAGATAAGGCAAATGAGTTGCTTGTCATGGAATCAAACGATGATGAATCAAAAAGTGGAATGGGTACGACTCTTGTAATAGCTACTATCATTGGAAATAAATTATTTGTTGCTAATGTGGGAGACAGTAGGTTGTACGTTGTTGAAGATGCTGGCTTAAAGCAAATCACAAGGGATCATTCCCTTGTAAATGAGATGCTAAGCATGGGCGAAATCAATGAATCGCAGGCGAGGGAACACCCTAAGAAAAATATAATTACCAGAGCAATAGGTGTTTCAAAGCAGGTTAAAGCTGATTTTTTTGAAGTTGAATTAGAGACAAATAATCTGGTTTTGTTATGTTCAGACGGATTGACGAATATGATAAATGATGAGGAGATTTTTAATATTATCAAATCCAAAGATTCATTAAAGGAGCAGGTTGTGACACTTATAAAAACTGCAAACCATAATGGTGGAAAAGATAATATTACAGTTATGATAATAAAACCATTTTCTGATGAGGTGAATAAATGTTAACAGATGGCGTATTTTTAGCTGATAGATATGAAATACTCAGCAAAGTAGGCGCAGGCGGAATGTCTGACGTATATAAGGCAAAAGATCATATATTAGGTAGATTTGTTGCAATTAAAGTTTTGAGACAGGAGTTTTCAGAAGACAGAAATTTTGTAACAAAATTCAGAATTGAAGCTCAGTCGGCAGCAGGATTAGAGCATCCTAATATTGTAAATATTTATGATGTAGGAAATGAAGATGATACATATTACATTGTTATGGAATATGTAGAAGGTATTACTTTGAAATCTTACATCGAAGGAAAAGGACAGTTGTCATTTAAGGAATCTGTAAGTATTGCAATTCAGGTGGCAAGAGGAATAGAGGCTGCACATAATAAAGGTATCATCCATAGAGATATTAAGCCTCAGAATATTATGATTTCAACAGACGGAAAGGTGAAAGTTACTGATTTTGGTATTGCAAAAGCGGCTTCTTCTAACACCATAAGTTCAGACGTTATGGGATCAGTTCACTATGTTTCTCCTGAACAGGCAAGAAACGGATTTGTGGATTTACGAAGTGATATATATTCCCTTGGTATCGTTATGTATGAGATGGTTACGGGAAGAGTACCATTTGACGGAGATACAACAGTTTCCGTTGCAATTCAGCATTTACAGGAGGAGATGACTCCACCAAGCACATATGCTCCAAATCTTCCAATCAGTTTCGAGAAGATTATATTAAAATGTACTCAGAAAAATGCTGACAGAAGATATCAGAATATAGAGGATTTAATAAATGACCTTAGAAAGTCATTGACAAATCCAAATGATGATTTTGTTGTAATTGCTCCATTAGTTGATAATGGAAAAACAAAAGTAATTTCTGAAGATGAAATCAAGAAGATAAAAGATGGTAAAGAAATTACCCCACCGGCAGAAAATACTAAAGCTGCTAATGATACCACACTTCAGGGTGAAACTGAAGATGGTGAGGATGATGACGAAGATGATGAAGATGATGATTATATTTTAAATCCTAAGATGGATAAAATATTTACCATAATGGGAGTTGTTGTTCTTATCCTTATTATTATTGCAATTATATATATTGTACTTATGCTTACAGGCTTTACAAATACAGGAAGCAGTAAAAAGGAAAGTTCACAGCAGACAGAAACTCAGACTGAGTCTGAAAGCGAATCTGAAACAGAAACTGAGACTGTTGAGATGATTTATATCATTGGTATGTCAAAGGAAGATGCTCAGATGGCTCTTGAAAAGAGAGGCTTAAAACTTATCGTTATTGAGAAGAAAGATTCCGATGAGGAAGAAGGAACTATTTTAAGTCAGAGCGTTGACAAAGGTCAGAAAGTTGAAAAAGGAACAAATGTAGAAGTAACTGTGGCATCAGGTTCAAACAGCACAAAGAAAGTGTCAGTTCCAAATGTTGTTGGAAAGTCAGAAGCAGATGCAATTTACCTTCTTAAAGAAAGTAATTTGAATTATACAGTAAAAAGAGAATACAGTTCCTCTGTTAAATTAGGATATGTAATTTCACAGTCACCTTCAGGTGGAGAACTGGATGAGAATACAACAGTAACTCTTACAGTAAGTCTAGGTGCAGAAGATGATGGCAAGGTTACAGTTCCAAATGTTGTTGGAAAGAGTCAGTCTAGTGGACAACAGTTACTTTCATCGGCTGGATTAAAGTATACTGTTACAACAGATTATAGTGATACAGTTGAGGAAGGTAACATTATTAGTCAGAGTGTTAAAGCTGATTCAAAGGTTGAGGAAGGAACTACCGTTAAGATAGTAGTAAGTCTTGGAAAGAAGACCAGTTATTACAGTGTATCCAAGACAGTCAGCTATGAAGGAGCTGTAAGTGCAACTTTTGTTTTAAGAGGAAGTAATGGTACAAAATATTCCAGCGGAACTGCAGCAGTTAAGAATGGTTCAATAACAGTAACTGCCTCTGATATGACATGTGAGTCAGGAACTCTTACAGTTGTATGGACAGTTGAGTCAACAGATGATGAGGGAAATGTTTCTTCCAAGACAGTTCAGATGACATATGATGTTCCATTTAATAAACAGTAGGAAGTATAGATGCAAGGTAAAATTATTAAAGGAATTTCCGGTTTTTATTATGTATATATTAAAAATCAGGGGATATACGAATGTAAAGCAAAGGGAGCTTTCAGAAAGCAGAAAATTAAGCCTTTAGTAGGCGATAATGTTGAAATAGCAATACTTGATGAGAATAATTTTCTTGGCAATATAGAAGAAATATTGCCAAGAAAGAATTCTTTAATAAGACCTGCAGTTGCAAATATAGACATGGCATTAGTTATTTTTGCGGCTGCAAAACCACAACCAAATTTTAATCTTTTAGACAGATTTTTGTGTATGATGGAATTTCAGGATGTTCCGGTTACTATATGTTTTAACAAATGTGATATCGTTTCTGAAGATGAGATAGCTGAGCTTGAAGAAATATATAGTGCATCAGGATATAATATAATATTCACCAGCGCAAAGAAAAATATTGGTGTGGACAAATTAAAAACTTTACTTGAAGACAAGACAACAGCAGTTGCAGGTCCTTCGGGAGTTGGAAAATCTTCATTAATCAATGCCATGCAGTCATCAGTTGTTATGGAAACAGGTACGATTAGTGAAAAAATCGAAAGGGGAAAACATACCACAAGACATTCCCAGATTATTCCGATTTCAAACAATTCATTTATTATGGATACACCAGGATTTAGTTCCATGGATGTTCCTGGATTAGAGAAGGAAGAATTGTGGAAATGCTTTCCTGAATTTAGAGAGTATGAGAAGTTTTGTAGATTTCAGGGGTGTTGTCATATCAATGAGCCTGATTGCGGCGTAAAGGATGCCTTATCAGAAGGACATATTAATAAGGTCAGATATGACAATTATGTTTTACTATTTGAAGAAATGAAAAATATCCGTAAATATTAGGAGGAAACATGAATATTTTATCACCATCAATTCTGGCAGCAGATTTTTCGATATTAGGAGAACAGGTTAAGTTAGCTGATAAGGCTGGGGCACAGTATTTACATATTGATATCATGGATGGATGCTTTGTTCAGGAACTTTCAATTGGAACTCCTGTTGTAAGCAGTCTTAGAAAATGCAGTGAAATAGTATTTGATGTTCACTTAATGGTAAATGAACCTGTAAGATACATTAAAACTTTTTCAGATGCAGGAGCAGATATAATAACAGTTCATTGTGAGGCATGCAAAGATTTAAATGCAACAATTGATGAAATTCATAATCACAACAAACTTGCAGGAGTTGCTTTAAATCCGGATACACCTGTAAGTCGCATTATGGATATTATTAATAAAGTCGATATGGTACTTGTTATGCTTGTTGTACCTGGAAAAGGTGGACAGAAGATGATTCCTGAGACTGTTGATAAAGTCAGGGAGATTAAAGAATACATTGATAAGAATAATTTAGACATTAAAATTGAGGTTGACGGAGGTGTCAAACTTGATAATGTAAATGAAGTTCTTGATGCAGGTGCAAATGTGATTGTTGCAGGAAGTGCAGTTTTTAATGGCAATATAGAAGAAAACGTAATTGCATTTTTAGACAAGCTTAATTCTTAGAAGGTGAAAAATGAATTGTCTTATTGTTTCAGGCGGAAAGATAGATTTTGATTTTGCGGTGAATTTTATCAAGGAAGAGAAATTTGACTTGATTATTGCAGCAGATTCAGGTATGCATTTTTTGTATAAGGCTGAGATAATTCCGGATATAATAGTTGGGGATTTTGATTCCGTATCAGGAGATGTTTTAGAATATTACAGATCTAATCATGAGATAAAGATACACCAGCTTAATCCGGTGAAGGATGATACTGATACAGAATATGCAATCAGGCAGGCTGTGAATATGGGGGCAGATTCCATTTCGATTATTGGCGGGACCGGTGACAGGCTTGATCATGTCATGGGAAATATCAGTCTTTTGGGGATTGGTATAGAAGAGAATATGGAAATATTTCTTGTAGATAGTCATAATAGAATAAGACTTATTGATAAACCGCTGGTTTTATCCCGTAGAAAGCAGTTTGGTGAATATGTGTCATTAATACCATATACATCTGTTGTAAAAAATATTACATTAAAAGGATTTAAATATCCGCTTGAAGATTATGATATGGGAGGTTTTAATTCATTGGGGATTAGCAATGAAATTAAAGATGAGAATGCCTATATTGATTTTTCAAACGGACTTTTGTTAGTAATTGAATCTAAAGATTGAAAAAGAATGCCCTGTTTAAGGGCATTTTTTGATGAATAAATAAAATTAAAGGAGAATTATATGAAGGTAGAACATATTGCGATGTATGTTAATGATTTAAATAGTGCAAGGGATTTTTTTCAGAAATATTTTAAGACAAAGGCAGGCGAATTGTATTATAATAAAACGACTGGTTTTCGCTCATATTTTTTATCCTTTGACGATGGGGCTAGAATTGAAATAATGAATCATCCAGATATGGTGGATAGTGAAAAAGATATCAGGAGAACAGGCTTTATACATATTGCATTTAGTGTAGGTTCTAAGGAAAAGGTGGATGAATTAACGAAAAAATTAAGTGACGATGGGTATGAAGTTTTGTCAGGACCAAGGATTACCGGAGATGGCTATTATGAAAGCTGTATAGTGGGAATTGAGGGAAATCAGATAGAGATAACGGTGTAGTTTTTCTAATGTAATAAGCGGGATTAAATATTGGAATTGAATTTCAGACGGCTTCGTGGTATAGTTATTACTGATTGTTAAGATTTTATTAATCTTGCAGATTCAATTTTCTGAATAAAAGGAAATTGATATTAAAATAAATTAAATCTCATAGAACAATAAGAATAGGTTTTCTAAGGAGGATATATAGAAAATGAAATTAGGAATCGTTGGACTTCCAAATGTAGGAAAAAGTACATTATTTAATTCACTGACTAAGGCAGGAGCCTTGTCAGCAAACTACCCATTTGCAACAATTGATCCAAATGTGGGAATTGTTTCAGTTCCTGATGATAGAATTGTGCAATTAGGTAAATTATATAATACAAAGAAAGTAACACCTGCTGTTATTGAATTTGTAGATATTGCCGGATTGGTAAAGGGAGCCAGCAAGGGAGAAGGACTTGGAAATCAGTTCCTTGCTAATATTCGAGAAGTTGATGCAATTGTGCATGTTGTACGTTGTTTTGAAGATACTAACATTATTCATGTAGATGGTTCAGTAGATCCAGCAAGGGATATTGAAACTATTAATCTTGAATTAATTTTCTCAGATGTAGAAATATTAGACCGTAGAATTGCAAAAATATCAAAGCAGGCAAGAATGGATAAGACATTGGCAAAAGAGCTTGAGCTTGTTGAAGCAATCAAGGCTCATCTTGAAGATGGAAATATGGCAAGAACTTTTGAACTTCCTGATGATGAAGATGCAGTTCTTTGGTTTAAAGGTTACAATTTACTTACTGCAAAGCCTACAATTTATGCGGCTAATGTTGCAGAAGAAGATTTGGCAGATGATGGTCAGTCAAATGAAAATGTTAAGCGAGTAAGAGAGCTTGCAGCAAAGGAAGGTTCTGAAGTATTTGTAATTTGTGCTCAGATTGAACAGGAACTTGCTGAGCTTGATGATGAAGAAAAGGCAGAATTTTTAAAGGATCTTGGAGTTGAATCATCTGGTCTTGATAAATTAGTAGCTGCAAGTTACAGTTTATTAGGACTTATAAGTTACCTTACAGCAGGAGAAGACGAGTGCCGTGCATGGACAATTACAAAGGGAACAAAGGCACCACAGGCAGCTGGTAAGATTCATACAGATTTTGAGCGTGGATTTATTAAAGCTGAAGTTGTTAATTACAAAGATTTGTTAGAATTAGGAAGCCTTTCAGCTGCAAGAGAAAAAGGTCTTGTAGGAATGGAAGGAAAGGAATATGTAGTACAGGATGGAGATGTAATTCTTTTCCGTTTTAATGTTTAATTATGTAAAAATAAAGCCATGTTTAGGATAACTAAGCATGGTTTTATCGTTAAGACCACAAAAAGAATAACAATTTATTTTTGTTCTTAAAATTATAACATGGCATATATAATATTAATAGAATTGTTGCATATTGGTGAATTGGAGGAAAATGCGATTTATTGATTTATGTGAGAAAGAAGTTATAAATGCCAATGACTGTTGTTATTTAGGACACATAAGGGACGTTGAATTCGATTGCAGCTGTGGAAAAATAGTATCCATTATTGTCCCGGGACCAGGAAAATACTGGGGGATGTTTTGCAAAGATTTTGAGTTTTGCATACCATGGGTAAAGATAATAAAAATTGGACCCGATATAATACTTGTAGATGTTAATGATAGTATGAAACACAAAATGTAGTGTTTGTTTATTGACAACACCAATGAAGAAAAGTATACTTTTTCTTGTAGGGTTATTTTGAGGTGTTTATTTTTGGGATAGTGGAGGTAAATGATGAGGTGTCCTTTTTGCAGTAGCGAGAATACAAGGGTGATTGATTCTCGACCAGCTGATGATAATTATTCAATCAGACGAAGGAGATTATGTGACGATTGTGGTAAGAGATTTACAACTTATGAGAAGGTTGAAACGATTCCTTTGATTGTAATTAAGAAAGACAATAATCGTGAGACATATGACAGAACTAAGATAGAAGCAGGAGTGTTACTGGCTTGTCATAAGAGACCAATTTCGGCAGAACAGATTACGAAACTGGTGGATGACGTGGAAGTTGCTATTTTTAGCAGTGAGGAGAAAGAAATTTCCACATCCAAGATTGGAGAGCTGATAATGGACAAATTAAAGGAACTGGATCCTGTTGCATATGTCAGATTTGCCTCGGTTTATAGGGAATTTAAGGATGTTAATACATTTATGAATGAATTAAAGAAAATGTTAGTGTAAGGTGTGGGGAAAAATATGAATATTTCGGGAGTAAGACCAACAGAGGAATTTTATAAATATAATACAGTAAGAATTAATGAACTTCGTAGTAAGCAGATTCTTGCATCACAGAATCAGCAGGAGGATATTAAGGTGGTTATGGAAGAAAGTCTGCCAGTTGATACAAAGGAAGGTCTTAGTAGCAATGTTGCCATGTCTGAGTATGAACAAAATCAATATACAGGAGACAGGGATACATTTAAGGGAGAAGATAGTGATATAGATTCACTTGATATGCAAAAGGCTGTTTCAGATTTAAAAAAGGACGAAGTATTGCAGGAATATCAATATTTCATTAGTTCAAGCAAGATAGAATCACAGGATAAAATGGGACCTGTTGAGAGAATCTTTCATTCCGAAGAAAATTTTGCATTATAGATATGGATAAGGAAAAATTATGAGTTTTTTGTACCCAGGAGAATATTTAGAATCTACTTATGTGATAGATTTTGATAAATTATATAAGGATGGTTACAGGGGGATTATTTTTGATATAGATAATACCTTAGTACCGCACGGAGCGCCTGCTGATGAGCGGGCGATTCTTTTGTTTAATCATTTAAAGGAAATTGGTTTTTCATGTATGTTGCTTTCCAACAATAAAGAACCAAGGGTAAAAGGTTTTAATGATGCTGTCGGTGTTCAATATATGCATAAGGCAGGGAAACCTAAGCCATCAGGATATAAAAAGGCAATGGAAAGATTAGGTACTGATAAAGATAATACTCTCTTTGTAGGAGATCAGATTTTTACAGATGTGGTAGGTGCTAACATAGTAGGAATACGAACAATACTTGTTAAACCGATAAATCCTAAAGAGGAAATACAAATTGTATTAAAGCGTTTTTTAGAGAAACCAATTCTATTTTTCTATGGTATCCATAGAAGGATATTTGGAAGTAAATATAAATCAAGTCATAAATAAATATTAAGGAGAATTTATATGAAGATTGTAATAGGCAATGACCATGCAGCAGTTGATTTGAAAAAAGAAATTATGGATTATGTAGTTAGTCTGGGACATGAGGTAGTAAATTATGGAACAGATTCATTAGAAAGTTGCAATTATCCTGAAATTGGAGAGAAAGTCGGAATGGCAGTAGCAAATGGAGAATTCGACTGTGGAATACTCATTTGTGGAACAGGTGTTGGAATTTCGATTTCAGCAAACAAAGTTAACGGTGTACGAGCTGCAGTTTGTTCAGATGTTACAACAGCCAGATTAGTAAAAGAACACAATAATGCCAATATTATTGCATTTGGAGCAAGAATTGTAGGAAATGAATTAGCTAAAGATATTGTAAAGGCATATCTTGATGCTGAATTTTTAGGTGGAAGACATGCAACTCGTGTAGATATGATTGCAGAAATTGAGAAGCGTAACTAAAAAGGGTTGAAATATCAGAGTGTTTATTGTAAAATGAAATATCGAGAGAGCTTTTTTTACTCACAAGCTAAAGAACGGAGGAATATCGAATGATTTCAGCAGGAGATTTCAAAAACGGTGTTACTATCGAATACGAAGGTAATATCTATCAGATTATTGAATTTCAGCATGTTAAGCCTGGAAAAGGTGCAGCATTCGTAAGAACAAAATTAAAGAATATTATCAGTGGTGGTGTAGTCGAGAAGACATTCCGTCCTACTGAGAAGTGCCCAACAGCACATATCGATAGAAAGGATATGCAGTTCTTATACTCAGATGAAGATTTCTATCACTTTATGGATGTAGAGACATATGACCAGATTGATCTTACAAGAGATTCAGTTGGTGATTCTCTTAAATTTGTTAAAGAGAATGAGATGTGTAAGGTATGCTCACACAAGGGAAATGTATTCGCAGTTGAGCCACCACTTTTTGTTGAATTAACAATTACAGAGACAGAGCCTGGATTCAAGGGTGATACTGCTACAGGTGCTACAAAGCCAGCAACTGTTGAGACAGGAGCTAACGTAATGGTTCCATTATTTGTTGAGCAGGGTGATGTTATTAAGATTGATACAAGAACAGGTGAGTATTTATCACGTGTATAATTTGGATTAATATGTGTTGATAATTCAGTTTAAGAAACTATTTTCAGTAGTTATCTATTGGGAATAGTTTCTTTTTTGTTGCAAAAATCTATGTCAGAACATTATGGGTGCACATGAATATAATAATAGTGTAATAAGGTGAAAGCGGGATAATATGATATATTTAGATAATGCTGCTACAACACCTATTTTGCCACAGGTAAAAAGAAAAATGGAACCATTCATGTCTGTTAATTTCGGAAATCCATCTGCATCATATGAATTAGGCCGAAAAGCCAAAAGGGCGATGGAAGAATCCAGAGAGCAAATTGCAGAATGTATTGGGGCAAAGGAATCTGAAATCTATTTTACTTCCGGAGGAAGTGAAGGGGATAATTGGATAATAAAAGGGGTAGCAGATGAAAAGAAGAAATTTGGCAGAAATATAATCACATCAAGAATAGAACATCATGCAGTATTAAATTCATGCAAATATCTGGAAAAAATGGGATATGACATAACTTATCTGGATGTGAATAAAGATGGACTTATTAGCATGGAACAACTTAAAGAAGCAATATCAGATAATACTACTTTGGTGACTGTCATGTATGGAAATAATGAGATTGGAACATTAGAACCAATTATGGAGATTGCCGGTCTGTTGAATGAAAAAGGAATTTTATTTCATTCTGATGCGGTTCAGGTAATTGGTCAGATTCCGATTGATGTAAATGTAATTAATCTGGATTATTTAAGTGCAAGTGCACATAAATTTCATGGACCTAAGGGTGTTGGTTTTGTATATGCAAGGGAAAAAAGACCTATTCCGTCATTTATTAACGGGGGAGGTCAGGAATATGGAAAAAGGGCAGGAACAGAAAATGTAGCGGGAATAATTGGGATGGCAGAGGCACTGAAATTGTCAACAGATAATATGAAATACAACAGGCAACATGTGATTAAATTGAGAAATCATATGATTGAAAGAGTGGAAAATGAAATAGAAGAGGTAATGCTAAATGGAGATTTAAATAATCGTTTACCGGGAAATGTGAATTTTAGTTTCAAAGATATAGAGGGGATGGAACTTTTAATCCTTCTTGAAGAAGAGGGAATATATGCATCTGTTGGATCTGCCTGCAGTGCAGGTTCCTCAAGCCTGTCCCATGTAATTAAGGCTATAGATGTGCCCATGGAATATGCAAGAGGAACAATAAGATTTTCTTTGTCTTCTGATAACACAATAAATCAGATTGATGTTACGGTAAATATTTTAAAGAAGCTGATAAAAATTCTTAGAAACAAGTAAAATGCTTTATTGCTTCGGCTACGCCACTATCGTTATTAGAAAGGGTGGTGTAGTCGGCTTTTTCTTTAACAATGTCTGTTGCGTTGCCCATTGCAACACCAATGGCTGCGGCATTAATAATTGCGAGGTCATTTTCAGTATCGCCAATTGCCATGGTTGATTCCATTGGGATATTAAGAAAAGCTGCTAATTTGTTTAACCCTACACCTTTGTCAATGCCTTTAAGGGTAAATTCCAGATTGTTATATCCCCCTGAGACAACAGTTATATCTGGATTTTTTGTAAGAAAATCCTTTACTTCGTTACGGTCAGTTAATATGCCGTTTTCATCCTTCTTGAAATTAACCGTAATCTTTTGTATCTTAAGGTTATTTTCGGTAATAAATCCTTTAATATCATCTATTCTTGTTCTGGTGGTCAGAATGTATTCTTTAAGAGATTGTGGAACAGGCAGCTGTTTTGCTACAGGCAGACATTTGGTTGGTGAATAAGATTTACCATCGATAAATATGTCAAAATGTATGTCCTTAGATAATAAAAAGTCTATAACAGGAAAAGAAACTGAATTATCCATTGGTGCTCCGAAAATGCATTTTTGATTTGGAATTTCATAAACACCTGCACCGTTTGTGGTAATTGCGTATTTTATTTTAGTGGAGCTAAGCTGCTTAAAAGGAAGACCGCTAAAAGGTCTGCCGGTGGAAATAACTACTTCAACACCGTTTAAAATCGCTTTGTTTATATATTCTATGTTTTTATCTGAAATTATGCCGTTGTCATTAAATAAAGTTCCGTCAAGGTCTAATGCTATTAATTTTATATCTTGCATAAAGTGTTCCTTTCAAATTGTGTTCTATTATTTTCAAAATATATAATAAATACCAAATTTTAAAATGTCAATAAATCAGTTTTTATCCGGATGAGTTTTGAATAAAAAGAAATAAAAATGTTGATTATCTTTAATTTATGGAATATTATAGTTGGAGTAAGACAAAAATAAGGAATAAAGGTAGATAATATGACAAAAAATAAATTCAGGGATTTTATATATAAAAACGGTCCTATTATTTTAGACGGGGCGACAGGAACGAATTTAATGAAAAAAGGAATGCCTGTGGGAGTATGTCCTGAGGAATGGATTTTAGAAAATCCGGATATTATTGTGGATTTGCAAAGAAGTTATGTTGAGGCAGGAACAAATATCGTATATGCTCCAACTTTTACGGGAAATAGAATAAAACTTAAAGAATACGGATTGGAAAATCGATTAGAAGAAATTAACAAATCGCTTGTTAAATTATCAAAGGAAGTCGTAGGGGATAAGGCATTGGTTGCAGGGGATATGACAATGACCGGTGAGCAGCTTTTCCCACTTGGAGAGCTTATGTTTGATGAACTTGTGGATGTCTATAAGGAACAGGCAAAGGTTTTATATGAATCAGGTGTGGATTTATTTGTTGTAGAGACTATGATGAGTCTTCAGGAAAGCAGGGCGGCTGTTCTTGCGATTAAGGAAGTGTGTAATCTGCCTATAATGGTGACACTGACTTACAATGAGGACGGAAGAACTTTGTTTGGAACACCACCAGAAACAGCGGTTGTAGTTTTACAATCTTTAGGTGTTGATGTTATAGGAATAAATTGTTCTACCGGACCAATGGAGATGGTGGAACACGTTGAGAAAATGGCTGAATATGCAACTGTACCAATTCTTGCAAAGCCAAATGCCGGTCTTCCTGAATTAGAAGATGGAAAAACTGTATATAAAATGACACCTGAAGAATTTGCAAAAGCAGGTGTTGCACTGGTTGAGGCAGGTGCTTCAATTATTGGTGGATGCTGCGGAACTACACCGGAGCATATTAAGGCGTTAAAGGACAGTGTTAAGAATATAAAATTAAAGAAGCCTTTAAGTAAGCACAGAAGAATTCTTGCATCAGAAAGAAAAAATGTAGAAATTGATTTAGATGGTAATTTTATTGTGGTGGGTGAAAGAATTAACCCAACAGGTAAGAAAAAGCTTCAGGCGGAATTAAAAGAAGGAAAGCTTGATCTGGTTCGCCAGATGGCAATGGCACAGGAAGAAAATGGTGCAAGCATACTTGATATTAATATGGGAATGAACGGAATTGATGAAAAGGAGATGATGCTTAATGTTATATATGAAGTGTCATCAACTGTTGACTGTCCTCTTTGTATTGATTCAAGCCATGTTGACGTAATTGAGGCTGCATTGCGTATATATCCGGGAAGGGCTCTTATTAATTCGATTTCTCTTGAACATGAAAAAATAGAAAAATTACTTCCAATTGCAAAAAAATATGGAGCAATGTTTATATTATTACCATTGTCAGACGAAGGTCTGCCTAAGAATACTAAGGAAAAACATGAAATTCTTGATACTATTTATAACAAGGCAATCGAAATCGGAATACCACATGAGGATATCGTGGTAGATGGACTTGTTGCAACAATAGGTGCAGATCCAAATGCGGCAAAGGAATGTTTTGCAACATTTAATTACTGTAAAGAGGTAAAAGATTTACCTACAATATGTGGTTTATCAAATATATCATTTGGACTTCCTGAAAGAAGTTATGTAAATACAGCATTTCTTACAATGGCAATCGCAAAGGGACTTACAATGGCAATTGCAAATCCTTCTCAGGAATTGCTTATGAATGCAGCTTTTGCATCTGACATGCTTTTAAACAGACCTGAAAGTGATATAAGGTACATAGAGCATATGGACAAGATGGCAGAAGTTCATGCAAAGCAAAAAGAGGAGGAAGCAAAAAAACCTTCTCCTAAGAAGAATGCAGGAGAAACAGCTAATAGTTTGGAGAATACACACAAAAATATAAGCAATGAAAATCAAAATCCTGTATTTATATCAGTTTTAAAGGGAAACAAGGGAAGTATTATTGATGATGTTAAAGCTGAACTTGAAAAGGGTAGTACTCCTGATGAAATAATTAATGGTCATCTTATACCTGCAATTAATGAGGTGGGAGAATTATTTAATATCAAAAAATATTTTTTGCCACAGCTAATAGGAAGTGCCAATACAATGAAATTGGCAATTGACTATTTAGAGCCGCTTATGGAAAAAAATGATAATGGAACAAAAATGCCTACAATTGTTATCGCAACAGTTGAAGGCGATATTCATGATATTGGAAAAAATCTTGTAGTACTTATGCTTAAAAATTACGGATATAATGTTATTGATATGGGTAAGGATGTTCCATGTGAAGATATTGTTGATAAAGCTATTGAGGAAGATGCAAAAGTCATAGGACTTTCAGCATTAATGACAACAACAATGATGAGAATGAAAGATGTTGTGGAACTTTGCAAAAAGAAGGGGTGTAATAGCAAGGTTATAATCGGTGGTGCATGTATTACTCCAAGTTTCGCAGAAGAAATTGGGGCTGACGGATATTCAAAAGATGCAGCAGATTGTGTAAAATTAGTAGAAAAACTGTTAAGATAATAGATATATAGTTCGATATAATTCTTGTAAGCTGATTTGAAGGAAAAACTTATATATCCGGTCAAATCTAATATGTTTTTAAAGGGTGGGGGCGTATGAAGTTAAAAATCCGGGGAAAGATTATTTTACTATTTTTAGTAAGCATTTTGCTAATTGTATCGACACTTATAGTAACAGTTAGTATTGAAAGCAGGGAGTCTGTTCACAACGCAGTAATTAAAAATGCAGACTCGACAATTGATGTTTCTGTTTTGTATATTGAAACGGAACTGGAGAATTATTTAAGTGTATTAAATGAAATGGCAAACAGTCCGATTTTTACAAAGGATAAAGTGGACAAAGATGCCGCAAAGGAGTACTTGCAACATTCAGCAGGGGTTAACAATTATGACAGAATTGATTATACCGATGCAAATGGAATTAATTCTTCGGGAAAGGATTTTTCCCAAATGGAATTTTTTGTAAGGTGTAAAGAGCAGTTAAAACCAGTTGTATCTGAATTATATGAATCAGAGACTGCGGCAGGAAAACTTTCCATTTTGTTTGCAGCTCCTATCATAAAGGATAACGGAGAATTTGGAGGCATTGTTTATACAGCATCAGATGCTGCATTGCTTACAAGTGCCATTGAGAAGGCGCAGATTGGTTCTGAAAGTATAGCATTTATACTGGACAAGAATGGAACTGTTATTGCATCCACAAGTGATTCCTTTACAATCAATGAGAGTAATCTTGTTAATGATGATGACCATGGAAATTTACATACAGCTTCCATGAAAGAGGCAGCAACAGATATGGTTGCACAGAACAGAGGACACATGATTACGAAAGACGGTTGGATGAATGCATATTTTACTGTATATGAGCCTGTATGTCAGGATAATGGCTGGAGTGTCTGTGTATATGGAAATATGTATGAATTTATGGACAGTTACTATAGCAATATTCAAAAGGTACTTATCCTTGCTGTTGTAATGATTCTTGTGTTTGTAGCATTTACAATCTGGATTGCAAGCATGATTTCAAAACCAATCAAGGTTTCAACGGACAGAATGATGAGCCTTTCAGAAGGTGATTTGCATAGTGATATGGAAGTAATAAAAACCCATGACGAGACAAGGATTTTGAGTGATTCAATCAGGAGCACAATTAATACACTTAATCAGATGATTAGTGCTGTTTCTCAGGCACTTGATGCCATGGCAAAGGGTGATTTTACTGTCACTATGGAAGAAGAATTCAAAGGTGATTTAGTTCCTTTGAAGGAATCTGTTGACGCTATAATAGGTCAGCTTAGAGGATTACTTAATGAGATAAATTCTGCATCAGGTCAGGTTTCCTTTGGAGCAAAGAATGTTGCAGATTTGTCAGAAGCGCTGGCAACAACGGTTACAGAGCAGACTTCGATTATGGCTCAGATTGAGCAAAATGTTTCTAATGTTTCAAATGATGCAAGTTTGAATGCTAAGAATGCTCAGGAAGCTACTGAGCAGGCAAAAGAGATGATGGGCTTTGTAAATCAGGGAAGCCAGGAGATGAACCAGTTAACTGTTGCAATGCAGGAAATTGAAGGTTCTTCACAAAAGATTGAACAGGTTAATAAATTAGTATCAGATATTGCATTCCAGACTAATATTCTTGCACTTAATGCATCCGTAGAGGCTGCAAGGGCAGGTGAAGCCGGAAAGGGATTTGCAGTTGTTGCTGAAGAAGTAAGGGCACTTGCAGAAAAATCAGCAGTACTTGCGGACGATGCAGCTAATCTTATTAATGGAACTGTTGAAGCAGTTCAAAACGGAATGGAAATTGCAGAGCGTACTTCAAAGGTTATGGGAGAAGTGGTAGTATTTACTAATTCCGTAGATGAAAAGGTTCAGGGTATTTCTGTTATGTCTAAAAAACAGTTAGAGAATCTTGAATATATAAGCAGTAGCATAAAAGAGATATCAGATGCACTTACCACAACAGCAGCTTCCTCACAGGAAAGTTCTGCTACGGCTCAGGAGCTTGATACTCAGGCTGGCAGACTGGAAAAGATGGTAAGAAAATTTAAATTATAAAAAATTTAAAAATAACTGTTGACATGTAATGTGTCAACAGTTATAATATAGAAGTCAGTTGGGAATATAGTAATCGACACAAATAAATACTTTTGGGATCTTAGCTCAGCTGGGAGAGCATCTGCCTTACAAGCAGGGGGTCACAGGTTCGAGCCCTGTAGGTCCCATTGAAAAGACTTCAGTTTAGACTGAAGTCTTTTTTTATGTAAAAATCTAAATGATAAAGTTTTTCATTAAAATTAACAAAAAATAAGAATGAATACCCCAAAATATGTGGAAATATGATAAAATGTGCTTAAATAAATTTAAGGAGAGGGAAAATAATGATAAGACCAAAAATAGGTTTGGATTGGGATGACGTTACAGCGCCTTTTAACAGTATTGCAATTAGGATGGCTAACGAAAAATATAATATTACTCCGCCCCTTGAATTAGAAGAAATCGATTCATGGGAGAATACAAAAAGGGCAGCAGTTATCAAAGAATTTTATGATGATGAGAAATTGTATCAGAATCAGAAAGTGCCTGAAGAAAATCGGATTATGGTAAAAAAATTAATGCAAATGGCAGATGTTTACTTCATTACGGCGGTTTCACCTAAATTCATGGGAATAAGGGCAAAACAGATTTTAGATGCATTTCCGGATTTTCCACCGGAGAATATTATAATGGGAAATGCGAAAAATCTTGTGCAGTTTGATATTATTCTGGATGATGCCATTCACAATGTGTTAGAATCTCCAGCTTCATATCCTGTGCTTATGAGAAAGCCGTGGAACTGGAAGATGACAGGAATATTGTCAGTTAACAATATGGCAGAATTTGTATTGCTTGTGGAACAGATAATTAGTTCGTCAATACACAAAAATGAAAAGATACTAATTCCATCGGTACTGGCACTGGTAGGTCCTTCCGGTTCAGGCAAGAATGAGCTTGCCGACAGGCTTTGCGAGGATGACAGATTTTGCAATCCTAAGACATATTGTACCAAGAAGAGTAAAAAGCATAAGTTTTTAAGTGAAGAAGAATTTCAAAAAGAAGATTTTTTTGAAAAGACAAGGTATGCAGGTGTGCAGTACGGAACGAAAAAAGATGATATAGATGAAGTGTTAAAAAGTGGAAGATTTGTGGTTATGGCATTGGATATGTGCGGTGCGATAGCAATGAAAAGGCATTTTCCAACAGTTATCATATATATATCACGCAATAAAGAAAAATTAATTGAGTCTATAATTAATGCAGACTATTCCACAGAAGAAAAAACCCTTAGAATACTGTCAATAGATGCAGAAAAGAGAAATAAAGAAATTTGCGATTATGTTATTGACAACAATGTTTTGGTTACGGAATCTGTGGATAAGATTAAATCATTAATATGGGTAAAAAATAAGTCTTAAGTGTGATTGTACGTCTTTAAGAACACGTAGATGTGTTGTTTTTTAGTTAAAATGAGTATAGAATAAAATAGTATTGTAAATAATTAAATTGATATAGATAAAGGAGATAATCAAATGTTTGGTTTTGGACAGTTAATTGACATCTTAAAAAAGGACCCTAAGAAAATTGTATTTACAGAGGGAGAAGATCCACGTATTTTAGAGGCATCATCTCGTTTGTTAGCAAGCAATTTCTTACATCCAATTCTTGTAGGAAGTCCGGAAAAGATATCAGCAGCTGCAGAAAAGTGTGGATTTAATATTCGTGGAGCAGAAATTATTGATCCAGATAAATTCGAGAGAATGGATGAAATGGTTGAATTATTCTGCGAACTTAGAAAAAGTAAAGGGGTTACTCCTGAGCAGGCAAGAAAGACTTTATCAGCTGCAAATTATTTCGGAACAATGCTCGTAAAGATGGGTATTGCAGATGCTCTCCTTGGTGGAGCTACATATTCAACAGCAGATACAGTTCGTCCTGCTTTACAGCTTATTAAAACAAAACCAGGTAATTCAATTGTATCTTCTTGCTTTATTCTTGTCAGACCATCAGCTACAGGAGAAAATGAAGTTTTAGCTATGGCTGACTGTGCGATTAATATTCATCCTACAGAAGATGAGTTAGTTGAGATTGCAGGAGAGTCTGCTGAATGTGCGAAGATATTCGGAATTGATCCAAAGGTTGCTTTCTTAAGTTATTCAACACTTGGTTCAGGAAAGGGTGAGGATGTAGATAAGATGCGTAATGCAGCTATGAAAGCAAAAGAAAAATATCCATCACTTCCTATTGAAGGAGAGATTCAGTTTGATGCTGCAGTTGCACCTAGAGTAGCAAGAACAAAATGTCCTGAGTCAGAAGTGGCAGGTCATGCTAATACATTTGTATTCCCTGACATTAATGCAGGAAATATTGGCTATAAGATTGCACAGCGTCTTGGAAACTTTGAAGCATACGGACCAATCTTACTTGGATTAAATGCACCAATTAATGATTTATCCCGTGGATGTAATGCTTCTGAGGTATATTCAATGGCAATCATTACAGCTGCTTTAGCATAAAATAAAGCGTTATTTTAATATCTTGAGTTTTAACCCATCTGTCACCATAACTGGCAGGTGGGTTTTATTATAAGATTATGCAAATTGAAAGTTATCTGATATAATGAAGGCAAATAGAATATATTCGGAGGAAATAAATGAGAGTAGGAACAGGATATGATGTACACAGATTAGTAGAAAATCGTGATTTGATACTTGGTGGAGTAAAAATTCCACACACGTTGGGATTATTAGGTCATTCAGACGCAGATGTTTTACTACATGCAATTATGGATGCCCTTCTTGGTGCAGCAGCTTTAGGGGATATTGGTAAGCATTTTCCTGATACAGATGATAAATATAAAGGAATTTCAAGTATAAAATTATTAGAAAATGTAAGGGATTTAATTATGGAGAAGGGGTATGTTGTTGAAAATATTGATGCAACAATAATAGCTCAGAAACCTAAATTACGTCCCTATATAGAAGAGATGGAAAAAAATATAGCAAAAGCGCTGGAGATTTCTGTGGATCAGGTTAATGTAAAAGCTACAACAGAGGAAAAGTTAGGATTTACAGGCAGTGAGGAAGGCATTTCCTCACAGGCAGTCTGCATGCTGGCTTCTTTTTATGAAAGCAGTATGGCAGTAGGAGGCAATTGTGCAGGATGTACGGGATGTACTAAGCAACAATAGAGAATGTAGTGCTAATTTAATATAACTATTATTTTGTTGTTTTTTAAAGCAAATTTGCATAGTCAATAGGTGTTATTTTCTTGATTTTATTTAAATAGTTGTGTATACTAAAAATCATGGGAATCGAAAGGAGAACAATGATGGAGAATAAATTCCGTTTTTATAATACTTTGACAAGAAAAATTGAAACTGTTATTCCAAATGAACCTGGAAAGATTGCAATGTATACATGTGGACCTACAGTTTATCATTTTGCACACATTGGAAATTTACGCAGTTATATCATGGAGGACGTACTTGAGAAATCATTACGCTATATAGGATATGATGTGAAGCGAGTTATGAATATAACGGATGTTGGTCATTTGTCAAGTGATGCTGATACCGGTGAAGATAAGATGCTTAAAGGGGCAAAAAGAGAGCATAAGACTGTTATGGAAGTTGCCCAGTTTTACACAGATGCATTTATGAATGATTGTAAGGAACTTAATATCAAAAAGCCTGATGTGGTAGAGCCGGCGACAAATTGTATTTCGGAATTTATTGAGATGATTGAAACTCTTATAGAAAAAGGATATGCATATTTTGCAGGCGGAAATGTATATTTTGACACAAGTAAATTAGATGATTATTTTGTTTTCTCATCTGCAGTTGAAAAAGAGCAGCTTCAGGTGGGAGTTCGTGATGATGTAGAAGAAGATACTAATAAGAAAAATAAGAATGACTTCGTGCTTTGGTTTACTAAATCAAAATTTGAGGATCAGGCTTTAAAATGGGATAGTCCATGGGGCGTAGGATATCCGGGATGGCACATTGAATGTTCTTGTATCAGTATGAAGCACCTCGGAGAATATATGGATATTCATTGTGGTGGTGTTGATAATATCTTCCCACATCATACTAATGAGATTGCACAGTCTGAGGCTTATACAGGACATAAGTGGTGTAATTACTGGTTCCATGTGCATCATCTTAATGACCGTTCAGGTAAGATGAGTAAATCAAAGGGAAACATTCTTACGGTTTCAGTATTAAAGGATAAAGGATATAATCCACTTGTATACCGTTTATTCTGTTTACAGTCACATTACAGAAAACCTCTTGAATTTTCATATGATGTAATGGATAATGTGGCAATGGCATACAATAAACTGGCAAAGAAGGTGTCTGAGCTTAAGAATGAGGGCGAAGTAGATAAGAAGGCATTTGACGAATTCAAGGCAAAATTCGAAGATGCAATCTGTAATGATCTTAATACTTCAATGGCAATTACGGTTGTCTATGACCTCTTAAAAGCCGATATAAATGATATAACCAAGCTTGAGCTTATTAAAGATTTTGATAAAGTATTATCACTTGACCTTATTAAGGCAGGGGAAGAGCTTAAGAATGCTTCTAAGGCTGTTGATAGTGAGCTTGAAAGCTATATCATGGAAATGATTGAAAAGAGAGCAAAAGCTAAGAAAGAAAAGGATTTTGCAACAGCAGATGCTATTCGTGATGAACTTTTGGCAAAGGGAGTATCAATAAAAGATACCCGTGAAGGCGTTAAGTGGGAATTGATTTAGAAAAAGATTTAAGGTGAACTCATGGCTCAAGGAATTGATTCATATATTAAGAAAGAATTTGGAATTAAAGAAGTAGATGTGCGTTCCTATTCACCTCTTACTCTGGCATATATAGGTGATGGTGTGTTTGACCTTGTTATACGTTCTGTTGTTGTCGGAAAAGGAAATACCAAGGCAAGTCAGTTACATAAAAGAACAAGTCAGATTGTAAAAGCACATACGCAGGCTCTTATGATAGAGGCGTTAGAGGATATACTTACGGAAGAAGAAAGTAATGTATACAGAAGAGGGCGAAATGCAAAGTCGGCTACAATGGCAAAGAATGCTTCGATGTCTGATTATAGAAAAGCTACCGGGTTTGAAGCTTTGATGGGATATCTTTATTTACAGGATAATTTTGGCAGAATTGTAGAATTGACAAAAATAGCAATCGAAAAATTAGATTTAAATGTATAGATGATTATAAGGAGCAAATAAATGGAATTTGAAGCATCAAAATTACAGGATACTAAGGAAAATTACATAGAAGGCAGAAATGCAGTTCTTGAAGCATATCGCTCAGGAAAAACAATTGATAAATTATTTGTTCTGGATGGATGTCAGGATGGACCTGTTAAGTCAATTACAAGGGAAGCAAGAAAGCATGATTCCATAATTAATTATGTTACAAAGGACAGACTGGATCAGATTTCACAGACAGGAAAACATCAGGGTGTTATTGCAGTGGCAGCGGCTTATTCTTATGTGGAAGTTGATGACATATTAAATATTGCAAAAGAAAAAGGTGAAGATCCATTTGTGATTATTCTTGATGGAATTGAAGATCCTCACAATCTTGGAGCAATACTTAGAACTGCTAATCTGGCAGGGGCGCATGGTGTTATTATTCCAAAGAGAAGAGCTGTAGGACTTACTCCAACTGTTGCTAAGACCTCGGCAGGAGCAATTAATTATACTCCGGTTGCAAAGGTTACTAATATTTCAAATACTATCAAGGAATTAAAGGATAAAGGTATGTGGTTTGTGTGTGCAGATATGGGTGGCACAAGCATGTATGATTTGAATCTTACAGGTTCTATAGGATTAGTTATTGGAAACGAAGGGGATGGAGTAAGCAAATTGGTTAAGGAAAATTGCGATATGATTGCTTCAATCCCTATGAAAGGTGACATTGATTCGCTTAATGCATCAGTTGCTACTGGTGTATTAGCATATGAAATTGTTCGCCAGCGTATTAATAAGGGGTAATATAAATTGAATCAATATGAGAAATATACGGATGAGAAACTTATTGAAATGCTTAGAAAAGGTGAAGACGATGTAATGGAATACATCCTTGAAAAATATAAACCGTTAGTCAGAAAGAAAACCAATGCCATGTATCTTATTGGTGGAGAGAGTGACGATTTGATTCAGGAAGGTATGATAGGTCTTTTTAAGGCGGTGAGAGATTATTGCCCTAACAAAGAAACAAGTTTTTTTACTTTTGCTAACTTATGTATAAACAGGCAATTATATTCTGCGTTAGAAGCATCTAACAGAAAAAAGCACCAGCCGCTTAATTCGTATATTTCTTTTTCAATTGAAGAAGGGGAGATGGGGATTTCACTGGATGAAATCTTTTCAGATAATTCTACTTCTCCAGAGGATTTGGTTATAGAGCAGGAAAAATTTAAGGAGTTTATGGAAAAGCTTGATGATAAATTAAGCAAAATGGAAAGAAATGTTTTGAATATGTATCTAAATGGGGATAATTATTTGCAGATTGCACAAATAATGAATAAGGAACCTAAATCTATAGATAATGCATTGCAGAGAATCAGACAGAAGATAAGGACCTTAAAATATGATGGGAAGTAAGGTGAGAAAATGGAGTTTTCAAGAGTTGGAAAACATACGATAAAATGTGTTATTTCAGAAGATGAGATTGTTGAATTGGGGTTTACTTTAGAAGAAATTATTGGTAACGGCGAAAGAACCCAGGAATTTATGAATCAGATATTTGATTTGGCAGAACAGAAATTTGAGACAAAATTTGATTTGGGAATTAAGACAGTGCGTGCAGATTTCTTGTCGGATCATAGGTTATCACTTACATTTTCAGAATATCCTTCAAGTAATGGAATGGTGGAGCATCTTAAGGACATTGTAAATGGTTTAATGAGCTCCATGCCTAAGGAGATGATGGAAAAGGCAATAAAAGAATCGGAAGAAGAGGATAATAAAAAAGATGATGTAGTCGATGTTATGGTTATGTTTGATGAATTTGATATGGTATGCAAGTATGCAAAATTATCAAAATTTGAGAATGTTCCAAGAAGTTCGCTATATAAATTAGAAAAGAATTATTATCTGGATATTAATTTTTTGCAAGTTCCTGAGGAAGAAATTACTTTCCTTTCCATGCTGACAGATGAATATTGTGTAGATTTGCTGGATGATGTGTCCAGAAGGGCATATATATTTGAACATGGTCAGATTATCATTAAGAATAATGCAATTGAATTATTAAGACAATTATAACAGACATAAACATATAAAAAGGATTTAGAAATTATTTTTCTAAATCCTTTTTTATGTGAATGTCTATCCTAAAACTTTTCGTATAGACTCTAAAACTCGATCGGCCTGGAATGGTTTAACAATAAAGTCTTTTGCACCTGACTGAATTGCCTCAATAACCATTGATTGCTGTCCCATTGCTGAGCACATTACGCAGGTTGCATTTGGATCAGCTGCTTTAATCTCCTTTAATGCCTGAATACCATCTTTGTTAGGCATTGTAATATCCAAAGTAACAAGATCCGGTTTTAATTCAGCGTATTTTGCTACGGCTTCAACACCATCTGAAGCTTCTCCTGCGATTTCAAATCCCCCTTTTGTTAGAATGTCTTTCAGCATCATTCTCATGAAAGCTGCATCATCCACAATCAAAATTTTTGCCATTTATTTGTCCTCCTGTTTTATAATCTGTTTAACAATACTGATAGGGTATAACTGAAGAAGTTCGCTATCTATTAAGTCTCCAACAGTTAAACTAAAAGTAACTTTCACGATATCGGTTCCATTACACAACTCCTCTGGAATTTCAAAACTTTTTTGGTTTTTTGAATTAATCAAAGGAAAACCAATATCAGTTGGTTCATCCAAAATGGATGCCATAGATGTAGCAATAGTGCCACACATTTGATTCATTGCTTCAGATATCGCTGAAATAGCAAGCGAATCTAACATCTTATTAGTTATATCGGTTCCATCCCCTCCTAACATTAGGTCTGCGATGATAAGAGCATCTTCAACTTTTAAAACTAATAGGTTTGTCCCATCCAGCCCCTTAGTATAAGGAACTTTAACCAAAACGCGGTCGTCACTTGTTAAACTTTCTTCTTTGGGAAGAACTTCAACTCTTGGGGTGGTGATATTTGTGGACCGATTCAAGATTAAGCTTAGAGCAGTAGCAGCATTTCCAGTACAGATATTGGCTACTTCGCCAATAATATCTGCCTGCTCTTGTGTAATATTTTGCATATTTTTCCCCTCCGTTACCATAGTACCTATTTCCTACAGTTTATTATAACAGAGAAATGTCATTTAGAAAAGTAAATATTTGAACTTTTTAAAAAATCTTTTTATGTTGGCTATTATGTGGTATTATATTCTAAACAGATTAATTACTAGAATAAAAATAAAGCATAAATCAATGGAATTTAAGAAAGAGAGGTAAATATGGGGGATACTGCATATGAAGAGGCTCTAAAATTAGGAAAAAAAGAATACAAGGCAAGAGTTGCTAAAGGTCAATTTCCATATCTTCCTGTTTTGGATGAGATATTGTCCAGCGCAGATATTCTTACAGAACAGAATATGGGTCTGGTTCAGGTTCCGCTTGAATATATAGTAGGAACCAGCACTATGGGTAGAACATATTCTTTTGCAGCAAACTTCATGCCTATATTAGATGACGGTTCTGAATTTGAAATCAAATGGGGAAATCTGGCCCAGGCACAGTTAACTGAGGGTATAAGAGATCCAATAATCGTATATGAATATATGAATCGATACTATGTTGTTGAAGGAAATAAGAGAGTAAGTGTTTTGAAATTCTATAACGCTGTTTCAATTCCTGCATTTGTAACGAGGAAAATTCCAAAATATTCAGAAGATGAAGATGTAAAATTATACTATGAATATATGAAGTTTAATGAGATTTCAGGATTTTTCACCATAGAATTTTCAAAATTAGGTCAGGCAGAGAAGATAATTGATGCTGTAGGTTTGAAGGATAAATGGGATGACAAGACAAAGGAAGATTTTAATAAGATATTATTCCAGTTTTCAAGGGCATTTTCCTTTAGAGGTGGTGACAGACTGAATATTACAGTGGGAGATGCATTGGCATCGTTCTTAAGTATGTATGGGTTTAAAGCGACTTTAAAGATGACAGATAGCGAACTGAATACTAATATCTTAAGGATGTGGAATGAATTTGCAATGCTTTCAGAGAAGCATTTTGTAGATCTTGTAATGAATCCTGTTGAAGTTCAGGAAAAGAAAAGTCTGCTTAGATATCTTATACCAACCACTCAAAGAAAGTTTACTGTTGCATTTTTATATCCAAGGGAACCTGAGACATCGGATTGGATATATGCCCATGAACTTGGTAGAAATTATCTTGAAGAAACTTTCTCAGATAAATTACAGACAATATGTGTCAAAGATGTAAATGAGGAGAATGTTGAGAGTATTTTAGAGGATGTAATAAAGAAAGGGGCAAGTATTATCTTTGGTATAGCGCCACAGATGATGTTACCTAGCCTTAAGGTTGCAATGAAACATCCAGAGGTAAAGATACTTAACTGCTCACTGAATACTCCGCATAAATACATAAGAACATATTATGGAAGAATGTATGAAGCAAAATTTATCTCAGGAATGGTTGCCGGTGCTATGACGGACAATGATAAGGTTGCATATGTTGCAGATTATCCAATATATGGAATGATTGCCAATATCAACGCATTTGCACTTGGAGTAGCATGCATGAATCCAAGGGCAAAGGTTTATCTTGCATGGTCAACAGCTGTAGGTTATGACAGGCAGAAATTCCTTGAGGATAATGATATACATTATGTTTCTGACCAGGATATGATTACCCCAACTGATGCTTCAAGGCAATTTGGATTATACAAATATGACCATGGAAAAACAACCAACTTAGTGATGCCACTGTGGAATTGGGGAGCATTCTATGAGAAGATGATCCAAAGCATTTTGGCAGGAGCATATCAGACAGAAGAACTATCAGACAACAAGGCATTAAATTACTGGTGGGGAATGTCTGCAGGAGTTATTGATTTGATATTTTCAAATAATGTACCTGCAGGAGTCAGAAGAATTGCAATGCATGTAAAAAGTGATGTTTGCAAGGGCTATATTGTTCCATTCCATGGAGAAATAAGAGATCAAGAAGGAAAATTAAGAAACAAAGAACGTGAAGATATGTCACCGATGGATATAATGAAAATGGATTATCTGGTTGATAATGTTATCGGAAGTATTCCAAATAAGAAAGAATTTGTCGGAACAGCACGTACTGTTGTAGAGATGAAGGGCGTAGAGGAAACGAAGTAAGATGAAGATTTTATTTTTGGCTGATGTAGAAGCTAAAGCTTACTGGGATTATTTTAAAAAAGAAGATTTTAAGGATATTGAGCTTATAATTTCCTGTGGAGATTTAAAGGCATCATATTTATCTTTCTTAGCAACAATGGTTCCAGTTCCAGTATTATATATTAGAGGAAATCATGATGATAATTATGATATTAATCCTCCAGAGGGTTGTATTTGCATTGAAGATTCCATATATGAATTTAATGGAATACGGATTATGGGACTTGGTGGTTCCATGAGATATAAAAATGGCATAAATCAATATACAGAAAAAGAAATGGAAAAAAGAGTTAAGAAAATGAAATACAAATTGTGGAAAAAAGGTGGATTTGATATTTTAGTTACTCATTCTCCTGCAAAGGGTTTTCATGATGATATTGACTTATGTCACAATGGATTTGATGTATTTAACAGCTTAATAGAAAGATATCAGCCAAGGTATTTTGTGCATGGACATGTTCATATGAATTATGGTGCAGCATTCCAAAGAGAAGATTTGACGGGAAATACAAAGGTGATAAATGCCTATGAAAAAGTTGTTGTAGATGTTAATATTTAAAAATTGATAATTTATATTAAGTCCCTCTTATTATGGAGGGATTTAGTGTAAATTTGGGTATAAAAAAAGTCCTTAAAAAGGACTAAAAGCTGACAACGGGAGTTGAACCCGTGGCCTCCGCATTACCAATGCGACGCTCTACCTCCTGAGCCATGCCAGCAATATGCTATTTGAATCAGCTACTAAATAATACTATTTATGGGGAGATTTGTCAATATAATATTTAGAAAAAATTAATTAAAAATATATAAGTGAGTAGGAGGATAAAATATGATTGCATTGAGGAGCAATCTGGAAATGAAAGCCACCTTCAATCGTTTGATTGAAGCGATGGGTGAGAGGGTTAAATGGAAAGAGTTATTTATAATAGTAGATAATTATGTTATTTTGTATGGAGAAGTAAGGTCTTTATTTTTTAATTTTGATAACAAAAAAGTTGTATCTAATATTATAGACATCTCTGTAAAGGATAGTGATATTAAGGATATTGATGATTATCCAAAAATTCAGAATATTCTTAATATAATATTGTATGCATTTGGAAAATGGGGCGCAATATCAGGGATAAGAGTTGATAAAGATTATATGCAGTTAAATTCGCTTTTTAAGGGCATATTAAATGAAGTATTTGTGGATGTTGAATTTGATAGAAATAAATTCTCATTTATGAAAAATGGTAAGAAAATAACTTATGAAGATGTTATTCAGACTGCATTCGAAGAAAAAGAAAATCCTATGAAAGGTTTTGAAGAAACCGATGATTCCCATGAAGGAGGATTGTGGCATAAACTGATATGGAAAAAGGCGGAATATTCATTTGCCAAGCTGCATATAACAGAGCAGGATAGGATGCACAATAGAATTGGTAACAATTTTTATATGGTGGGGTATATTTGTCCTAAATGTGGCAATAACCTTCATATGGTTGTATTTCCAATGGATAGCCCTGTGAAAATTGATACAGTTGAAGGAGAAGTGCTTCTTGCGAGAACGTATACCTGTAATCAGTGTACGCTTTTTTATACACCCCAGCCGGAAAGACTTCTGATAGAGGGAAAAGTCTATGAGATGGATTTTGAAGGGGATATGAAAGCATATGAAGATTATCAGGAATTATTAGGGGCAAAAGGCGGAAGAATAAGTAATTATAAATTTAATAAATTTGTTAATCAGGAAAAGCAGGAAGAAATTGAAAGCCAAATCGAAAAGGAAGATGAGCAGGGAACTGATTTTGAGAAAATGCAGGCTAAAGTATTAAGAGATGCATCAGCAGAACAGTTAGAAAGCCTTGTTCATATGATTCCAAAAATGATGGATAAAATTTTAAACCGCTTTATTGCCATGATGGATGAGGGATTTTATCCTGAGTCATCAATTAGTGAATTAGAAGATGAGATAGCTAAAAAGATAAAGGAACGAAAGCAAAACAATATAGTTTTACCTGACAGTAGAAAACAGGGAAATGATAAATCTGATAATACGGATTCGATTAATTCTGTTATAAAGCAGGAAATGGGTAAAAAGGATTTTAAAGATGAAAAAGAATATATAATCTATAATCAGAAAAAGGCTGCCAAGGAAAATAAAGATTCTTATTCTTCACAAAATGATGTAGAGGAATACAAATATATTGTTACCAAAGAACGTTATAAAAGCAGATTAAATGGTAAAAATGATGGTAGAAGGCTTGAAGAATTAGAACAGGAGATAATGAACGATGAGAATCTTGATGATGAAACAAGAGAATCCTTTGTTCAGGAGATAAAGGTTAAGAAAAAGAAAAACAATTTTGAGGTTTTAAAGGATAAAATTAAAAATATTTTTGGAAAGAATTATTCTGGTATTCTCAAAATTAAAAATGAAATCGAAGATGCGGATTTATACGAAGAGGACAGAGAAAAATTATTAGAACCTGTGAAGAAGGAATTAAAGGAGAGGGGAAGTGATGAGATACAAGAGATATTAAGAAATGTATCCGATGACATTGACAGGGAATCATATCAGAAAATTGTGAAGAAAATACAAGGCTATGAAGAGATTGATAAATCTGTTTTTGATAATAAAATTGAAGAACTTAAATATCCTTATGAAAAAAGAGAGATAGAGGATATAATTAATAAAACAAAAATAAAATCGAGAAAAGATATCGTTAATCTTATGAAAAAGCTGGAAGATAAAAATTATTCTCAAAATACTTTAGAACCTTTTATGGATGCTCTTAAGGATAAGGTTAGAGCCAGAGATGAAAAAGAGTTGAAAAGCGTTCTTGTTGATGCTGACAATATGGATGAAAATGAGGTGTTAGATATTTATGAAAAAATAAATAACATGAATATTCTTCCAGAATTAAAAACTGATGCACTAAAGACTTTGAAAAAAAGACTTGCAATGTTAAAAACGGAAGAGTGTGAATTACTGGTTAAAAAATTAAAAGAAGAAATGAATGGAAAAATAAAAGATAATGAACGTCATCATTTTTATCCGGCAAAACGCAAAATGCTAAAAGAATGTAAACCAGAGGAAACAGAAGTTATCGATTGCGCTGTGGGAACTTACGCAAATTCCAAGGGGGAATATGAATATCCTATAATTGTTGTGGATACGTCAAGGAATAAAACAGGCAGGGAAGGAATGATAATTACACCGGAGAATATATATTGCAGTACTTTATTTAATGCTTTTTATATTCCGATTTCAACGATTACAGGGATTAAATATTCGACAGGGATGCTTAATAAAGGTATAACAATTGAACAAGGTAACAATAAGACAAGGATTCCTTATGCTGTACCAAATAAGGAAATTAAGGCATGGGGTAAAGTCCTAAAGGATTTTATAATGTATCTTAAAGAAAAGCCAATGTCCAGAAAGATAAAATATTTGGAAGAAAAGCATGACACGATTTGCTGTTACAGATGTGGTTACAGATACAAAAATGGAGATGTGTGTCCGGAATGTGGTTTTAAAAATAATAAAGAGTATTTTAAAATTAAATATAAATACAACAATAAAAAAAGCTGCCATAAATGGCAGCTTTTTTAAAGGAATATTTAAAATGGCAATTAACTAGTGTAAAAATTAAGAACTTTTTTTACATAGTTTTGAGTTTCTTTAAATGGTGGTACACCACCATATTTATTTACATTACCAGGTCCTGCGTTGTATGCTGCAAGGGCCAGGGTTTTGTCATTGTTATACTGCTTGAGAAAACCAGAGATAAGTTTGGCTCCTCCCATAATATTTTCTCTTGCGTCATATGGATTGGTGACTCCAAGACTTTTGGCGGTTGCAGGCATAAGCTGCATAACCCCCATTGCACCGGCACTGCTTACGGCATTTGTGTTATATCCGGATTCTGCTTTGGCTATGGCTTTTAATAATTTGCAATCCACATTATAGGTTTTTGCTGCTTCCTCAAAAATGTCATCAAGAGATGATGGACATCCAAGAGATGACGATGAAGTACTGTTATTTGAAGTTGCATTATTAACATCAGTCAATGCATTGTAAGCATTACTTCGGGTTGAACTGTTTAAATTAGTGTTTGTTGTGGTGTTGATACTGCCAGAGGAATTCGAAGTTGAAGCCGTTGTGTTATTTTGTGTGTTAACACATGTTGCAGTAGGAGCATCATTACAAACTATTTTAATATTAATATTGTTTTTATCAAAAAAATCCTGAACTATCGAAGCATTTATAGAACCGGACTTGCTTGCCGAAATCAGTGTATCTATGGCGATAGCGGCAGCAGCTTTGGTTTCGCTTTCCTTTTGAAGTTTTAAAGTTTCCTCAAAAGAGCTGTCTTTAGCTTTGTTTTGGTTAGTTTTTTTTGAAGTAGTTTTTGTATTGTCTATGTATGGTAAAATCTTTATTCCCATAATTTTTATCTCCTATGTTTCTATACATAATTTATCGGTGAGTTATGGATAAAGATTAAGAGAAAGATTTATCGGTATTAATTATTTTTTATGAAAATAACGAAAAAAACTTGCAATAATTAATAAGCTGCTGTATAGTAGTACTAAATAGTACTCCTTTTAAAGAGTAGAAAGTACGAGGATAAAAAATGAACAAAAAAACTTTTGTATCTAAGGAACAGATTGAGGAAATAGTTAAGGATTATCCTACTCCATTTCATTTATATGATGAAGCAGGAATTAGGGAAAATGCCAAGGCTGTAAAAGAGGCTTTTGCATGGAATAAAGGATTTAGAGAATATTTTGCTGTAAAAGCAAATCCTAACCCATATATTTTAAAAATTTTACAGGAATATGATATTGGATGTGATTGTTCTTCATACACAGAGCTCATGCTTTCAAAATCATGTGGCTTTGACGGAGAACATATTATGTTTTCTTCTAATGATACACCAGCAGAGGAATTTGAATATGCTGCAAAATTAGGAGCGATAATTAATCTTGATGATTTTACACATATTGATTTTCTTGAGAAGACAATTGGATATATTCCAGAAACAATAAGCTGCAGATATAATCCAGGCGGAGTGTTTGAGCTTAGTAACGGAATAATGGATAATCCTGGAGATTCAAAATATGGAATGACTAAGGAACAGTTATTTGAGGCTTTTAAGATTTTAAAGGCTAAGGGAGCTAAATATTTTGGTGTGCATGCCTTTTTGGCAAGTAATACTGTTACAAATGAATATTATCCTAAATTAGCTAAACAATTATTTGAGCTTGTTGTTGAATTAAAAGAAGAAACAGGATGTGATATTAAATTTGTAAATCTTTCGGGTGGTGTAGGTGTTGCATATAATCCGGACCAGACACCAAATGATATCAGACAGATTGGAGCAGGAGTTAAGGAAGCATTTGAAGAAGTATTAGTTCCTGCAGGACTTTCAGATGTGGCTATTTATACCGAAATGGGAAGATTTATGCTTGCACCATATGGATGTGTAGTAACAAAAGCAATTCATGAAAAACATATTTATAAAGAATATATTGGAGTAGATGCATGCGCAGTTAACTTGATGAGACCAGCAGTGTATGGTTCGTATCATCACATCACAGTTTTGGGAAAAGAAAATGAAGAATGTGACAAAGTATATGATATAGTTGGTGCTTTGTGTGAAAACTGTGATAAATTTGCAATCGACAGAAAACTTCCAAAAATTGATATGGGAGATTATCTTGTGATTCATGATACAGGTGCCCATGGATATTCAATGGGATACAACTATAATGGAAGATTACGCTCGGCTGAACTTTTATTAAAAGAAAATAAAGAGGTACAATTAATAAGAAGAGCAGAGACTCCTTCTGATTATTTTGCAACATTCGACTGCTTTGATGATATTAAAATTGAAGAATAGAAATTAATGTATTTTACTAATGACATGTCCGAATTTAATCCATTTGGACATGTCTTTTTCGTTATGAATGTCAACATGGAATGTTTTTCCAAGGTTATTAACAGGCTCTAAAGTGGCTGGAGAATTCTGGTGGAATTTTCTAATATATGCGCATCCGTTTTCTTTGTTAATGAAAATTCCAGTATCCCCATCACGTATTGGAGTGCAACTTAACAAAAGTATATCGTTTAAATGATATACTGGATGAAGATGATTGCTTGTGATTTTTATTCCGCAATCTATTTCTGTTCCATATTTATTTTTGTAACATGACACATCGAATTTCTGATAATGAGCTGAATCAAGAATCATTCCATCTTCCATATTTCCCGTAGGAATAAAAAGAGGAACGAATTTCTCGCTGTCCGATTTGCAGTCCTGACATGAAAGCTGAAAATCGACAAAAGAATTAAGCACGTTTAACTGGGATTTGGATAAATTATGAATTTTCTTGGAAATATTAATATATTCATCCTGATCATTTGCATATTCTAGAAAACTTTTGCGGGTGAATTCATATAAACGATAAGCAGTATATATATCAATTTTACTGGTTTCGTTATTGATGATTCTTTTGTAAGTTGATAATGAAAGTCCAAGGCGGTCTGCCATCTCTGCCTGACTTATGTCAAGGTTCATTCTCTCGATTTCCAGGTTGTTTGCAAAATTTATAGCTAATTCTTTTTTAGTCATGATTTAATCTCCTTTGTTTGAATTATTATATATTTTTATTCTTAGAATGTAAATGATTTTTTGACATAAAAAGAATCATTAGTTATAATTCAAATATAAATGATGAAATTAAGCTTTGTGAATTAAAACAATAAAGTTTATAAAAATCAAATTGCAATATGATTAGAATGTAATCAGGAAAGGTGACGATAGTGGAAGAAAAAACACATAAAAGAAGAGTACATTATTCAGGAAAGTATCCTAAAAAATTCGAAGAAAAATATAAAGAGCATAATCCTGAAAAATACAAAGATACCATTGAACATGTTATTGCCAAAGGAAGCACTCCGGCAGGAATGCATATTTCAATTATGGTAAAGGAGATTATCGACTTTTTGGACATTAAACCAGGAGAAGTGGGGCTTGATGCAACCTTAGGTTATGGAGGACACACAAGGGCAATGCTTGAATGTCTGAAAGGTGAGGGGCATATATACGGATTGGATGTAGATCCCATTGAATCGGCAAAGACAACAGAAAGATTAAGGAACCAGGGCTTTGGGGAGGATATCTTAACTGTTAAATTAACAAATTTTGCCAATATTGATGAAGTGTCAAAGGAAGTTGGAAAATTTGATTTTGTTCTTGCAGACCTTGGTGTTTCATCAATGCAGATAGATGATCCTGAGAGAGGATTTTCTTATAAAATGGATGGCCCTTTGGATTTAAGAATGGATCCGACTAAAGGTGTAAGTGCGGCAGAAAGATTAAAAGAATTAACTCAAAGTGAATTTGTCGGCATGCTATATGAAAATTCGGATGAACCATATGCAAATGAAATTGCGGACGTTGTATTTCGCAAAATGAAAAATGGAGAAGAGATAAAAACTACTACAGATTTAAAAAATGCAATAGAGCAGGCACTTAATTTTATGCCGGAAAAAGAAAGAAAAGAAGCTGTAAAAAAATCTTGTCAGAGAACATTTCAGGCTCTTAGAATTGATGTTAACAGTGAATTTGAAGTTTTATATTCTTTCCTGGAAAAATTACCGGATGTATTAAATGAAGGTGGGAGAGTTGCGATTCTTACATTCCACTCAGGAGAGGACAGACTTGTTAAAAAATCATTTAAGGAATTAAAAAAAGCAGGAATTTACAAAGATGTAAGCAAAGATGTAATAAGACCTTCTGCGGAAGAATGCAGAAATAATGGACGTGCCAGATCTACTAAAATGAGATGGGCGATAAAAGATTAAATAATTTTAGATAAAACAAAAAACCTTGAAATCAAATGATTTCAAGGTTTTTTATAATGCCGGTGGCGGGACTTGAACCCGCACGACGTTGCCGCCAACAGATTTTGAGTCTGCCTCGTCTGCCAATTCCGACACACCGGCGTTTCCTCTCGACAAATAATATATTATCATATCGAAAAAGTAAATGCAACCCCTAAAATTAAAAAAGTTTAAAAAATTGTTATCTTTTCAATAAAATATACAATATGTAGTAGATATTTAGTGTTAAGTTGATGTATAATAATACATGAAAGACAGTGTTTATTAATTGAAAAATGTAATATAGATTATTTTACAAGGGAGGAGTTATAATGAAATTAGGAAATTATAAGGCAAATGATGTTGAATTGTGCAGGACGGTTCATAAGAAAGTAGTTGAAGAAACTACCATGGCATTAGTAGAGGATCAGATTCCATTTTCAAGAACCGAGAAGAGTATTCCTTTTTTCCTTAGATTAAAATACAAAGGGGCTAAGCAGTTCTGGGTTATTCAGATTAATCCGCTTCGTTATAGTCAGGCAAGAAAATCAATAGATAAACTTGATAATATTTACAAGAAAAGGCTTATTTTGTCGAATTTATAGAATATGATTATAATTAAACTGTGAAAACAATATGAACATAATTTTATTTCCAAAGATAATGTGGTACAATTTTGAATGTAAAAATTATGAGGAGAAAAATTATGTCAGACAGAATTAAAAAAATAAATATTGATACAAATAAAAAAAGAAATATAGCAATGGGAATAAAAGGGATACTTTTTATTTTTATTCCCATTGTTTCATTTTTATTAATGGAATTTTATGAACATAATCCGTTTATTGAAGTTAGAAGTGAAGCAAAATTATTTAATGTTGTACTTTTTGAACTTATAAGCTGGATTTTGTTTTTTTTGTGCGGAAGTATGAAATGGGCACTTAGAATAGAACTTGTTATGGCTATGGTTTTTGGGCTGGTTAATCATTATGTAATGTTATTTAGGTCTACTCCTTTTGTACCATGGGATATTTTTTCCGTTAAAACAGCAGCAAGTGTTGCAGGTGAATATGATTTCACTCCCTCAGCAAGAGTAATTATTGTTACATTAATTTTTATCCTGATTATATTAATGGTTCATTTTGTGGATTTGAAAATAAATCTTAAAATTTATTTTAGGATTATACCAGTTATTTTGATAAGTATTTTACTTGTTATATTTGGAAGTAAATTACAGGATGAGAATTTCCAGACAAGACATTATTTATATCCTTTTTTATTTACTCCTACATATATGACAAATGTAAATGGAATGGCTGTTACTTTTACAATGAATCTTGCATATGTTGCCGTAGAAAAACCAAAAGGATATGATGCAACAGAAGTTAAAGAAGAATTAGATAAATATTCAAAAGAAAGTAATAACGAAAAGAATACTAATTATCCTAACATAATTGTAATTATGGATGAGGCTTTTTCAGATTTATCAGTACTTGGTAATCTTGATACAAATGTTGACTATATGCCATTTATACATAGTCTGCAAAAGGGGTATGATAATACAGTGACAGGAAAACTAAACGTATCCGTATGTGGAGGAAATACTGCAAATTCAGAATTTGAATTTCTGACAGGGAATACCATGGCATTTTTACCAAACGGAAGTATTCCATATCAGCAGTATATAAAAGAAGAAACACCATCCCTTGCAAGTTATCTTGCTGATTTAGGATATTCCACATACGCCCAGCATCCATATTATAGCAGCGGATGGAACAGGGACAAGGTTTATCCTTTACTTGGCTTTGAGAATCTTTCATTTATAGAAGATTATTATGAGCCATCCATTGTTAGAAAATATATAAGTGATGAATCTTCATTCGATAAAATAATAGATACGTTTGAAGAAAAAGAAGAAAATAAGCCTGCATTTATTTTTAATGTTACCATGCAGAATCATGGTGGATATACAGATGAATATTATAATTTAACAAATTCAGTTTCAGCAATAAATTGTAATAGTAATGCATTAAATCAATATTTAACATTAATTCAAAAGACTGATTCGGATATTGAATCTTTAGTTAATTATTTTAAAACAGTTGATGAAGATACAGTAATTGTCTTTTTTGGAGATCATCAGCCAAGCAATGCAGTGGCTTCATCTGTTTTAAATGCCAATGGCATTGATGTAAATAATATGTCAGATGAGCAGCAGAAGTTAAGATATGAAGTGCCATATTTTATATGGGCAAATTATGATATAGAAAGTAAAACTGATGCCGATACAAGTATTAATTATCTTGCGGCACAGGTGCTTGATGTGGCAGGAGTTAAGACTTCGGATTATCAGAATTTTTTACTGGAGTTAAAAAATGATTATCCTGTGATTACGGCAACAGATGTTGAAACTACCAATCAAAATGAAGATTTATTTAATCTTTATAAGAAATTTCAGTATTACAGACTTTTTGACTGGGAAGGGGAAAGTAATGAATAAAAAGATGAGAGAATTTTTGAAAAATAAATGGATATTGTATGGTATTGCGTTTTTGCTTCCGTTTATTATCTGCGTGGGAATATGTATAGTGGATGGAGTATACCCTTTTGGAGATAAATGCATATTACACGTTGATATGTATCATCAGTATTGTCCTTTTTTTACTGAATTCATGAATAAACTAAAAAACGGAGGAAGTTTGCTATACAGCTGGAATATTGGTCTTGGCTCTGATTTTATTTCTTTATATGCATATTATCTTGCAAGTCCATTAAACTGGTTTTTGCTACTGTGCCCTGATGCGTATGTTATTGAATTTATGACAATAACAATTATTTTAAAGATAGCTTTCGCAGGATTTAGTTTTTATTATTTTTTATATAATTTTGATTCGAAAAATCCTAAGAAGCTGGTTGGACTTGTTTTTTCCACAGCGTATGCATTAAGCGGATTTGTGGCAGCTTATAGCTGGGATATCATGTGGATGGACTGTATTGCTTTAGCTCCTCTTGTTATGCTTGGATTAAAATACCTGGTTGAAAAGGAAAACCCCCTTTTATATTATGTAACGCTTTCGTTATCCATATTGGCAAATTACTATATTGCAATGATGATATGTGCATTTTTAGTATTCTATTTTCTTTTACTTGTATTTGAGCATAGAAAAAATGTTCTTAAATCATTTGGAAGATTTACCATTTATTCATTGCTTTCAGGTGGAACGGGAGCAATTTTATTAATTCCTGAAATGAAAATATTAAGTTATAGCGGTTCTTCAGGTATTAATTTTCCAAAGGAAAATGAATGGTATTTTAATTTTATAGAAGAAATAGGCAGAGGATGTACCAGTGCATCAGCATATACAGGTGCGTTAAACTGGCCAAATATCTATGCAGGTGCATTTACTTTAATTTTACTTTGTATGTATATATTTAATACAAGAATTCCTGTGAAGAAGAAAATTCCAAGACTTGCAATGGTGGGATTCTTTTTGGTAAGTTTTTCTAATAACTATCTTGATTTTATATGGCATGGATTGCATTTCCCAGATTCACTTCCAGCAAGACAGAGCTTTTTATACATTTTTGTTGTATTAGTGCTTGGATATGAAGCGATAAAGGAATTTTCGGGAAATAAAATCTGGGGGATAGCTGCTTCATATGTTATAGTAGCAGCATTATTGTTCTTAGGATACACATATGGTGATGAGACAGTAACAGAAAAAAGCGCATATATTATTACTATGTTGTTTATAACATGTTATAGCGTGATATTTGTATTGTTTAAGTTATTAACAGGAGAGAACAAGGAAATTCTAAGGGAGATGTTCATTTTACTTGCGGTGGCTGAACTGACTGTTAATATGTATCTTACAGGTTTTTATACATTAAACAGGGATGGCTATGTGAAAAGAAACGATGAATATAAAGAACTGGTGCAAATGGCAAAGGAAGATGCCCTTAAGGAAGCCCAGACAGATGATGAGTCAGGAGTATTTTACAGAATAGAAGATACGGAAAGAATGACAAAAAATGATTCAGCTTTATATGGATATCCTTCGGCTTCCCAATTTTCGTCATTAATGAATATAAATGTAAGTCATTTTTACCAGACATATAATATGGAAGGCGGAAAGAATTATTATTGTTATAATGGTGCAACACCTCTTACGTCGGCGATGCTTTCAGTGAAATATTTTATATCAGATGATAATTCAGGTGACAATGTATTTAGGACATTTGTAGGAAAATCAGGAGATTATTGCTTATATAAGAATAATTATTGCTTGCCAATTGGATTTGTAATAGACGAGGCAACAGCTGAATTATTTGACATTGATACAATGGCAGGATTACAGGCTATTGATGATTTGGCATATTATCTTGGGGCTGACAGTGATACTTTTGATGAGGCTGAATATGATATTAATTGTGATTCGGGCAGCAGTACAATTACAATTAACAAAGACGGATATTATTATGCAGATACTTCAGGAATAAGAAATTCAGATTCACTGACATTTACTTACCCTGACGGTCATTCCACCAGATATTCCAAGACAACCCACAGCTATCTTTTTAATCTGGGATATTGCAGGGCTGGGGATACCATAACGGTGTCAAACAATTCTTCAGAAAAAGTAATGTTTTATGTTTATAAATTGAACGAAAAAGTGATTGATGATGCATTCAATACCATTAGCAGTAACAAATTTGAACTGATAAGTAAGTCAGATACCAGTGTTAAAGGTAAAATAAATATGGAAGAAGACGGAAGAATGATTTTTTCAATCGCCAATGAGGCTGGATGGAAGATGTATGTGGATGGTGAAGAAGTTAAGATAACAGATTTTTCAGATACATTTATCAGTGCAAATCTTAAAAAAGGTGAACATGAAATAGAATTAAGATATTTTACTCCTGGATTAAAAGTCGGGGCATTAATAAGTGGAAGCTGTATCTTAATTTTTGTTGGATTAAATTTCTTAAGAAGAAAGAAAAGTATAGTAGAAAGATAGAACTATTTTCCTAAAATGCTTCTCGGAATATAGTAATTATACACAAAATGTTATATAATATTTTTATTGAAAAATACGATTCGGGAGGAAATAGATATTTTATCAAAAGAAAGATTGATTAGTTTTTATATTAATCAATATAAATGGGTAAGCAGCAAAAATATCAAGAAAAACGTAAGAGTTTCACGATATTTACATAAGATAAACGCAAAAGCGAAAACTTTAAGGGCACTTTCTGTGAAAAAAAATCAAGGTGATTTAGTTACATCAATACATCAGGATGTTAAGAAACTTGCATTTCTGGCATATCATTATAATAATGGTGATGCGATTAAGATTGTTAACAAACAAATAATTCCTCAATTAGTCAGACTTGACCTTATGCTTTTTGATAAGAAGGAACTGGAGGAACTGACAGATGATTTTATTGTGTTGTTAAAGAAAAGAAAGCAAGGGGCTATCTGTAACAAGAATTTAAGAGAAATATATCTTGATATAGAGCATGAGGAACTTCGAAAAGAGATAATGACATTAGTTCCAAAGCAGCCGGAACATGAATTTCCTGAGGCGTTGGAAATGAACAGACATTTTATTTTACATGTTGGTGCAACTAACAGTGGAAAAACCTACAATGCATTGGAGAGGCTTAAAGAGGCAAGGCAAGGAATTTACCTTGGGCCTCTTAGACTTCTTGCCCTGGAAGTATATGAAAAAATGATGGATAATAACGTTGAATGTACAATGTTAACAGGTCAGGAATGTATAGAAACGCCAGAAAGCAGAGTTATTTCATCCACCATTGAAATGTTAGATATTGACGAAGAGTACGATATAGCCGTTGTCGATGAAGCGCAGATGATTTCTGATGATGACAGAGGTCATTCATGGACAAGGGCTATTCTGGGATTAAAGGCAAAAGAGATTCATGTGTGTATGTCGCCGGTGGGGCAGAAGGTTATAACTCATTTAATTGAATTGTGTGGAGATGATTATGAGATAAGGGAATATCAAAGAAAAACTCCCCTTGTTGTTGAAAAAACACCTTTTAGTTTTCCAGAAGATGTTAAGGATAAGGATGCTCTTATTGTTTTTTCAAAGAAATCGGTTTTAAATATTGCAGGACGTCTGGAAGAGAATGGAATAAAGTCAAGTGTGGTATATGGAAGCCTTCCACCAGAGATTAGAAGGCGACAGATTGGACTTTTTAACGAAGGTAAGACAAATGTTGTTGTATCTACAGATGCGATAGGAATGGGACTTAATCTTCCTGTAAGAAGAATTGTTTTCATGGAAACGGAAAAATTTGACGGAGTTAGTAAAAGAGGGTTAAATGTCTCAGAAGTAAAGCAGATTGCAGGAAGAGCAGGCAGATTTGGTAAGCATGATGAAGGTCTGGTGAATGCATTAGGAGATGAAAAACTTGAATATATATCTAAAACAATTGAAAGTGAGGAGACTGAAATAGAAAATGTAAGTCTTGGTTTTCCACAGGTTTTATTGGACATGGAAGCTCCGCTGGATACAATATTAAAGGTCTGGCATGAACAAAAGCCATCTTTTCCTTTTGAAAAAATCAATATAGATGATATATTATTCTTATACAATGAAGCCTGGAAGAACAGGCATTTTATTGCAGATTTTGACGACAAAAGAATATTATATAGGATGATTACATGTCCTATTGATATTAAGGACAGGGAGTTGATAAAACAATGGAGAAAATATTGCTTGTCCTATACAGCTGATGTTTGTCTGGAACATCCATCACAAAACAGCAGATATAAAGGATTAATGAAGTATGAATCATATTATAAGAAACTGGATTTGTATTATCAGATGTCAATAAGACTTGGTAAATTAATAGATATGGAATGGCTTGAGGAGGAGAGAGATAAAGTTCAAAGTGTTATTATGAGGGTACTTTCCAAGGATAAAAATAAATATATTACAAGGTGTAAATATTGTGGAAAAGTGCTGCCGGTTGGAAGCAAACAGTTAGTCTGTAGCGATTGTCTTACGGAATAGTGGAGAAGACATTTTGGGGGAGAGTTGAATTTATTAAGTTATTGTGTCATAATAAAAGTTGGTTTAGTGCGTAATACAGTCAGATAGATAGGAGGAATTCGACATGGCAAGACAGGAAATTGAAGTAGCAGTACCTAATGAGAGAACAAAGCTGGTACCTTATGAACATCATGCAAAGTATTATGAGACAGATCAAATGGGAATAATTCATCATTCCAATTATGTGAAGTGGATGGAAGAGGCAAGATTAGATCTTATGGATCAGATTGGATTAAATTATAGACAGATGGAAGAAATGGAGATTATCAGTCCGGTTTTATCCATTTCGGTAGAGTATCACAGTATGGTTCATTTTGATGAAACAGTTGTTATTGAGACAAAATTAGTTAAATATAATGGAATCAAAATGGAAGTTGAATACATTATGAGAGATAAGGAAACAGGTGAGCTTAGAACAACAGCAAGAAGCAGCCATTGCTTCTTAAACAGAGCTGGTAAACCAATTTCATTAAAGAGAACATATCCTGAATTAGATACTAAATTTTTTGAGATGAAGGAAGATTAGAATGGTACAGGAAAGATTAGCAAAACTTAGACATGAGATGTCTAAAAGAAATATATCGATATATATTGTTCCTACTGCTGATTATCATGAATCAGAATATGTAGGAGAGCATTTTAAAGCAAGAAAATACATTACAGGTTTTACAGGATCGGCAGGAACAGCAGTAATAACCATGACAGAGGCAGGATTATGGACTGATGGAAGATATTTTGTCCAGGCCGCTAAGCAATTAGAAGGAACTACGGTAAAATTATATAAAATGGGACAGGATGGTGTCCCAACAGTTGATGAGTATATAGAAGCCAATCTGGAAGATGGACAATGTCTTGGTTTTGATGGTCGAGTTGTAAACGGTAAATGGGGGGGAAGACTCTCAGATATAGTATCAAAAAAGAATGGCTCTATGAAAACCAATGAAGACCTTATTGATATAATCTGGGAGGACAGACCTTCTTTGCCATGTGAACCTGCAATGATTTTTGATGTAAAGTACACAGGTTTGGATGCAAAACAAAAAATAGCAGATGTAAGAGCCGTAATGGATGAAAAGAAAGCAGATGTTCATCTGATAAGTTCATTGTATGACATTGCATGGTTGCTTAATGTGCGAGGAAATGATATTTCCTATGTTCCGGTGGTTTTATCATATCTTGCTATTGAGAAGGAAAAATGTATATGGTTTGTTCAGGAACAGATAATAGATGATAAACTAGATGCATATTTAAAGGAAATCGGTGTTATCACAAAACCATATGATAGTTTTTATGAATATGTGGAAAGTATTGATGCTAAGAATACAGTACTTATGGATAAAACTGTTGTAAATTACAGAATATGCAACAGTCTGCCTGAGAAAATTAAGGTAATAGATGAAGAAGATCCAACAGTGCTTATGAAGGCGATAAAAAATCCAATTCAGCTTGAGAACATAAGAAATGCACATTTAAAAGATGCAGTTGCAATGTGCAAATTTATGTATTGGTTAAAGACAAATGTTGGAAAAATACCTATGACCGAGATATCTGTTTCAGACAAACTGGCGGGACTTAGGGCGCAGCAGGAAGGTTTTTTGGATTTAAGTTTTGACACGATTTGCGGATATGCGACTCATGGTGCAATTGTTCATTATTCTGCAACTAAGGAAACTGATATGGAACTTAAACCAGAAGGACTATTACTTGTTGATTCTGGCGGACACTATCTTGAAGGAACAACTGATATAACAAGAACATTTGCTCTTGGTCCGGTCACAGATGAAATGAAAGCTGATTTCACAAGGGTTTGCCGCTCTAATATAAATCTGGCAAATGCGAAATTCTTGTATGGATGCTCGGGAATAAATCTTGATATTATTGCAAGAGAGCCATTCTGGGATGTTGATATGGATTATAATCATGGAACAGGTCATGGCGTAGGTTTTGTTCTTAATGTTCATGAAGGACCTAACGGATTCAGATGGAAACCTTCACCAGGACGTTCAGAGGAAAGTATTCTCGAGGAAGGAATGATTACAACTGATGAACCTGGAATTTATATTGAAAATGAGTATGGCATAAGAACTGAAAACGAGCTGATTTGCCGAAAAGGAAACAAAAACAGCTATGGTCAGTTTATGTATTTTGAGAATATAACATATGTTCCAATAGACCTTGATGCATTGGATCCGAATCAAATGTCAGATGAAGAAAAAAGAAGGTTGAATGAATATCATGCTATGGTATATGAAAAGGTATCTCCATTCCTGGATGAAGATGAAAGAATATGGTTAAAGAAATATACCAGAGCAGTTTAGAAATGAAAGGGAAATATTTTTATGAGTGAAAAATTGCTGCTTATTGACGGGCAAAGTATTTTATCAAAAGCATTTTACAGTCTTCCTAACAGAATGGATAGTGAGGGCAAATCCATTAATGGTGTGTATGGTTTCATGCATATTTTATTTAAGACGGTTAGTGAAGAGAAAATAAATCAGGTTGCAGTTGCTTTTGATGGTCAAGGACAGTCATTTCGACATAAGATGTTTCAGGAATACAAAAGTTTAGGGGAAGATTTGCCGATAGAACTGTTAGAACAGTTTGAAGTCGTAAAGAAACTTCTTACACTCTTAAATATAGAAATAATTGAAAAAGATAACGCAGAATCAATAGATGTAATAGGCTCTGTTATTGGCAATAGTTCTTATGAGAAAATTGTATTATTAACATCCGATAAGCTTATGTTACAGCTTGTGGATAAAAATGTAAAAGCATTAATTCCTGTGATTGAAGCCGGATTTATTGGTTTAAAGCAATATGATTATGAGACATTGGCAAATGATAGTATTGTTGCACAAAACATTGCTGATATGTATGCATTAACAGGTGATAAGAACCGTAATGTATGTAGTTTATGCGGAGTTGGCGAAGGTACAGCTAAGTATCTCATTTTAGAATATGGAACAATTGATAATATATATGATAATTTAGATAAATTAATATCAAAGGAGATTTCTCGAAAAATAGGAGAAAAATTTGAAGAAATTAAAAAATACAAAGAATTATTTGGTATCCGTATAGAATCAGATGTTATAGTTAGTAACTGTGAAATGTCAGTTAGTAATGATGCAATCAAGGAATTTAGTAATCTGAAGATGAACGAATTTTTAGGTTCGTTCGATAAAGCAACTTCAGAAAGTGATTATAATTTCATAACCGAAGTCGTTAAGGCTGATGAATTTTTTGGTCAGTTAGCAGGGAAAAAGGTTGCATTTTCTTATTATGAGGATGTGGCTTGGGGACTTGCATTTGACAATGAAAAATATATTATCATTTTATCAGATGAGATAAGTAAAGAATACATAGGTGATAAGATAAACAGCGCAAAGGTGGAGCGCTGGATTGTTCCAAATATTAAGGAATGTTTGAAAATGTATAGCATTCTGGATGGGCTGGATGCAAAGGAACAGAAGGAAGAATACATTAACAGAAGAAAATTATATCATGATATTTCCATTGCGGCTTATCTTATCAATCCTCTTACAGGAGATTATACTTATGATTTAATTTCAGCGGAATATTTAAAAATGAAAGTTAAATCAAAAAAAGATTTCCTTGGAAAAAAGTCAGTTAAAGAGGTTTTTGAAGAAGACAAAAATACAGTAGCTGAATATATTGTAACAGAATTGTCAGTGACTTTAAGTTGTGAAGAGTTGTTAATAAATGCAATAAAAGAAAAAGGAATGTCTGACTTATATGAAAATATCGAAATGCCGGTGGCATTTGTATTGTCTGACATGGAAAAAGAAGGCATTAGTATTGACGGAGAAGCGTTAAAGGAATACGGTGAGAAATTGTCTGTTTCCATCGATAAACTGGAAAAGGAAATATATGAGCTGGCAGGTGAGAAATTTAATATTAATTCTCCTAAACAGCTTGGCATTATCCTGTTTGAAAAGTTAGGACTGCCCAATGCAAAAAAGACAAAGACCGGCTATTCAACATCAGCAGAGGTATTGGAAAAATTATCAAAGGATTATCCTATTGTTAATCTAGTTTTGGAATACAGACAGTTAAGTAAATTAAAATCCACATATGCAGATGGTTTATCTAATTATATTGCAGAGGATAACAAGATTCATACAACATTTAATCAGACAATAACGGCAACTGGACGACTAAGCAGTACAGATCCTAATTTGCAAAATATTCCAATCAGAATAGAATTAGGGCGTTTAATCCGTAAGGTATTTCACCCAATGGAAGGAAATTGTTTCCTTGATTCAGATTATTCACAGATTGAGTTAAGGGTATTAGCTGCAATGTCAGGGGATCCTGTTCTTATTGATGCATTTAAGGCAGGTCAGGATATACATAGAACTACTGCAGCATCGGTATTTAATGTGGAATTTGATGAAGTTACAGATTTACAAAGAAGAAATGCCAAGGCAGTTAATTTTGGAATTGTATATGGAATGAGTGCATATGGCTTAGGTCAGGATTTGAATATAAGTACCAAAGAAGCCCAGAATTTTATTGACAGTTATTTTAAGGTTTATCCTAAAATAAAAGAATTTCTGGATAAAGCGGTTAGTGATGCCAAATTAAACGGATATACTAAAACGCTTTGTGGAAGAATTCGTCCGATTCCAGAACTTTCTTCTGGCAATTTCAATCAGAAACAATTTGGAGAGCGAGTTGCAATGAATTCTCCAATTCAGGGTACGGCAGCAGATATTATTAAGATTGCAATGATAAAAGTTCATGACAGATTAATTTGTGAAGGACTTAAATCAAGACTTATACTTCAGGTGCACGATGAACTTCTGGTTGAAACAGTTAATGAGGAAAAAGATAAAGTCAGGGAAATTCTTGAGGAGGAAATGAAAAATGCAGTATCTTTGCCTGTAGCAATGGAAGTTGAAACAGGTTGTGGTTTAAATTGGTATGATGCACATTAGCAAAAAGGGTAATATATATGAGGTTTATAGGGATAACAGGTGGTGTAGGTGCCGGTAAATCGGCTGTTTTGGATTACTTAAATGAAGACAAAAGATATATGGTTTTACTGGCAGATGAAGTGGCACATGATTTAATGGAGCCTGGAACAAAATGTTATGACAGGCTAAAGAAAGAATTTTTAGAAGAGGATATATATCTTCCGGCTGGAGGCTTTGATAGAAACAAACTGGCACAGGTGATTTTTTCGGATGATGATAAAAGAAAAAGACTTAATGAAATAGTTCATCCGTCTGTGAAAGAATTTGTTATTGAGACAGTTGAAAAAGCCCAAAAAGAGGGGATTGTTTCGATAGTTTTTTTCGAGGCAGCATTGCTTATTGAGGAAAAATATTACGAGATATGTGATGAACTTTGGTATATATACACAAGTGAAGACAACAGAAGAAAAAGACTAAAAGAAAACAGAGGGTATACAGACGAAAAGATTGACAATATATTTGACAGTCAGCTTAAGGACGAACAATTCAGGCAGTACTGTCAGGTTATTATAGATAACAATGGTTCAATTGATGATACAAGAAAGCAGGTTGATTTAGCACTTTCAACGGATAAGGAGTAGAGTATATGGATAATGTGTTTGGATTGGATATCGGTACACGAAATGTTGTAGGTACAGTAGGATATCGAACAGATGATGATTTTGTGGTGGTTGCTCAATATGTAAAAGAACATGAAACAAGAGCAATGTTAGATGGACAGATTCATGATATCGGAAGGGTTGCAAGAACTATTGGCGTAGTCAAAAAGGAGTTAGAAGAGCAGATCGGACAGCCCCTTGAGGAAGTATGTATAGCGGCAGCTGGTCGTGTTCTTAAAACTGTAACAACACATATTGAATATCAGTATGCGGAGGAGACAATTGTTACAGGTGAGGATATTCATACACTTCATTTGCTTGGAATAGAGAAGGCACAGGATGAATTAAAGGCGGTAAACGATACAAATTATAAATTTTATTGTGTAGGTTATACAACCATTAGATATTATTTAAATGGTGATGCATTTATTAGTCTTGAAGACCACAAAGCCAGTGTAATAGGGGAAGATATAATTGTAACTTTTCTTCCTGAAGATGTTGTAGACGGATTATATGCAGCAGTAGGTCAGGTGGGACTTTCAGTTGCAAATATGACTTTAGAGCCAATTGCTGCAATTAATGTGGCAATTCCTGAGAATTTCAGAATGCTTAATATTGCACTTGTTGACGTTGGTGCAGGTACTTCTGATATTTCAATTACAAGAGATGGAAGTATTGTTGCATATGGAATGATACCATATGCAGGAGATGAGCTTACGGAGGTAATAGTTCAGCATTATCTTGTTGATTTTAAAACAGCAGAAGAGATGAAGGTTGCATCCACAACAATGGATGAGGTAACATTTAATGATATTATGAGTATTCCCCATACAGTTCCATCAGAAGAAATCTGGGAGCTTGTTCTTCCTACAGTTGAGAAAATTACAGCTGATGTAGCTTCTAAAATTGTAGAATTAAATGGTGATAAATCTGTTAGTGCATGCTTCGTTGTAGGAGGCGGTGGAAAAATACATAATTTTACCGAGTGTCTTGCAAAAAACCTGGATTTACCTAAGGAAAGGGTTGCTTTAAGAGGTGAGGAAGTCTTAAAGGAAGTAACTTTTCAGCAGGAGGATATCAAGAAAGATCCATTGCTTGTTACACCAATTGGAATCTGTCTTAATTATTATGAACAAAAGAATAATTTCATCATGGTTAGATTTAATGGTGAACGTATGAAATTATATGACAATAACAGGCTTACGGTTGTCGATGCCGCACTTCAGGCAGGATTTCCTAATGACCAGCTGTTTCCAAAGAGAGGTGTGCCTATTAATTTTACAGTTAATGGTGCAACAAGAATTGCAAGGGGTGAAGCAGGCGAGGCTGCAATTATCACACTGAATGATAAGCCTGCAAATATAAATACTCCTTTAGAGCCAAATTGTGATATAGTAATATCACCATCTACACAAGGTCAGGCGGCTAAATATACAATTGAACAGTTAGAGGAATTTACAGACGATACTATTGTATTTGAGATTAACGGTCAGCTGGTAAGATGTCCACGTTTTGTTCAGGTAAACGGATGTCTTGAATCCCCTGATTATGAAATAAAAGAAGGGGATGTTATCGAAACCAGAAATTTCTATACTGTAAGTCAGATTGCTGAATTTATGGATATTACAATAGATAAAGAGCAGGAAATACTGGTAAATAATGTTCCTGCATTACCAGAAACCATCTGTTATGAGAATTTTACCATTGACTGGACACAAAGGGATTATGATACCGTTTTTACAAGTCATAAGAGTTTTAGTCTCGAGGCACAGAATAAGGCAAAAGATGATATTAAGGACGAAAAATTAACGGGTGAAGTTTCAGATGATGTCGTAGAGGATGAAAATCCGGATGAGATTTCTGAAATTTCGGAGGAAGAAGCTAATGCCAGTGAAATAGCTGAGACTGAAGCTGAACCTGTAAATGTTATTACTGTAACGGTTAATGGAGAAAAAGTTGAATTATCAGGAAAAGAATCATATGTGTTTGTTGATATATTTGACAGAATCACATTTGATTTACAATCAGGTGGCGGAAGAGCGATAGTTACTTTGATTAATGGCAGAAATGCACAGTTTGCCGAAGAAATCAAGGAAGGCGATAATATAGAGTTATATTGGAAAGAGAATTAATATGTTAGAATTATGCAGTATTGCCAGTGGGAGTAGCGGCAATTGTATTTGTGTGGGGTCTTCAAATACTCATGTATTAATTGATGCGGGAATCAGTGGAAAAAAAATCGAAAATGGTTTGGAATCCATTGGTTTAAAGGCTGATGAGATGTCGGGAATTCTTGTTACCCATGAGCACATTGATCATGTATCAGGTCTTGGGGTAATGGCAAGAAGATACCATATTCCTATATATGCAACGGAAGGGACAATAGAAGCTATATATAATACAAAATCTGTTGGAAAAATAGATAAAGAGCTTTTTTGTCCCATAATTCCCGGGCAGCCCTTTGAAATTGGACAGCTTAGCATAAATCCATTACATATTTCCCATGATGCAGCAGATCCTGTTGCTTATAAAGTGACACATGGAAAGCATAAAATGGCTGTAATTACAGATTTAGGAACATATGATGATGAGTTAATTAATGAACTTCAAGGATTAGATGCCTTGCTTTTAGAGGCAAATCATGATATAAATATGCTACAGACAGGGATGTACCCATATTATCTGAAAAAGAGAATCCTTGGAGACAGGGGACATCTTTCGAATGAAAGGAGTGGACAATTACTTTGTAAACTCCTTCATGATAATTTTAGCACAGCGGTTTTAGGTCATTTAAGCAAGGAAAATAATTATGAAGAACTTGCTTATGAAGCCGTAAGGCTGGAGGTTACAATGGGAGATAATCCGTATAAAGCAGATGATTTCAAAATATTTGTAGCCAAAAGAGATAGTGTATCGCCATTGGTACGCGTTGAATAGTACAAAAAGAAAGAGGAGAACAAGATGGAAAACACAATGGACAAAGTTATTATCACAGTAGTAGGAAAGGACACAGTTGGAATTATTGCAAAGGTATGTACATATCTTTCAGAATGTAGTGTTAATGTACTTGATATCACACAGACAATTATTTCAGGATATTTCAACATGATGATGATTGTAGATTCATCAAAGGCAAGCAATTCATTTGCAAAGATTTCAGAAGGCCTTGACAAATTAGGTGAAGAGATTGGTGTAACAATTAAGTGTCAAAGAGAAGACATTTTTGAAAAAATGCATCGTATCTAATTAATTGGTAATTTATATTAAGATCGTAGAAGGAGAAAAGAAAAATGATTAATATTGGTGAAGTAAAAGAAACCAATGAAATGATTGAGAAAGAGAATCTTGACGTTCGTACTATTACGCTTGGAATAAGTCTTTTGGATTGTATTGATTCAGATTTGGATAAATTAAACCAGAATATTTATAACAAAATAACAACACTTGCAAAGGATTTAGTTTCAGTTGGACAGGAAATTGAAAACAATTACTGTATTCCAATTGTAAACAAAAGAATTTCAGTTACTCCAATTGCACTTGTTGGTGGTGCTGCATGTAAGACACCAGAAGATTTTGCAACAATTGCAGATACATTGGACAGAGCAGCAAAGGCTGTAGGCGTTAACCTTATTGGTGGATATTCAGCATTAGTTTCTAAGGGAATGACAAAAGCAGATGAAATGTTAATCAGATCAATCCCAATGGCTTTACATAGAACAGAAAGAGTTTGTAGTTCAGTTAATCTTGCTTCAACTAAGACAGGTATCAACATGGATGCTGTTAAATTAATGGGTGAGATTATCCTTGAAGTTGCAGAAGTATCAAAGGATAATGATTCTGCTGATTGTATGAAGCTTGTAGTATTTTGTAATGCTCCTGATGATAATCCATTCATGGCAGGTGCATTCCATGGTGTTACAGAAGCAGATGCTGTTATCAACGTAGGAGTAAGCGGACCTGGTGTTGTATTAAATGCAGTTGATAAGGTTAAGGGTGAGAATTTCGAAGTATTATGCGAGACAATCAAGAAGACAGCATTTAAGGTTACAAGAGTTGGCCAGTTAGTTGCACAGGAAGCATCAAAGAGACTTGGAATTCCATTTGGAATCGTAGATCTTTCTTTAGCACCTACACCAGCAATTGGTGATAGTGTAGCTGACATTCTTTGCTCTATCGGACTTGAATACGCAGGTGCTCCAGGTACAACAGCAGCACTTGCAATGTTAAACGATCAGGTTAAGAAGGGGGGAATTATGGCTTCATCTTATGTTGGTGGATTAAGTGGAGCATTTATTCCAGTTTCTGAGGATCAGGGTATGATTAATGCCGTAGAGGCTGGTGCAATCACATTAGAGAAATTAGAAGCAATGACTTGTGTATGTTCAGTAGGTCTTGATATGATTGCCATTCCTGGAAACACAAAGGCTACTACAATTTCAGGTATGATTGCAGATGAGATGGCTCTTGGAATGATTAATCAGAAAACAACAGCAGCACGTTTAATTCCAGCAATTGGAAAAGATGTTGGAGATAAAGTAGAATTTGGTGGATTATTCGGATATGCTCCTATTATGCCAGTTAATAAATATTCATGTGATGAATTTATTAATCGTGGTGGAAGAATTCCTGCACCTGTTCACAGCTTTAAGAATTAATTACCGAAAAATGTTGACTTTTATGGTAATCCATGTTTTAATTAAGTCAGTTATATGACTGACGGAAAGTGGAGATTACCACATGAAGTATAACGATATTAATGCCGACCGTCTGGGCGCTTGCTCAGTCGTGTTGGCTTTTTATATATATATACTCTTATAATTAAGAGTTTTGACAGTATTTTAAGACTGGGTTAATTTAAATAATTGTTAAGTTCAGAAAGGAAGAAAACTCTATGAAGATGCAGTCACTTGCAACAGAATTATCAAGTACAACTTATCCAGGACGTGGAATTGTTATTGGACGTTCAAAGGATGGAAAGAAGGCAATTACAGCTTATTTTATTATGGGAAGAAGCGCTAATAGCCGTAACAGAGTTTTTGTAGAAGATGGAGAAGGAATTCGTACACAGGCATTTGATCCTTCAAAACTTGAAGATCCAAGCCTTATTATTTACGCACCTGTAAGGGTTCTTGGTAATAAGACAATTGTTACCAATGGAGATCAGACAGATACAATTTATGAATTAATGGACAAGCAGCAGACATTTGAGCAGGCTCTTAGAACAAGAGAATTTGAGCCAGATGCGCCTAATTATACTCCTAGAATTTCAGGAGTTATGCATATTGATAATGGTTCATACAATTATGCAATGTCAATTTTAAAGAGCAACAATGGAAATCCTGATGCATGCAACAGATATACTTTTGCATATGAGAATCCAGTAGCAGGAGAGGGACATTTTATTCATACATACATGGGAGACGGTAATCCATTACCAAGTTTCGAGGGAGAACCTGTACTTGTAGAGATGGATGGAGATATTGATACATTTACAAATATGGTATGGGAGAATCTTAACGAAGATAATAAGGTATCATTATTTGTTCGTTTTATCGATATTGAGACAGGAAAATATGAGTCAAGAATTGTAAACAAGAATAAATAATTCTTAATTGAGTGTAAGGAGAATAAAAATGCAGGAATATGAATTAAAATATGGATGTAACCCAAATCAGAAACCATCAAGAATATATATGAAGGACGGAGAACTTCCAATTAAGGTTTTAAATGGAAGAGCAGGATATATTAATTTCCTTGATGCATTTAACGGATGGCAGTTAGTAAAAGAACTTAAGAAGGCAACAGGACTTCCAGCCGCAACATCATTTAAGCATGTATCACCAGCAGGTGCAGCAGTTGGTCAGCCTTTATCAGATGTTGAGAAGCAGATTTACTGGGTTGCTGATATGGATATCGAGTTTACTCCATTAGCTAATGCATATATCAGAGCAAGAGGTGCTGACAGAATGTCATCTTTTGGAGATTTTATTTCTTTATCAGATGTTTGTGACAAGAGTACAGCACTTGTAATCAAAAGAGAGGTTTCTGACGGAGTAATTGCTCCTGGATATACAGATGAGGCTCTTGAGATTTTAAAGGCTAAGAAAAATGGAAATTATTGTGTAATTGAGATTGATCCTGAATACACACCAGCTCCTATCGAGACAAAAGATGTTTTTGGTATTACATTTGAGCAGGGAAGAAATGAGCTTAAGATTGATGATGATTTCTTTAGCAATATTGTTACTGAGAATAAGGATCTTACAGAGCAGGCTAAGATTGATCTTGCAATTGCAATGATTACTCTTAAATATACACAGTCAAATTCAGTTTGTTACGTTAAGGGTGGACAGGCAATCGGTATCGGAGCAGGACAGCAGTCAAGAATTCATTGTACAAGACTTGCAGGTTCTAAAGCTGATAACTGGTGGTTACGTCAGTCTCCTAAGGTACTTGGACTTCAGTTTGTAGACGGAATCAGAAGAGCAGATAGAGATAATACAATCGATCTTTACATCGGTGAGGATTATATGGATGTTCTTGCTGAAGGTGAATGGCAGAAATTCTTCAAGGTTAAGCCTGAAGTATTTACAGCTGAAGAGAAGAGAGAATGGCTTGATAAGAATACTGATGTTGCACTTGGTTCAGATGCATTCTTCCCATTTGGAGATAATATTGAAAGAGCACACAGAAGTGGTGTTAAATATGTTGCTCAGCCAGGTGGTTCTGTGAGAGATGACAATGTTATAGATACATGTAATAAATATGATATGGTTATGAGTTTTACAGGAATTCGTTTATTCCATCATTAATATCTCATTTTTCAGATGCGGCGTGACGTATGTCACGCCGTTTTCTTTATGTTATAAAAAGATTTAAATTGATATAAAAAATAGCAATATAATAAGAAAAATGTTAAAATATGAGAGGCAGAAAAAATATGGAAAGAGGTTATTTATGGGATTACAATTTATTCTAGGAAATTCAGGTAGTGGAAAAACAACATATATGTACCAGCGAGTAGTGGAGGAGGCAACAAGAAATCCATTAAAAAACTATTTGGTAATTGTACCGGAGCAGTTTACAATGCAAACCCAAAGAATGCTTGTGGATTTAGCACCGGGTAAAGCTATAATGAATATAGATGTTTTAAGTTTTAAGAGACTGGCATACAGAGTTTTTGATGATTTAGGAATTAAAACTGAAGAAATACTTGAAGAAACCGGAAAAAATTTAGTTCTAAGAAAAATAGCTATAGATAAACAGGACAAGTTAACAGTTTTCAGACCTAATATGAGAAAAATCGGTTATATTAGTGAAATTAAATCATTATTATCGGAGTTGGAACAATACAACATCTCACCTGAGCAATTAAAAGGGTATATTGAATCAGGAAAAATTCAGGGTGTTCTTAAAGCAAAATTGTCAGATGTTTTGACATTATATGAAGGTTTTCAGGAATACATGAATGGAAAATACATTACGGCAGAAGAAATTCTATACGTTTTAAAGGATGTTGCGAAGGATTCGAAACTGCTTCAGGGAAGTGTACTTGTTTTTGATGAATTTACAGGTTTTACTCCTATTCAGAATACATTATTATATGAACTTCTTCCTTTGGTGGATAACGTGCTGATTTCTTTGACCATAGATAAGAATGAGGATTTTTATCACAGCAGAGGAATGCATGAATTGTTTAATATGTCCAAAGAAACAATTTTAAATTTAATTAAAATGGCAAACAGTCTGGAAATTGAAGTTGAAGAGCCTGTTGTTATGGATGGTTCAGAAAATAAAAGATATGTTAATTCTCCGGAACTGGCATATATGGAAAGAAATTTGTTTAGACGTAAACGAGTGGATAAAAGAAAATACATTGGGAAAAATCCTGATGAGGAGACAAAGGATATTGTTGTTTCTTGCCTTAAATCTCCTTCAGAGGAATTAGTATTGGCAGCAAGACAGATTAATGAACTTGTTCAGGAAAAGGGCTACAGGTATAAGGAGATAGCAGTTGTTTCAGGTGATGTAAATTTGTATGGAAGTTATGTTGAAAAAGTTTTCGAGCAATACAAAATTCCTTATTTCCTTGATACAACAAAGGAGATTTTGTTTCATCCATTTATAGAATTTATTAGAGCAATTATTAATGTTGCTAACAGCAATTTTTCCTATGAGTCTGTTTTTAGATTCTTAAGATGCGGATTTTGTGATATATGTGAGGAAGATATTGATAATCTGGAAAACTACATAATTGCAACAGGAATAAAGGGAAATGCAGCGTGGAAAAAGAATTGGAGTAAAACACCTCGCAATAAAAAATATTATGATTTAGAAAATTTAAATGAACTTAGAATTCAAATATATGATATTTTAGCACCAGCATACGAAATTTTTAAAGCAAAGGGAACTACTGTTAAAGAACATATTTTAGCCTTATATGATATTATAATAAAACTTAATATTGAGCAGAAGTTGTGGGATAAAGAGAAGGAATACCTTGAAGCCGGATTGCAAAGCAAATCCAAGGAATACGGTCAGATATATGAAATAGTAATGCATGTTTTGGAAAAATACATGACATTAATGGGGGATGAGGTTATTGATATTAAGGAATTTGGAGAATTACTGGATGCAGGTTTTGATGCGGCAGAGGTAGCAACAATTCCACCTGGATATGACAGCGTGACAGTGGGTGATATAGAAAGAACCAGATTAAATGGAATAAAAGTATTGTTTTTCATTGGTGTTAATGATGGAATTATTCCAAAAAGCACTGCAAGTGGTGGTATAATATCTCAATACGAGAGAGAATTATTAAAGCAACAGGATTTAGAACTGGCTCCGGGAGCAAGAGAGCAGGCATTTATTCAGAAATTTTATCTATATTTAAATATAACAAAACCGTCCGATAAAGTGTATATCAGTTTTTCGAGAACAGATTCAGATGGAAAATCAATTCGTCCTTCATATTTTATTAATGTGATTAAGGGGTTATTCCAGAATTTAAAGTATGTAGAGTATGAAAATATTTTATCTCAACTGGATTTATCTTCTAAAGATGCTGCCAGGGAATATTTATTCAATGGAGAGAAAAATGAAGAGTGGTATGCTTTGGCAAAATATTTTAAGGAAGATACAGATAAAATTATTGAAGCATCAAATCTCCATTATTCAGATGAGCCAATTAGTGCAATTGTTGCAAAGGCTTTATATGGAAATAATATGAGCGGAAGTGTTACCCGTTTGGAAAAATTTGCAAATTGTGCCTATGCCCATTATCTGCAATATGGTTTAAATATAAAGGAACGAGAAGGTTTTGAATTAGCAGATAATGAAATTGGTATTATGTATCACAGTGCGTTGTGTATATATAGTAACAAATTGAAAGATTCTGATAAAACATGGTTTAACATATCAAATGAGGATAGAAATTCACTGGCAGACGAGTCAATGCAGGAAGCTATTTTAGGCTTTGGAAATATTGATAAATTTCAGACAGCGGCTCAAATGCACAAACTTGACAGAATGAAAGAAATTTTTTCACAGACCATATGGGCAATTACCAAGCAGATTAGAAAAGGAAGATTTGTTCCAGAGAAATTTGAGGTTCATTTTTCAAAAGAGGATAATCTTAAATCTTTAACATATGATTTTGGAAATAACAATCATCTGGCATTGCAGGGATATATCGATAGAATTGATACTTGCAAAGATGATGGAAAAATGTATATAAAAATTATTGATTATAAGTCAAGGGAGACAAAATTTGATTTATTAAAATTATATCAGGGAACAAAACTTCAGCTGGTTGTATATATGAATGCCGCTCTTGAGAAAGAGGCTTTGAAAAATCGAAATGTAATTCCTGGTGGAATGTTTTATTGTGAAATTGCAGATCCAACAATTGAACCTAAATATGAGCTTTCAGAGGAAGAACTTGAAAGAGAGGTATTGTTAAAGTTTAAGCCCAAAGGATTAGTAAATTCAGAAGAAGATATATATAGGGCCATGGATGAAGATTTCGAAAAAAAATCAGATGTAATTCCAGTTGAGGTAAAAAGTGATGGAAGTTTAAGTGCAAAAAGTACTGCCATTTCCACAGAAGAATTTGAAATTTTGAATAATTTTGCAAGTGCAAAAATATATGAAATGGGTAAAGATATATATGATGGAAAGGTAAGCGTAAATCCTTTGTCAGATTGTAAGTATTGTAAATACAATTCAATATGTAAAATTGATTCGAAGATACCAGGCTATGAAAGACGTGAAGAAGAGAAATTAAAAAAAGAAGAGATAATGGACAAAATGGTAACGGAAACCGCTTTGATAGATAATTTAAAAAAGAACAGTGAAAAGGGAGAATAATTTTAATGGGTTTTAATTGGACTAAAGAGCAACAAAATGTAATTGATTTCAGAAATAGAAATATTTTAGTTTCTGCGGCAGCAGGTTCAGGTAAAACTGCAGTTTTGGTAGAAAGAATCATTAAAAGAATTACGGATTCAGAAAATCCTGTAGATATAGATAAAATAATTGTTGTTACTTTTACAAATGCGGCAGCAGCAGAGATGCGAGAAAGAATCACTAATGCCATCAATAAGAAGAAGGAAGAAAATCCTGATGACGAGAATTTAGACAGACAAATGACACTTATTCATAATGCACAAATTTCAACAATAGATAGTTTTTGTCTTTATGTGGTAAGGAATTATTTTGAAAAAATTAATTTGGACCCTGATTTTAGAATTGGTGACAACGGAGAATTACAATTATTAGAAAATGATGTTATGGATGCGTTGTTTGAGAAAAACTATGCCAGGGAAAACAATGAAATGTTCCTAAGACTTGTGGACAGTTATTCTGAAAAGGGCAACGACAGTAATATAAAGAAAATGGTTCTTGATATATTTAGGAAATCTCAAAGTGATTCATGGCCAAAGGAATGGATAGAAAATATCCGCACAATATATGAAGTTAAATCTAAAGAAGATTTTCTTAAGACAGAATTTATGGGTAGTGTGGTAAATAACATCAGAAATACACTAATAGAATTTAGGTATCAATTGGAATATTTTCTTGAAATTGCAAAAGAACCGGACGGACCTGATAAATATATACCAAGATTGGAAAATGATTTAATTTTATTTGAAAATGTAGAAGAACTTGATAGTTATAATAAGTTATATGATTTTATTAATAATCTTGATATGGGAAGTTTGGCTCCAGCTAGAGCATATAAAGGTGATGTTCAAAAAAGAGATGCAGTAAAAAGTGGAAGAAAGAGCATCACTGATGATTTAAAAAAGATAAAGAAGCAATATTTTTCATTAGATTTGGAAAATGTCATTGAGCAGTTAAAAAGGTTAAGCCCAATTGTAGCTGAACTTAGCAGGCTGGCACTGGAATTTACGGAAGATTTCGAGGCAGAAAAGAGAGAAAAAAGAGTAGCAAGTTTTAATGATGTTGAGCATTTTGCCTTAAAAATTTTTGTGGATGAAAAAACTAAAGAATGTACTGATACGGCAAATGAATTCAAGAAAAACATTGAAGAGATTATGATTGACGAATATCAGGATAGTAATCAGGTGCAGGAAGACATAATGCGTGCCATCTCAAGGGAGTCCATAGGCGAAAACAATATGTTTATGGTAGGAGACGTAAAGCAGAGTATATATAGATTCCGTTTAGCACGTCCTGAACTTTTCATGGATAAATACAACAAGTACGATAGTGAAAAGGAAAGTACGAATCAAAGAATTGATTTACATAATAATTTCAGAAGCCGAAGAGAAGTAATTGATTTTGCCAATGATATTTTTGAAAAAATAATGAGAGCTGATTTAGGAAATGTAGAATATGATGATGCGGCAGCATTAAGATGCGGTGCACAATATTCGCCTAACGAAGGTATGGAGCCGGAGATATTACTTGTAGATGAGAATGATGAATTATTAACTGAACTTAATATAGAAGAAAAAAGTCATAAATTGGAAGCAAGGGTTATTGCTGCAAAAATCAATAAAATGATGAAGGAAAATAAGGTTCAGGATAAAGAAACAAATGAATTAAGACCAATTCGATATTCAGACATTGTAATTTTATTAAGAGGGACTAAAAGTCATGGAATGGATTATGTCAGTGTATTAGAAGAAAATGGTATACCGGCATATGTTGAATCCCAGACAGGATATTTCTCTTCATATGAAATCCAGACAATATTGAATATGTTAAGTATTCTGGATAATCCATATCAGGACATACCTATGACAGCAGTTCTAAAATCTCCAATTGTAGGATTGGATGATGAGGAGCTTGCTGAAATCAGAATCAATAATCCTGATGAAATGTTTTCAAAAGCAGTAATTAATATTATGAAAACTGCTGAAGAGGGAAAATTGTATGAATTTAATAAAATCTATACAAAATTGCGAAGTGAGGTACAGGATACCCAAATTCATGAGCTGATTCAGCATTTGCTGGATTATACAGGTTTTGAAAAATATGCAGCATCCATGCCGGCAGGAAAAAGACGTTTGCAGAATATATTGATGTTAATTGAAAAGGCGATTAGTTATGAATCTACTTCATACAAAGGATTGTTCCATTTTATAAGATATATAGAGCAGTTAAGAAAATATGACATTGATTTTGGTGAAGCTGACGTACTTGGGGAAAACGCAAATGTAGTACGAATTATGACAATTCATAAAAGTAAGGGATTGGAATTCCCAATTGTTTTTGTTTCAAATTTGAATAAGGGATTCAATAAAGATGATACAAAAGGAGGGGTTGTCTTACATCCTACATTAGGAATAGGTATTAATGAATATACTTTGAATCCAAGAGTTAAGAAAGACTGCATAATAAGAAGTGAACTTTCAAGTATGTTGGAAAAAGAAACTCTTGGAGAGGAACTTAGAGTATTATATGTTGCATTAACCCGAGCAAAAGAAAAAATTATTTTAACCGGAGTAATTACTGATAAAGAAAAATTTATAAGTGGTTATGTTGGAAATGTTAAAAAGGGTGCACCAATAAGTTTTGCCAAAAGACTTAAAGCCAAAAGTTTTCTTGACTGGATAATTCCGGCTGTTATATCGTATCCCGATAAATACGAAGTGCAGTATGCAGATATTAAAGAGCTTGTTATTTCTGAAGTAGAAAAAAACGTAGATAATGAATCGGAAACCAAGCAGATAATAAGGAATATTGAGAATGTGGATGACTCACTGGTGGATAAATTAACAGCAAAATTTGATTTTGAATACAAATATAAAAGTGATTTGGGAAGAAAGAGTAAGTATTCTGTTTCAGAATTAAAACATGATTCAATGTTGCAAAAATATGACATGGAATCAGGTGAAATTGAAACACCGGATTTCTTATTAAGGGAAAAGACTCCTTATATTCCTAAATTTGCACGAAAGCCAAGCGAGAATTTTTCAGACATTATAAAGGAAAAAACAGGAATGTCAAAGGCATCTTTAAGAGGAATTGCTGTCCACAGAGTAATGGAATGTATTGATTTTGCAGAAATTCTTGAGATAGATACAAAGGATGATGGCAAGGTAAAGAAATTTGTCAAAGGACAATTAGATTTTATGTTACAAAGTAATGAGATAACAGATGATATGTATAAATTACTTAACATAAAAGCAATAGAAAGCTTTGTAAAGAGTGATGTTGCACAAAGGATGGCTTTAGCCGATAGTAAAGGGGAACTATTCAGGGAAAAACCATTTGTTATGGAATATAATGAAGTATTGGTGCAGGGAATTATTGACGTATTCTGGTATGAAGGTGATAATATAGTAATACTTGATTACAAGACTGATTATGTAGATGATTCACAGGAATTGGTTGTCAGATATTCAAAGCAGCTTGAATTGTATGCAGATGCAGTAAACAGACTATATGGAAATGATAAGGTTGATAACAAAATGAATGTAAGTGAAAGATTAATCTATTCATTCCGTTTACAGGAGGCAATTAATATATGAGCAGAATAATTTTGGCATCAGGTTCGCCAAGAAGAAAAGAATTATTAGAACAAATAGGAATAGAATTTGAGATTTGCCCTGCAAATGGGGAAGAAGTTATTACCAAAACTGTTCCCCATGATGTGGTTATGGAATTGTCAAGGCAAAAGGCACTTGAGGTTGCAGGCATGGTTGTTTCCTATGGAGACAGTCATGCAGATATAACAACCCCAACGGACATAATGATAATAGGAGCCGATACGGTTGTAGCCTATGATGATATGATTTTAGGAAAGCCAAAGGATGAAGAGGACGCAAAAAAGACATTGCGGATGCTTTCAGGAAACGCACATAGTGTATATACAGGTGTTTCGGTTGTTTTCATCAGCAAGGATGGAAGAGTTGGTGAGCATACATTTTACGATAGAACAAAGGTTAAAATGTATGAGATGACTGATGCTGAGATAGAAAGATATGTAGCCACAAATGAGCCAATGGACAAGGCGGGGTCTTACGGTATTCAGGGGAAATGCGCAATACATATTGAGAAAATAGAAGGTGATTATAATAATGTTGTGGGATTGCCGGTTAGCAAATTATATCAGGAACTACTAGGGCTTGGAATTGATATGTATTTGTGGTAGACTTTCATTATAAGATATTAGGAGGTATAATATGGAATTCGATAAAGAAGTATTAGAAGTATTTTTGGAAAATCAGTCACAGCTTTTTTCAGAAGAGGTAGCTGATTCTTTAGAAACAGCAGAGGAATTTCTTGAGGATTGTATGGCTGTTGTATGCAAGAATGTAAAGGAAGTGCGAGAATATTTTGAGGATACAGGTGCAGACATATCAGGAATGAGCAATAATGAATTATTAGATCAAAGCGAGGTCTTTGAACTTCCAAGTGGAAGATTTTTAATAGTAGAAGGATAGGACTTGGAGAAAGAATACATGAAGAATAGAATTGTATGTTGTGTTCTGTGTTCGGTTTTATCAATATCATTGCTGACGGGATGTAAAATTGGTAAGACAGAATATATTTTTGACACCGATATTTCTAATAATCACACAGCATTATCAGTAAATGATAATAATTGTAGCGTTAAGGAAGCTATGATTTATTTTTGCAATTATAGGAATTTATATGGAAAATCATATGATGTTGATTTATGGGACTATGATTTTGAAGATAATTCATTAATTGAATATGTTAAGGATGTTACTATTAATGAAGTGACCAGAGTTTATTGCATGAATCTTCTGGCAAAGGAAAAGGATATATCACTTACATCAGATGAGATGACAAGCGTTAATAAAGCGGCTGAGGAATATTATGCATCGTTGAAAGATAATGAGATTGAATATATGGGTGTCTCAGAAAAAGATGTGGTGAATGCATATAGCAATTATGCTTTGGCTGAAAAATTATATAATACATTAACTCAGGGTGTAGAGGCAGAAGTAAGTGATGATGATGCAAGGGTAATTAAAGTGCAGCAAATATTTGTATCATCCCTTAATAATGCAAATGTATTAGATAAGAAGATAAAAAATGGAGAAGATTTTTCTTCGATTGCCAGCAGTTATAATGAATCTGAAGTTTTTGAGGCGAATGTTGCAAGAGGAGAGTATCCTAAGGAAGTTGAGGAAGTTGCTTTTGAACTTGAGGATGGAGAAATCTCTGATATGATTAAGGCAAAGGACGGTTATTATTTTATAAAATGCGTAAGTAAAATAGACAGGGAACTTACAGAAGCCAATAAGTCAAACATTCTTGTCAAGAGAGAAAAAGAGCAGTTTGATGATGGTTATGTTGAATTTATTGAGAATGCTAAATTCGTGCTAAATGAAGATTTATGGGATAAACTAGATACAGATTCAGCAAAAGATGTTGAAACAAATTCATTTTTTGATATATATGACAAATATTTTAAATAAGTGTATAGGTGGTAAATATGGAGTGGGAATTTGATTTTTTAGATGCCATATACAAAATGCATACTCCTATTCTTGATAAGATAATGATTTTCTTATCGACAATGGGAGAAGCGGGGGTGTTTTGGATACTGGTTGCAGTTGTTTTATTATTTTTTAAAAAGACGAGAAAATGTGGACTACAGATGGCTATTGCGATGTTACTGACATTTATCGTTGGAAATCTGATTTTGAAAAATGCTATTCATCGTCCAAGACCATGTTGGATTAATGAGGAAATTGAGTTGATTGTAAGAAGTCCAAAGGATTATTCATTTCCTTCGGGGCATACGATGAATGGAATAGTTGCATCATTGACAATCTTTTTCAATAACAAAAAATACGGAATAGCAGCTATTATTTTAGCGTTATTGATTGCATTTTCAAGATTATATAATTATGTGCATTTTCCAACGGATATTCTGGGTGGACTTGCAATTGGAATAATATGTGCAATAATTGTTGAATATATTTTTAGAAAAAAGAAATGGAAAGCAGTATAAAAAATAATGGATATCATTTTGATATCCATTATTTTTAGGTTCTATGTCAAGTGTTGGGGTGGGATTTTTTAAATCCCGCTCCATCATTGCGTTTAAAGGCATTTTTATGTTTACAGTGTTCAAAGGGTATTTTTGAGCATGTCAAACAAACCTTCAAGTGCCAGTCTGTAAATAAATTAATTAGTTACCATTAAAATACGGGTTCTAAAATGTTCAAAATTTCTTATCCCATAAGAAGAACGTTTTAGGACTTTTATTTTGTTATTAAAGCCCTCTGTGGGGC
>JAXJWH010000065.1:0-3711 GCA_036308125.1 Agathobacter sp.
CGCCAGGGGCGTCCGCGAGGTGGCGAAGCCACCGAGTGGGACCCGAGGGAGCCGCAGGCTCCCGAAGGGAAAGGAACAGCGACGTTGAACTTCTGCACTGCCGTTCGATTGAAATGCTGGAGTCACTAGTGGCACTGTGCGACTACCAACCTACACTAAGCACAGCAAACGTTCGAGGGCGGCGACTTGCACTGGGGACTACGGCACTGATGTCGCCGCCCATGCACCGGAGGACCGCCTTAAAGGCAAGTCTCTTGGCTTTTTGAAAAAAAGACTAGAGTCTTGCGGCGGTCCGGAGTAATAGATAGCTCGCCTTTGATGACTTTCGTAGAAAGGCATCTAGGGCGAGACCACTTTATATACTTTTGTGCACTAGTACCATGCCAATTCGTTTCAAATGACACCCATAAGGTGCAAAATGTAAAAGAATGAGATATACATATTTCCAAATATGTAGTATATTTGTTGTCGTGCGGGAAATCATGCTGTGATAGTAAGGAAAGTAGCGTAAGTACATATTAGGAAAAATATATTGAGTTTTCTTTTACCGTAACCTCAAATCGCCAAATTTTGAAACAAATACGGGTAAAAGGAGACCACGTCGTTTGGCGTGGGTCTTCTTGTCGTATTTGAGGCTTTGGCGAGCCTGAGGTTGCACAAGGGACACCGCGCCATTTTATTGTGTCCATATGAATCACGGAAGAAAACTCTATAGCAAATGAATTGAACGGACACAAATATATAGATATGGGACAAAAGCTTCATTCTAGAGTTGAAACCTGGAAAAAATTATTGCTTGATTTTGGCAAAAGAAATCGTTTGATAAATTTCCTCGAAGGCAAGCGAAATAACGTAAAGATCACCTCACCTTCATATGACATCCTTTACGAAAGGATCGTTAACAAAGAAGAAGAGATGATTTTCCCATATGCAAGTAAAAATAATACTATCCTTCTATTTGTCTATATTACATATTTTATGAACTTTGCAACTAAACTATATATGCTTATTTATGAATAGAAAATTAACCATTATCTTTAGTATATTACTTACTGTCTTAACTCCCTTGACATGCCTGTCAAAACAGAAAGACGTAAACACCTCGCTTCAAAAGCAAGTTGAACAACTTCTAGAAGGAAAAAATGTCCAAGTTGGAATTGCAGTTTACTATCAGGGGAAGATGCTTTGTACAAAAAATGCTGATCAATCTTTTCCTATGATGAGCGTATTTAAACTCCATCAAGCAGTAGCTATTCTTCATTGCTTGAAACAAGATTCGTTAACATTGAAAAAGCCTATGCTCATTACTAAGGATATGTTGTCACCTGATACCTATAGTCCACTACGGGATAAATATCCAGATGGAGATATTCGATTAAAAGTAAGTCAGCTGATTGAATATTCAGTAGCGCAAAGCGACAATAATGCAAGCAATATTCTTTTTAACCTGTTCGATGGTACACATTATGCAAATCAGGTTATACAGGATTTAGGGTGTACAAATACTCAAATAAAATGGACAGAAGATGAGATGGCGATGGATCATAGCCGTGCATATTTTAATAGTACAACACCAAACGATGCAATTCTCTTGTTGGAAATGCTTGTTGATAATAGAACTCAGAGACAGCAGGATTTCCTTTGGCTTACAGAAGTTATGTCAGGAACGCAAACCGGGCCTAATCGTTTGGCTAAATACTTACCCACATTAGGCACAAAGTTATATCATAAGACAGGAACTGGTTATGTAAAAGATGATGGCACAATTGTAGCTGTAAATGATATAGGCTTCGTAATACTACCGAACGGAAAACATTACTCTATTGCCGTATTTTGCAAAGATAGTAAGCTGTCGTCAGAGAAAACAGAAGAACTCATTGCTGAAATCTCCAGACTTACTTACGAATACATTCACCGCAAAATTAGCAATCAATAATATATATAAAAATCACCTTTTCCTCTAATGAAATATAGGCAATAGAAAAAAGTTCCAATCTTTCACGGTTGGAACTTCTTAAACATCACAATTAAACTTACAAAAGCAAATTACTACTTCTTCGCAGCCGCCAACGACAGTTTTCTGAACTGCTTCAGAAGCGGTTCCATTTCGAGTGAAACACAGCGGGCACGTTGGCCGGCTGCCTTGTTAATCTCACTGAAATTCATAGTTTCTAAATTACTTAGTCAAATATAGAGAAAATTTAGAATTTACACAAACTTGTTAACTATGTGATCTTAGCTTTGTTTGCATCTTGCAATCAGTTCTCCCGGTTTAAGGCCATAGAGACGGGAGGTGAGTTTGCAGAGTTTGATGACGGTCATCTGGAATTTGCCTGCAAGATATTTGGTGGTCATGTTGGGCTGGGATGCATAATACTGTAAGTCCCTCTTGAAGCGCTCTTCCATCCATACTTTAGGGGTGGTGCCGTATTCTTCTTTGAACTTTTTGTTGAAGATGTGCTTCGGCATGCCGGAGAGATGGATCAGTTTGAGAGCATTGCATTCTACTTCCATATAGTTGTTCTCCACGAAGTCTCGGAAGTTGATGTCAGTACTGATGATCGGGCGGAAGAACTCTGTTACCTGTGTCTTCGTGTAGTATGTGACGAATGTTATGAACAGTTCAGTGTGCCATGCCTGGCAGATGGCTCCGTTCTTTATCTTTCCTTTTCTTACCTGCGTCACGATTCCGTCCACGATGTGTTTCATGTCGGCTTTCAAAGGAAGGGTGTTATGGTTGAACATGTCTTTGTTGGCATGCGACGTAAAGAAGTCCTGTAGTGATTTATCAGTACGGATGGTAACTTCGTCGAAGCCAAAGAAGAGCAAGGATGAGTTCACTTCATGGGCCATAACTTCCAAGAACCCTCCCTTTGACAGAAAGGTCATGTGTCCTTCTCTTACAGTTTTCTCCGTATAGTCTTTGCATGAGATATCTACCCTGCCTTTCAAGACAAAGACCACAAAATGATGGGATAGATGCGGCTTTGCGATAGATTCGCCTTTATCAAGAGGAATATATGTCACGCCGGTGATGTGGCTGTTCTCATTATATACCAATTCCACACTGTCCTGATGACTTATGAGGCTGAAATTATCCATTTTTGAGGGATTTTCTAAAAATATTTTTATTTGGCTAAAATGTTACCTCACAGTTAATTACAGGGTTTAATTTCCTGTTCGGTATCTGATTTTGCTGAATGGTAGCTCATTTTTAGAGGCAAAAATATAAAACTTTAAAATTAAATCACATAAATTTGATATCGAAGTAGTGAAAAATATGAAGAAACAAGAAGAAAATAACCCAGTAACAGTAAAAGCGACCTTCCATATGGAGAGCGGAGATTTCACGCTGACTTTCGAGGGGCAGAAGACCTTCAGGAAGATCAACAACTCCAAGTACAGGACTCTGCTTCTGCTGGAGTCTGTCGAGGATATGAGTGAGGAGTTCAAGGCCTGGCTGGATTATTCGTTCCAGCATGGCAACGGACCGTCAGTACCGAGGATCAAGACTACTGTGATTGAATACGACCAGGAGGGCAACATCACAGAGCATTACTACTGCACGCAGACCAGCCCAAGAAGATGGTTCAAGAAATATGACAGGCTCAGGGAGATCGAACTGGACTATCTGACTAAGACTAAGATTAAGGAAAAATAAAACCTACACAATATGAACAAAGGAAATAACAAGCACACACCAACGTATGA
>JAXJWH010000066.1:0-2182 GCA_036308125.1 Agathobacter sp.
ATGCGTGAGAATGGTGTATTTATTGCTCATTGTCCTGCATCAAATATAAACCTTACGTCAGGAATTGCCCCTGTAAGAAAATACCTTGACCTTGATATGAAAATTGGTCTTGGAAGCGATGTGGCAGGCGGTCAAACGGAATCAATTTTCCGTGCAATCACAGATGCCATAGGCGTTTCAAAAATGTATTTAAGATATGTTGATGAATATGCAAGTGCTGTTACCTTTGAAGAAGCCTTTTATATGGCTACAAAAGGCGGCGGTGAGTTCTTTGGAAAAGTAGGAAGCTTTGAAGAAGGCTACGAATTTGATGCACTCATACTTGATGACAGTATTCTTGCTCATCCCCTTAATCTTAGTTTAAGACAAAGGTTAGAGCGCAGTATTTATCTGTCCCTTGATTTGTGTGGCGGTATCAAAGAAAATTATATACAAGGCAACAAGATTATTTAGGAGGTATTCAAATGAAAACCAAAAGATTTTTAAGCTTATTTATCGCAGTTGTGCTTTGCTTGTCATCATTTACAGCGTTTGCGGAAGAAATTGTTATGGAATATTCACCTTTTGATGAATATGTTGACTATTCCAATATGTATTTCTGGTCACGCTGGAATAATGGGGATGACAAACCTGCAGATCTTTTCTTTGTATGTCCAACAGTTGATATGGGCAAAGAAGGAAATTATAATGCTTACATAACAGATGAAAAATACCGTGAGAGCTTTGACGGTGCTACTAATATGGAACTTGGCATTTATGACGATGTTGCAAGAGTTTACGCACCTTATTACAGACAGGCAACCTTCCCTGTTTACAGCCTTAGCGAAGAAGAACAGGAAAAATATCTTAGTGCGGCATACGAAGATGTTAAAAAAGCATTTCTTTACTTTGCTGATCAGACAGACGCCACAAGACCGTTGATACTTGCAGGATTTTCACAGGGTGCGGATATGATAATCCGTTTGATGAAAGATTTGTTTGATGAACCACAGTATCAGAGAAGACTTGTTGCTGCATACCCTATTGGTTGGAAACTTACCGAAGATGAGGTTAAAGAATATCCGCATCTTATGCCTGCCGAAGGAGAAACAGATACAGGTGTGATTGTTACATTCAATAGTGAAGATAAGGATATTGCTTCTTCATTAATAGTTGGTGAAAATGAAAAAACATACTCTATAAATCCGCTTAACTGGAAAACAACATCAGAAGTTGCCGATAAGTCTCTTAATAAAGGTGCTTGTTTTACCGATTATTCAGGAAACATCAAGGAAGAAATTCCAAATCTTACCGGTGCTTACATAGATGAAGAAAGAGGAACGCTTAAGGTTACAGATGTAAAGCCTGAAGATTACCCCGGAAAACTTTTTGATGATGGTATATATCATCTTTATGATTATCAGTTCTTTTTCAGAAATCTTGAAGAAAATGTAGGCAAACGTCTTTCTGCATTTAATGAAAAAAATAAAAATAAACTGGATGTTATTTACAACAACGATTTGCTGACTTTTGATGTGGAGCCTATTATTGAAAATGGCAGAACTCTGGTTCCGTTCAGAACTATTTTTGAAACCATGGGCTGTGCAGTTTATTATTCCGAAGAGGACGGCAAACAGATTGTTTCCGCACGAAGAGCAGATGATAGCTTGATGCTTACCATAGGCGAAAACAAGATGTATTTTAATGGCAAGGAAATAGACCTTGATGTACCTGCAAAAATAAAAGACGGTAGAACATTAGTGCCACTCAGAGCAATATCAGAGGCGTTTGAGTGCGATGTGGATTGGGCAGGAGATACAAAAAATGTATATATTTGTTCACCTGCATCAGCATATACCATAAATGCCAAAAAATTTGAAGAAACCATAACCGACGATGAGGGAAATGTGTTAATTGAAGTGGTTGCATATTATCCTGTTGTTGAAAATCCCAATGAAAGTTCAACATTCGATACAATAAACAGTGATTATAAGTGGGATGTTGATAGGTTCTTGGAAGAAGCAAGAGAAAAGAAGGAAGATGCACTTGCTTTGCGAAAACAAATGGGTGATGCTTTTGTACCTTTTGTTTATGAACTTACTTTTGAGCAAACTTACAGTATTTGGGGATACCTTTCGTTTGTTAGCCACAAATATGTAAATTTGGGCGGTGTTCATCCTACAAAAACAATGGAGTCAAGAAC
>JAXJWH010000067.1:0-130785 GCA_036308125.1 Agathobacter sp.
GGGCAGATGCCGAATTTTCTCAACAGCCACCGAAGTCCGAATTTCGGACTGTATTGTTGGATAAATCGATAAGCCTCTAATCGATTTCCTTCGCAAAGAATGCCGCCGCTTTTTTTAAGAAATCATTTTCTTTTTGAAGTTCTGCTAATTGCTTTTTAAGTTTAAGATTTTCCTTCATGTAATCATAATCGGCTTGGGCTTCTTCATTTGTCTGGCATTCATTGCGAAACTGACTGGTCCAGTTAGAAATGCTTGCGTGCGATACTCCGTATTCAGCAGCAAGACTTTTGAGAGATCTTCCATCTTCAAGATGAAGGCGGACAATCTTCTTTTTAAATTCAGTCTCATAGTGTTTACTCATTTGTAACATACCTCATTTCCTCCTAAGATTATATCTTATTAGGTCGAGGTGTTACAACTAAGTTATATCACAACATTATGATTAATCAAGTAATACTGAATTTACATTCCAATATGGTTCAATTAATACTTGTGTCCTTGTAAATGGTCGCAAGAGATTCACCCATTTACATTCCAATATGGTTCAATTAATACGAAGTAAAGGCACCAAAGAATTTATACAATTCTTAATTTACATTCCAATATGGTTCAATTAATACGGTGATACAAATGTATGTTGCCATCATGTATTCTAATTTACATTCCAATATGGTTCAATTAATACGGGTGTAGCACACGCAAGTAGCGCAGATACTCTTATTTACATTCCAATATGGTTCAATTAATACCACACCTGACAGAAAAGAGAAATAACACTTGAAAACTTTATTTACATTCCAATATGGTTCAATTAATACGAGAATGTGAAGTGGTGGGGGATATCGACATCAAATTTACATTCCAATATGGTTCAATTAATACTGCAACGACTGTTCCAGTTCCGTCATGGTAGCCTTTATTTACATTCCAATATGGTTCAATTAATACGGGAGGACAAGGATAACAAGAACTACAAAAGTAACATTTACATTCCAATATGGTTCAATTAATACCCAATGACAGGCGATAGCTACGACAGACACCGTAATTTACATTCCAATATGGTTCAATTAATACTCGCTCGTGGCTTTAATTAGTCAATAGCTTTTAAAATTTACATTCCAATATGGTTCAATTAATACTTATCTGCGGTTTTGCCTGTGTTCTTGCCGATTCCATTTACATTCCAATATGGTTCAATTAATACTTTCATATGTGGAATTACTATTATTGTGTAACACTAATTTACATTCCAATATGGTTCAATTAATACCTTTCGCTCCGTTACCCACTGCACATTATCACATACAATTTACATTCCAATATGGTTCAATTAATACAGCATCCTTAACAGCTGGTAAAAGTGACTCAACTAAATTTACATTCCAATATGGTTCAATTAATACGATTTACTTGCACCCTCTCCAACCCAAGTAGCAGAATTTACATTCCAATATGGTTCAATTAATACCGGAAGGGCAAGCGGCGGTGGATATGCTAAAGACTTATTTACATTCCAATATGGTTCAATTAATACGGATGGGAAGATATTCAAAATGTCTGATTATGTTGTATTTACATTCCAATATGGTTCAATTAATACATGCTACTGTTTAATTTAGCAATTAGGGGAGTAAAATTTACATTCCAATATGGTTCAATTAATACTTAGAACAGCAAGGGTTACAAGAAAGGTTTTAAAATTTACATTCCAATATGGTTCAATTAATACGCAAAGGCTACTAATGTAACTGAAAGTTATTTAAATTTACATTCCAATATGGTTCAATTAATACAAGCACTGAACGTTATGAATGCCCCCTTTACTCAATTTACATTCCAATATGGTTCAATTAATACAAAGACTATCGCAAAAAGATATGTCGAATTACATAAATTTACATTCCAATATGGTTCAATTAATACATTTACGACACAGACACACATAATTTTTTTTTGTAATTTACATTCCAATATGGTTCAATTAATACGATACACTTGGAATTGATAGGAGCGGTGTCAATGATTTACATTCCAATATGGTTCAATTAATACGTTTTACAGTCACATGGTAAGGGAATGTAACAAGTATTTACATTCCAATATGGTTCAATTAATACTTTGTCCACTCTTTTATTGTTAAGCCACCAGTTCCCGATTTACATTCCAATATGGTTCAATTAATACTTTTAGGAATTAAGAAGTTAACACCTTCCTACTCATTTACATTCCAATATGGTTCAATTAATACTGTCCGCCCTCTTGAATCCATCTTCATAGGTGGCAAAATTTACATTCCAATATGGTTCAATTAATACTAATTAATCATTCGTCATACAGATTTTGTCCACAATAATTTACATTCCAATATGGTTCAATTAATACCGAACGAGTCGGCTCGTATAACTGCCCTTATTGAATTTACATTCCAATATGGTTCAATTAATACACAGATTTGCAACGCTGACCAATTAATCAAAGATATTTACATTCCAATATGGTTCAATTAATACAATGGGGATGGGGTTTATGTGGAATACACTTTTAAATTTACATTCCAATATGGTTCAATTAATACTTGAATCCATGGAATGAACATCATTGGATTAAGAAAATTTACATTCCAATATGGTTCAATTAATACAGCAATGGGATATACAACATCTAAGGCTATCCAGATTTACATTCCAATATGGTTCAATTAATACAAAGCTGATTGAAAACAATATAATTGATGCAGTAATATTTACATTCCAATATGGTTCAATTAATACTTAGCAAAAATATGTGGAACACTTGGAATATCAAATTTACATTCCAATATGGTTCAATTAATACGACGAAGTAGCGAAGAAAATAACTGACACTAAAAATTTACATTCCAATATGGTTCAATTAATACGAAGAGTTCAGCAGTGATGATGTAACAATCGAAAATTTACATTCCAATATGGTTCAATTAATACGTACTTCCAAGACTTAAGCAGTTGGATAAATACAATTTACATTCCAATATGGTTCAATTAATACTAAAATGGATTTCCAACACATAGTCGTACTTCTTAATTTACATTCCAATATGGTTCAATTAATACCTGCATGAAAGTGAATTAAATAATATGTTTGAAAGATTTACATTCCAATATGGTTCAATTAATACGATTTGAAACAAAAGTCAAAAAATGGTATAATTAAATTTACATTCCAATATGGTTCAATTAATACAATAAAAAAGAACGATTTTAACTTAAATATTCCAATTTACATTCCAATATGGTTCAATTAATACTTGCAACAAAGGGCGGTAAGGCTTCAGGAGTTGCAATTTACATTCCAATATGGTTCAATTAATACCCACCCTCAATTTTACCTTAAAAATTCAATGGTTTCAATATACTTTTTTGTCGACCACAATATTTTTCCTATCATTTCAACAATTTTAATGTTGTTTTAACATTATTTATTGATTTTTACCGAATAATTTTATTGTCTATCATAGGTATTTTTTACATTACCACAGGTCGACATTTTCTACAAAAAATTATCTGTTAAATCTTTTGTATTCCCTAGTATTTCTTTGTCCAACCATTTCTCACTCCTGCTTTTGAATATAATAACCGAATCTATATTTCTAATATATTTTTTCAATTCTATAAGCAGCTTTTGATAATTTGCTTTTGTTATTTCCCCTTCAAAAACAGATAATTGAACATGATACAAATACTTCTTGCATGTTTTAAATACATTTCTTTGTATATACTGCCCTCTTCCTTCCTGACATATATCATACATCAATATCACATACATTATAAATTCCCCTACGTATTACCTCAATCACAAATCTGACTTTAAACTACCACCATATTTCAAAGCCTTCATATTCTTTTTCTCCTAAAAGATGTTTCACCAATTTATATGCTTCTAACCTTATTAAATATTCATAGGTAACATTTCTATCTAACACTTTATGATGAATTGTCTTTTGCAATCTTAAATCCATTTCTTTCATAATTGTTTGAGAAGCCTTTTTAGTTAAATGCATTCCATTCAACTCTGGTGTAAAACTTTCTTTAGTAATTTGCTTTTTATTAAGTAATGAAAAAATTAACCGATCTCCTATTAATGGTTTGAAGATTTCAGACAAATCTAAACACAAAGAGAAACGTCGTTCACCTGGCTCATGCAAATAACTTATAGTTGGGTTTAACTGAGTTTTGTAAATTTCACTTAATACTCTTGTGTATATTATAGAGTTAACATATGAAATCAAACTATTAATATAATTATCAGGCGGATGCATCACCCTTTTTTCAAAATCAATATCCTGATTTACTATTTCATTCCATTGCCTATAATATACATGTCTAATATTTCCTTCAATGGCCATTATCTCTTGAATTGTCGCACATGAATCTAATTTTTTTCTTAATGAAGTGATTTGCTCCATAGCATTCGAAAGATTTCTTCCTCTGCCATTATAATATCTTAAATTACGATAAATATTATACGAAGCTGACTTTATAATCCGCCTTGCCAAATCCACTCTTTTTTCATAATCAGAATAAAATTCAACTTGTTTAGTTAATAAAAATCCTGATACAAATTTCTCCTTTGGGTAATAGCTTCCTATATAAAAATCATAATAATTATAAAAATGCAATGCAATTCCCGAATGTGATGCTAAATTTAAAAATTCAGTATTAAAATCCATTTGTGTCATAATATATATATCCGATACTTGTTCCACCGGAATATCGTGTTTATCACCCCCTTCTTCAATAAATCTCATTGTATTATCTTTTCTTACTAACCGCCCTTTTGTATATACATATAAATTTCTATTCACTACATTCTCCTTAAATAGCACACATTTCATAATATGCACATTTCTCACAAATCCGCTTTTTGTTAAACTCAGTTGGAATGGGCTTTTCTACAATTTCAATAATCTCTTTAATAACATTATTTATCACCTTGCAATCATCATCTGATAATGTTACTTTTATTGATTTTTTTAATGTAGGATAATCTATTTTACCTTCAACTCCTGTGACCCCTGCCTCATTCAAATAATATAAATAGTACTTAAGCTGCCATACACTTGCATCCTCTATTTTTCTACTCTTTTTTATCTCATGAACAATTCTTGACTCATTAATAAAATCAATATTTATTTCATTGTTGATATTTATATGCTTATCTTCCCTTTTAAAACTATTTTCATCCAACAGTTTCCCTAATTTAACATCTTCGCTATTATGTTCCATCGATATATCGTGACTGTAATACCAAAGTTTTCTTCGACAAACCCAATAATAATATACCATTAAGCCGGTTATTTTTATCTTTTCTTCCACATTACCTCCCAATTCTTAATATTATAAGAAATTATCATCCCCATTTTTATTTGTACCCCATCTAAAGCCTGATTTATCATATTCACATTCAACTACTTTGATAGTTTGGTACTTTCCTATCTTAAAATCCATATACTTATCAATATCCTTGACATATCCAACATTCAAAGTATAATCTAAAATCTGATTTTTAAATGACATATACTCATCTACTTTTTGATTTGTTGATAAATTTTCCAATGATTCTAATTTATCTTTTGCTTCAATGATTATCTGTTCATTTTCCATATATACGCTCTTTGGAATAACCATCTGACTTTGAATATCTCTAAATTTCTTCTTAGCTTCATCCCCTGTAATATCCATTGGATTACAATCAAGTGATTGATATGCTTCTCGGAATTCAAATATAAAGTTTCCTCTTTTTAAATTGTCAAATGTAAAATATGTATTTATTAATTCTGTTTTCTTTGCTTCTGATATCTCTCCTTTCCAATCTCTAATTGCATCTTTACTCAACTGATACAAATCTTTATCAACAACACTCTCTGCAGAGCTGTTTGCATTATGCAATTTTTCTGCACCTTCCAGGAAAACATAGCAATTGTGATCTATAACTTCTTTTTTCCCTTTTCTATTACATCTTCCCAATCTCTGAAAAAGTCCACACAATTCTGAAAGTTCTGTAAACAATAAATCAAAATCAATATCCAAACTTGCTTCTACAATCTGAGTAGTAATCCAAATAACCTTTGATGAACTATCTGTCTTACCATCCTTTGTAATTTCCTGTTCTAATCTTCTTCTGTCTTTTTGAATAAATTTACTGTGCAGAATTCTGACATCATAATCCAAATTGTTATTTTCTATTAATTCTTCATATAACTTTTGAGCCTTTTTTACGGTATTACAAATTATTAATACTTTGTCTTTATTCTTATTTGTATTAGATTCAATTTCCGATATAATTCTTTCAACAGATATTTTTTCAGTAATAGAGCATAAATTATGTCTTAATTCATCTTTTGGAAAATGCTGTTGTGTAAAATTATATTCACCATCTTTATCACTGCATACACCATCTTTATTGCATAGTAATTCATTTACATATGGAGGTAGTGTTGCGGTGAAAACAGCTACCTTTCCACCCATTTTCATAATTTCATGAATTCCCTTAATTATGTATGCAAGCAATATACTATTATATGCCTGAATTTCATCTATTACTATTTTTGAATATGTCGCAGTTGCCAATTTACACTCATAACCATTTGCCTTAAACACAAAATCAAATAGCTGATCCGGAGTTGAAATTGTTAATGGCATAGACCACTGTTTTGCTTTAACACCATATTGCTTATAATCAGTAATTCCATTATCAAATTCATCGTTAATAAGAAATGAAATATTATCTGAATGTAAAAGACCTAGATGCTCATCAATCTTTTCACCCTTTAATATTTCTCTTTCTAACCTGCTGTAAATTCCATTTATAGCACTTCTTAAGGGTAATATATATATACCTTTATTATTACCGATCCACTTAAGTGCAGCTTCCGTTTTGCCCATTCCAGTTGCAGCAGTGATAACCAGATTTTCATTACCATGCTGTTGACAAAATTCCTGCATCAAATTCCAACCCGCACCTGGATTTTCTTCTTTTAAATTGCTCATAAAATTATCTAAGCAATCATTCAGAAAATCATTTTTTACTTCTACTGGAATTCCTGCACTTGCTGCATAATCACATCTGTGAAGTAATCCTTTTACAATTACTGTGTTTTTCTTACTGCAAATTTTCTTAAACCCAGCAATTACCCTTCGATTAACCAAATAATGTTCAACAGGTTCTAATAGCTTTTCAATTAACTTTTCAGAATAAATATAACTACTGTTAATCATATTCTCATGCATATTGTGATGATAAGCTATGGCATAACATATAATCTCATAATCTTCATTATCAAATTCATCCTTATTAATGAAATATAAAGATAATAATGCATGTGGAATCTCTTTATTCGCGTCAAACTTATACTTCTTTTGGATTCTATTTTGAAACTCACTGTTAAATTTACCGTAATCATGATATTCACAAGCCTTAGTTAAAAGATAGTATTCATGTTCATCAATATTGTAAATATCTTTTAAAACCACAGCTCGAGTTAATAATTCATCCGTATGTTCCCTTATAGTTTGCGTTGGATTACTTTTCGCTAATAAATTTAAATCAATTTTTTCCATCATCACTCCGTATAAAGCTAACTATATATTCACCATCATAGTACAAACCATTGTCACCCATACTACTACCATCGTCAATCGCATAAGAATTAATGTAATTAACCCATCCTTTATGGAATTTTCTCTTCTTATTGACAATATCATAATTAATATTCATATAGTATTTTGTGCCAAAATAATCTCCTTGTGCTGAAGTACTTGTATTAATAACCGATTCTGATTTAATATGATTGGAATTTATATATGCTGAATATTTTGTGTTAGAAATTTGAGTATCTACTTTATCAGATAATTCAACTTTGCATGCATCAATAATGTCCACAAAATCTTCACTTCTTCCAATTGATTGTATATCATATACATGTTCTAATATATCCTCAATTGTATCATCATCAGATGAAATATGAAGAACTAATTCCACATCACACAATAACTCATAATATTTCAAACTTTTAACCAATGAAGCATATTTGCTATATTCTTCTTCAACAACCTTTTGTTTATTCGCAAATTCTTCCTTCAGCACATTCAATTTATTATTTAGATTATCAATTTCTGACTTTTTCTTTTCATACTCATCCGTCTTTTTAGGAATAGATTTCAAAGCATCTTTTTCAGCCCTTATCAAATCCTTTATCTCTTTTTCCTTTGGTTTAATAATCTCTGCTTTTTCTAAATCCAATTGATTACGCTTTTGTCGTAACTCTTTATATTCTTCTAATAATTTCCTATCAATGACATTTACATATTCTTCTGTTTCGAAATTAGAATTTTGTTTTTGTGATTGAGCAACAAGCGTATATGCTGTTGAAAGCATATTTTTATTTTGCATCTTTACCAAAATTCCTCTGTCATTCATGGTACTATTCAAAAAAGCATAATCCGTATATGGTTTTTTAACCATTGCACCATATTTACCTTGAATCGAGACTTCCATCGGATGATATGAAGTATATCCGCAGGCATTATGAATTGCTCCAATAACTGTTGATGCTGGGGGCAATGGATAGGTCATTTTATTTACCTGAGTTTCCTCTCTCCTATAATTTGCCTGCGCCTGTCTTAGAATAATTCTTGCACATTTCATATTCTATACCCCATAATACTCATTCACTTTACTCTTTAAATCTTCAAAAAATCCACTAATTGACATTGGGTTAAATTTTTCTACAATCTCTTCCTCGTTATCGAAATTTCCTCCTTTTAACAAACCAATATTTCCAGCCTTATTCAACTTTTCTTGCAAATCATCACAAATCTCTAGTCTGTTTCTTTTAACATTAACAACGTTATCAAAATAATGTGTCTTTCTATCAACAATTCCTCCCACTACAAGTAATGGCTCTGCATTATCAAGATTTCCTTTTACCACCAGACTTAAATTTTCAACTGTATCCAATAATGTATTTACTCTGTCAGCTTTTTCTTCTTTGCTTGCATGTGCATCAAAGTTTTCATCTTCGCCAATCATATCAAGGTCTATAGTAATGCTATACTTTTTCAAAGATTTATCATACTCATACTGATAAGGCATTAAACCACATTCCTTTGAATTGCTCTGAAGATTTAACCCTTTATCCTCTGCACATTTTTGTGCCATGAATAAATTATTGTGGAAACGATATTCATTTACAAATTCATCAACTGAAACTGCATCTGTTAAATAGAATGAACTTTTCCTGATTGTTGTGTTCCCTGATGTATTCATGTAACCACCTTCTAATGCTCTGCAATTAGAAGCATTCTTTTCTTCTGTAGCAATCTTTTGGGTTACACCATCAGTGCTTACTTCCAAATCATCATAGAATCCAGACTGAGTCATAATACCATTTTTTAAACTTTCCTTAGATCTAATTGCATATGCCTTTCCGTTTCTAAAAACTTTCTGCGTTGAAGCAATATTACCTAATCCTTCTCCGTAATTTGATGTAATATTTCCTATTACTGTTAATGTTACACTATTTCTCATTATTTTCTTCTCCTTCTCTATTCTTTTTGCTATCAAGCGAATTTACAAATGAAAATGCCAAATTCTTATTGGCTTCAAAATCATCAAAAAGGTCATATGCAAAATCTAATGACACCTCTGCATAAGATGATAACTGTAATAAAATGTTACAAAATCTATCATAGTCCTTAAAACTTAAAGCTGAAGACAATTTTTGTCTATATGTGTTAATCTTGTTCTCCGCATTTTTTGCCTTCAATGCTACACAAATAGTTCTTCCAGCATTCTTTGCTTTCCATGAATCCTTCATTGCCACTCCTCCATAACTTTGTATCTGTGAATATTCCCCTAAATACATCAAACTGTTTATAATAATCAATTTGTCTATAAGGAAACCATTTATTATGCTATTTTTCTTATCTTTTTCCATTAATAATTTCATTATTAAATTATCAAGAAAAATATAATTTACAATATAATTTGCAACAATATCAGCGACATTTATATATTCACCATTACTTAATTTACATGGTGCTTTAAGCACTGATAAAGAATCATTCATATTCTCCTTCAAATTCCGAAACAACATAATGGCATCTTTTCTTAAATATACTGTCTCAAAATAATCATTATAGTTTCTACCACTTGAACCTAAAATAATTATTTCTACATTATTGTCCATCATATCAGAAACATCCATTAGACCTTGAAAATAATTATATCTAAATAATTCCTTTTTCACTTCGTCAAAACGCTTTTTCAAATTTTCATTAAATTTTTTTAATTCAGTAAGTTTACTATTACAATTTATAAAAAATTTAATTGGAGTATCTGTAAATGCAAACGGTATAAAATCGTATTCAATCATATCAGTACATTCATAGGTATCATAATTCCAATTATATGCCATTGACTTCTTCTTCTTAGGCAAATCCATATAGTAATTATTCAGCCTTGCTACATCACCTGGTTCTTTGAATAATGATTTATCATTATTTATGCTCTTGTATACTGTATTTCTGTAGGTTTCTTTAATTAACAAATCTCTGTTTTTATTAATTGTATCCAAAATCAATTGATGCTTCTCTGGTGAATATTTCTTTATATCTTTAAATACCTTTTTACAAATAGAATTGCCTGACATTCTATCATTAACCATTTTAATGTCATCATCTGTCAACTCTTTTGTAGATAACAACTTTTCTTCTATTTGCTTGTGATGCATTCTATCTTTAAATGTATACTCAACATAAGCCAAATAATTATGTTCTGCCTCATCTCCCTGAATGTCTGAAACATTATATTCTAAATATTCATTGTCCACCAATTTATATTTTGGATTACTTATAAATCTGTTTCTACAGAACTCAAAAAAATATATCATTCCGCAAATTGCTGCTGATTCTTTCCAACTCGTTGGATAAAGTCTTCTTACACTTTCTTCTTTCTGTGTTTCCAACATCTCACCTCCTTATCCTATAATTTCAAACTTACCAAATCCAGCTCCATTTTTACTACTCAATCCATTCAAATACAACTCGTTCAAAAGATTAACATCTCCCTTTAATTTGTAAATTCCCAACGATGAAGGAATTTTTGTTCCAAATGACTTGATTATAACTTTTTTTCCTTTTACAGGTTCAATAAAAAAGCTATTTCCAATATTACCATACTTACGAATCACATTATTCTTAATATTCTCTTCAAAACGTTCTTCGTTGTATAGGTAATACATGTCTTTCTTACCAGCTTCATGAAATCTGGAAACTAATGGCGAAGTCATTGATACAATAATCTCTTCTTCTTTGATTGTTTTGGTATTAAAACTCTTCACCTTTTTCACAATCATTCTTCCATTATTAACAATTGGATACGATGTATTCTTTCTCTTAATTGCAGCATTAAAAATGTAAGTCAAGAATCTAATATCTGAAGATGAAATACACAAAGTAACCATATTACTTTGAAGCTTAATGCAATTATCCGTAAATTCCGGTTTCATCATCTTAACCCAAAAAGTAAAATTTTTGGCTCTGTTAAAATTTTTGTCATAATAATATTCGTACACATCTTCCTTCTCAGATTCTAATAATGATTTAATAAACGATAAAAATAATCGTCTATAATCAAGATTTAATTCACACTGATTAAGTTCTAAACCAATCTCAATTTTCATATTATGTAACCTCCTTTCGTTTTGATACTTAAATATTACTACTTTCATTTTTTGTTGTCAACCCTTATTTAGTTTATTTGTTATTCTCGTTTTAAATCTTTGTTTTACTATCACTTGCTAATCTGTTATAATATAATTGATCGATCCACTTTTGGAATGTAAATTATTTTGTTTACTTGTATTATTAATTGAACCATATTGGAAAACAGAAATGTTGAGGTGATAAACTTCTTTGTTTACACCTCAACATTTCTATTTACAAAAACACATCATTATTTTATCTTTCATTCCTCCCCATCAAAAACATACAACTCCCCTATACCTACACTTTCCCTAATAAACTCAGATAAACTAATCCCATCACATTCCACTTCATCACCTATCATTCCACAATAGGCATAGTCCTTCCCTTCACTGTCTGTTAAATGGATTTCCCATATTCCTGCATCTAATGCAATCCCCCAATTACGTTCTTTACCAAAATATCCAGCTACCATTTCAAAAATTTTGGTCTTGTCCTTTTGATTTATGGTCAACGTCTTATTTCTTCTTTCTTTTCCGTCAGTACCATATCCCATAAATTCCACTGATGCATCATTATTGATAATGATACGTTGCTTTGAATCACGATTATACATTAATGAATTTTCTGCATTACTAAAATCTGATACAATTTCTATTCTTTCTATAATACCTTTAAAAACACTCAATTTATTTTCCATAACAACCATCCTCTTTTTTATAATTTAAGTATAATTAATTCTATTTTAATGTCAAGAAATTCCAGTAACTTATTTTCTCTTGATATAACAAAAGGAACCAAACGCACTTGATGCATTTGATTCCCTTAAACATATTTATTTAATTAACGCTTGTAATTCTCTAAATTTAGCTTTTACAGATATATTCATCTTAGAAACAATTTTATCAATCCATTTACAATCTTCACTTCTATATGGTTCGTTCCAAAAACGCTTAATAAATTTTTTTATCTGACTTTTAAATGTCCACTTTAGTTCTGATTTGTCATTGATTAAATCAAAATCTTCTATTGTTTGTTTTGCATCTGCATATCCAAATAAAAATCTTAAAATAAGCACATCCGCAAATGTAAACGGCATTATCTCGTCATTAAATTGCAATAACGACATATAAGGACCACCTTGTTTTATATCATCAGTAACTAACGAATATATTCCCATCGTCTGAGCAAGGGAAATAGCATAAACCTCACCCATATCCCCAGGCTTAAAAATTAATTTATTATCACTGACATATTTCTCGAATATTCGATGAACAGAAAGTTTTCTAAGTTTTTCCATTGTAAACATTTGAATTTTTCCTGAAGCAATATCAGCATCTACAAGTTCCAAAATATCCATCCCATGATTCTCTAATTCAATTTTGCGAATCTGCTCATAAATAATTACTCCATCCTCAAAAATTTCAAATAAAATATTCTGAAGACCAACTCTGTAAAAATGAATAATTGCATTTGTATCAAGTGAGGCTATCAATCTGGCAAACCTCCTATTAAATCATCCAATTCATCCAATTCATCTTCTACATGTTCAACCAGTTTATCACTGATATCTTCAACTGTAAGGTTGTAACACTTAAGCACTTCCTCCAGAGTTTCCTTAGGAATAACATTATGATTATAATTATATATTGCATACTCAATATATTCATATGGTATAGAAACTGTTTTACTTGCAATATTTAAATTGGAATTTCCACCCACACTTTTAAGCAGATTTCCAACACGTTTCGAATTCTTTTCATTATCTAATCGCACATGCTCATGAGTAGTTATTTTCCCAAGATTTTCTAAATGATTTAAAATCATATCAAAACTCACACTAAATTCGGACATTATTCTTGCAATATCCAACACTGATAAATCTTCTCCAGTGTCATAATTAATCTTTAAATCCAGATATCTGGATATTTCTTCTTCTGGCATAAGAAAATGTGCCGCAAAATAATTTGCCTCCTGCTCTTTTTCATCAGTAGTTTTTCCCGAAATAGTTCCATTATCATCAATAAATGAACTTCCATCTTCAAGATGAAGCATACAATGTCCTATCTCATGTGCCAAAGTAAAAATCTCACGCGACAAACGACTACTTGAATTTGTAAAAATAATTTTGTCCTTATCTTTTTTGGTAGCAAACCCTAATTCTACATTTTCGCCCAATGGATACCGAATTAATTTGTATCCTAATCTTTCACATTCATTGAATAAATCTCTTATCCCATATCCGCTAACTTTGCATTTTTCTCTTACCGAATTTGCTATCTTGCGGATTTCCCTTTTTCGTATTTCCTGCATATATGCTCCTTATAAATCTGAATCACTTTTTAATCTATCATACATGTGTTTATTTGCATAAAAAAGATCTAACATCGCAAATATCTGATTCGAAGAACCACCTTCTCCTCCTCTGTATTCTACAGCTGGCTGCTCATCCAGCACCCTTGTGATATCGCCTACACTCACCTTGAGAACCTTTGCAATCTTAGCCAGAATGTCAAATGTAATACTATTTGCACCATTCTCAATACGAGCATACTTCTGTCTGCTTACTCCAATCTGTTCTGCAACCTTCTCCTGAGTTAGATTTGCTGCACTACGAAGTTCTTTTATACGTCCTCCTAACAATTCATTCATGGCGTTTCCTCCTAATTTCCTATACCATTATTATATTACCTCCATTTCAAATGTCAATACATAACGTTACGATTTTATAACATTTAATATTTAAAAGTTATATTTTTCAAACAACTATTATTAAATTTCAAGTTACGGCAATTTTATCCTTCACTTTCCTTCTCTCAGAAAAATATGTACCACCATATACTTGCACAAAAAAGGAACCAAACGCACTAACGCATTTGGTTCCTTCAATTTCATCAACTAATTATTTAAGGATTTTACCATACTATCATAAATGAATTTTCTCATTTCTTCATCTGAAACCAAATGATATCGTTCATCCCTTGGTCCCATGGTTATGAAAGCATATTCAACCATTGCCGACAATATGGCAAGGCTTCTTTTCCCTATATTTTCTTCTGTAAAAACTCCTTGTTTATATCCGTCCTCCATAAAAATATCGATTTTTCCGTAGAAAAAATCTTTTGCATGCATAAGAAACTGTCTTGATTCACAGTCCGTCAGATTGTTGGAATGAATTTCATCTCCAAAACTTACCTTTAATAAGTTAGAAAACATCTGGTTATATTCTTTATTTTCATAAATCCAGTCCATAACCTTATAACATCTGTCTTCGAATTTATCCGGCCCGAATGCCATCATTGCCAATTCATGTATTTTATATGAGTATTCGTACATTAATGCATTTGCAATCAATTCATCTTTTGAAGAAAAATATTCATACGCAGTACCTTTTCCAATGCCTGCTTTTTTGGTGATATCTGATACCGTAAGGGACTTTGTATCTTTTCTTTCTTTTATAAGTTCCGATACGGCTTCAAACATCATTTTCATTTTTTCTGGAGGTGATGATATATTTTCAAATAATATCTTCATTATAATTCCTCTTCAACCATACTCTTTTCTCTATTGAAAGCATCATATATACAAGGTATAACGATTAATGTAAGTATAGTTCCATAAACAAGTCCGCCGATAATTGTAATCGCCATTGGTTTCATCATATCTGAACCTTCGCCAAATCCTACTGCTGATGTTGACATGGCAAGTATTGTTGTAAGTGCTGTCATAAGAATTGGACGAAGTCTTGTCTTACCTGATTCAATTATGGCATCATGTTTACTTTCGCCTTCCCTACGCGCCTGATTGATGTAGTCAATAAGTACAATACCATTATTTACAATAAGTCCGGCTAACATGATAAATCCAAGCATTGAAATTACACTTATCTCAAGACCTGAAATGTATAATGCTATAAATCCACCTGTAAATGCAAGAGGAATTGAGAACATGATGATAAATGGTGACAGTAATGACTGGAACTGAGCAACCATAATAAGGTAGATAAATACTACTGCAAGTACAAGCATAAGCATTAACTGTTCCATAGAATCGTTAATTGTCTCGTCTTCCCCCTTCATTTCAATTGAGTATCCCTCTGGAATATCCAATTTATTAATCTGTTTTTGAACTTTATTACTAATAAGTGTTACATTATGGTCTTCGTCAATTCCACATGATACTGTTATATATCTTGTCTGGGCATCTCTGTTGATGGTGCTTAATGTTGTTGTATTTTCCATCTTACAGATTTTTGTCAGTGGAATTTCCTTTTCTTTTCCTTCTTTATTCTTATATGTAAATTTAAGGTCTTTTATGTCTTTTAATGTTGTATCAACCTGATCTTCTTTCCGGATGTATACTTTGTAATCTTTAATATCTGTTGAGATATTTGTTGTACTGTTTGTTGTTGCCATTTTACCATATACTAACTGATAAACCTGAGCTACTGTATATCCATACTTGGCAGCTTTTTCTTTATCAACTGTAATAGTAAGCTGTGGAATTGCATCATCTAATCCATCTTCAATCTCTGTTGTTCCTTCCACATTTTCAAGAATATCTACAACATCCTTTGATAAACTTTGTAATTTTTCAAGGTCATCACCCTTAATCTGTACAGATATTCCATTTCCGAAGAAACTTTGTGTATCCATTGCTGATGAATCTGTGCTAACCTGACACTTCATATCTTTAGTTCTATCTATAATCTCATCTGAGATTTCCTTTGCGGAAACATTTCTTTCCTCGTCCAAAATTATATACATTGAAACTGAATCTGAATTTGCATTCATAAGGCTTGCTGTAGAGCTTCCACCGGCAGTCGCACCGATTGTTTCAATGCCTTCGATATCGCTTATTTTTCCTATTACTTCATCTGATAAATCTGTTAATTCATCAAATTCTAATTTTTCACCTTCAAGAGGTTCAATTGTAACTGACAACTGGTTAGATTCCATATCCATATCCATAAATGTCATACCTCTTGAAACTGCAAGTGAAGCACTTCCTACTAACAAAAGGATAGCTACAATAAATACGATAACTTTGTATCTTAAGCATACTTCAAGAATATTTCCATATACTTCCTTAAATCTGTCAAATAAAGGATGTTTTACTTCCTTTGTATTTTTAAGTATTGCTGATGATGCAGCCGGTACGAATGTAAGAGCCACAACAAGTGATGCAATAAGTGTAAATGCAATTGTAAGTGCTAAATCAACAAACAACTGTCTTGTAATACCTTCTGTAAAAATAATTGGTGCGTATACACTTATTGTTGTAAGTGTAGATGCAATAATAGCCCCTGTTACCTGGCTTGCACCTTCAACTGCTGCTTTCTTAACAGAATAACCTTCATTTCTTAATCGGTATATATTTTCAATTACTACAATGGAGTTATCAACTAACATTCCGATTCCAAGCACCAGACCTGACATTGAAATAATATTAAGACTTATGTCTGTAAAATACATTAATACAACTGCTGCTACTACGGATAATGGAATTGAACATGCAATAATAATTGTTGGTTTAATATCCTTAAGGAATAACAATAATACAAAAATTGCCAGGATTCCACCAAATATCATATTTTGCATTACACTGTCAACAACCATGTCAATGTAAATACCCTGATTCATAAGAACATTAAAATGTGTATCATCATGCTCTTTTTCCAATGATTCAAACTTATCTAAAAGTCTGTCTGTAACTTCACCTGTTGAATATCCTGTCTGTTTTTCCATTGAAAGAATTATACCAGGATTTCCATTGACAACTGCGTAATTTTCATCGGAGTTGTCCTGAATCTCAACATCTGCAACATCACTAAGTTTAATTGCATCTATATCATCAAGTCCCATATCAATAAGTACTAAATCTTCAAGTTCTTCTACCGATTCTACATCATTTCCAACTCTTACTAAGTACTCATCATCTCCATCTTTTGCATATCCTGCAGGCATATCAAAGTTCTGGGCAACAATAAGATTTGATAATGTATCCATTGATAAAACTGTATTAATATCAGAAGATTCAAGTGCTGATTCTTTTGATGAATCAAGCTCTGACTGTGCCTGCTCAAGGGATGAAGCAGCTGTCGCAAGCTGTGCAGAGGCATTACCTGTCTTGATGGCAGCTAAAGCCGCATTTGAATTTAATGTATCCATTGCATCCGATAATTTTACCTTTCCGGATTCCACCTGCTCTAAGCCTTCTTCAATGGATTTAATTCCTGTATTAATTTTAGTAAGCATGCTTCCTACTGTCTTAGATGCCTTTGGTAAATCTTCATATGTTTTTACCTTTATTCCCATCTCAGACAAACCGCTGAAATTCTTTTTAATTTCTGCATTTATAGCTTTTAAACTTTCCTTAGCAGTCTTTAACTGTTTTTCCATATCCTTGGTATCAGCACCTATTGCCTTCATCTGCTGGATACCTGATTCAAGGGATTCAATTGCTTCTGTTAACTGTGGAATAGTTGTTGTATATACTTCTGATTTAATAAATTCATTTATTCCACTTTGAACCTGTTCAAGGGATTTCTTTTGCGATTTTAAGGTTTTAAGCTGCTCATTTAAATCCGATTCTGTTTTATAAAGTTTGGATTTCTGTGATTCCACCTCTTTGATTGCATCTTCAATTTGTGTTCCACTGGAATCTATATTACTTTGATTATTTTTTACTTCATCTGATGCGCTGTCAATTTCAGCCTGTGCATCAGCAAACTGAGCTTTAATTGCTTTTTGAATTTTCTTATTTAATTTCTCTATCTTGTCTTCATTAAGTGTAACATATACATTTTCTTCCAATGCACCTGTTGCATTAACTGATGCTACACCCTCAAGACTTTCAATAGATGGAATTATATCGTTTTGTATGTAATCAGTGATTTCTGATGCATCCATGTCATCAACATCAACTGCTGCCATCATAATAGGTAACATATCAGGATTAATTTTCATAATGGTTGGTGAACCGATGTTGTCATCCCAACCTGCCGAAAGCTGATCCAGTGCCTGTTGTATCTCAATTACAACAGAATCCATATTTGCATTCTGTTCGTATTCACAAGTAACTATTGAATAACTGTTGTAAGACATTGAACCTACATTTTTGATATTAGATGTGGTTGCCATCGCCGACTCAATGGGTGATGTAACATCACTTTCCACTTCTTCAGGACTTGCTCCTACATCTGTTGTAATAATAAGTGCATACTGGAAACTCATATCTGGTAAAAGGTCTGTTGTCATCTTGGATAAAGATACTACTCCAAGAACGATAACAAGTACAACAGCAACCAATACAGTATATGGCTTTTTTACACTATACTTTGATATCATCTCAAATTCCTCCTGCTTTTGACCGACTGGTCGGTCGATTTTTTCTTTTCTTATTATAATATTTACTTTAATAAATTCAATCCTTACGATTATTTTTTTATACTTATTTAATTTTTTATTTACATATTCCTTGCTTTTTAAAAATATGTAACAAAAAAATACCACCAACATACGTCAGTGATATTTAAAAAACTAAAATATTAAATTACAGTCAAAGCCTGTGAAAATTAAACCTCTTCATCAGCTTCTTCTTCATCCACAATTCCGGCTACCGCTCCTGAAACAGCTCCTACAACCGAAATTAATGCAAAAATAATTACTAAAAAAATTACGATAAAAAATGTTACTAAAAACCCCGTTTCTGTCATTTCGTCATCTCCTACTGTTTTATACATTAACTTCGAACTAATTAAAGTATATCATATTAAATAATTTCATTCAAGGTTTTTTGACAACTGGTCAATTATAGGATATACTTAATTATGGTGTTATAGTAAGTTTGTACCATTTTCACAGACTTATTCATAATCCACAGTAACTTATGTAATTAATATATTTTGTATAAGGGGATTACAAAATGAATTCACGAAATGTAAAGCTATTTAGAGAAAATGAAGAAAAATTAAAACAGGCACTCCTTTTGCTACTGGAATTAAAGGACAGTTCGCAAATATCAGTAATGGAATTGTGCCAGATTGCAAAAATAAATCGTTCTACGTTCTACAATCACTACGAAGACATTTATGCGCTTATAATAAGCATCGAGAAGAATATGCAGACTCCGTTAGTCGAATTCTTGGAAAAGAATATTGATTCTGATGATTTTAATCAGTTGTGCCTTGACAAAATTCTTATACATGTCACAAAATATAAAAGTTTCTTCAAGGCATATTTTACCAAGACTTCCGGTACTGCATTCAAAGAATGTACCAAATTGCTTTGGTTCAAAATGCTTATGAACAGAGACAATATGAGCAAGGATGAAATTCAAAATATATGTAATGACAAATCATATATTAATAAACTTAATTATTTTCGTGGCGGAATAAATGAAATAATAAAATTATGGTTATTAGATGATTGCAAAGAACCATATTCTACCATTCGTACAGATATTATGAATGGTATCATGCCTTAAAATCACAAAACCGACATTCCAATAATTTTTTAATTTGGAATGTCGGTTTATTAATTATATTTTTAATCTATTTTTCCATATATCTCCATTGGAACATATGCCTTAATTTCAATTCCATCCTGGACATATTCTTCACTTATTAATTCTCCCTGCTTTCTAATAAGCTGAATTATGCCAGCCTTATCGTATGGCATTACTCTTTCAATATATATTTTATTTTCTCGTAATATATCACACAATAAATCCTTAATTTCATCAAGTCCTTCATCCTTGGCTGCTGAAATATTAAGCACATAATCAGCCCTGAAATCATGCATAGGCTCATCATCAGTTCTTGCATCCTGCTTATTAAACAAAGTAACAATCTTTTTATCCTTAATACCCAAATCATCAAGTGTTGCATATGTTATATGCATCTGCTTTTCCCTCTGGGGATTTGATGCATCCACCACATGGAAAATATAGTCAGCATATTTAGCTTCCTCAAGTGTACTCTTGAAAGCCTCTATTAAATGATGTGGCAGTTTCCTTATAAATCCTACCGTATCTGTCAATAAAACCTGCTGCTGTCCTGACAATTCTAAAATTCTTGTTGTAGGATCCAAGGTTGCAAAAAGTTTGTCCTCTTCTAAAACCTTAGCATCTGTTAAGTGATTTAATAATGTTGATTTACCTGCATTTGTATATCCCACAATTGCTACAACAGGTATCTGATTTTTCGCTCTTTTTGCCCTTGTAATATCCCTGTGCTTTTGTACTTCCTTAAGTTCTTTATTAAGCTGAGATATTCTATCGTTAATTAATCGTCTGTCTATCTCAAGCTTCTTTTCTCCAGGACCTCTTGTTCCAATTCCACCACCAAGTCTTGACATGGAACGTCCCATTCCCGTTAACCTGCTTAATCTGTATTTAAGCTGAGCAAGCTCTACCTGAATTTTTCCTTCGCTTGTTGTGGCTCTTGCTGCAAATATATCAAGGATAATAAGAGTTCTGTCCATAATCTTTGTGTCTATCAGCTGTTCTAAATTCTTAATCTGAGCCGGAGTTAATTCATCATCACAAACAATTCCTGTCGCACCAGTTCTTTCAACCAATTCAGCAATCTCACTTACTTTTCCGGTTCCTACATACATTCCCGGATGGATTTTTTGCCTTCTTTGAATTATCTTACCAACAACTGTTGCTCCAGCTGTAGATACCAATTCTTCCAATTCCATAAGTGAATCTTCTGCGTCATCCCCATCCTGTTCACTTACACCTACCAGTATTACTTTTTCTTCTAATTCTTCTATGTTATATGCCTCTGCCATATATTACCTCTATCTTGTCTCTAAAAAAATTGCTTCCTTAGCAGCTTCCTGATCCTGAGGATAATCCTTCAGATACTGACTCATTAATTCCCTGGCTTTATCAAATTGACCTAAATTTTCATAACAGATAATTTTATTTTTAAACAATTTTTGTTTATCATTTACTTCATCAAGGGAAAGTGCCATATCAAAATATTCAATAGCGTTGTTATAATCCTTATTTTCTATCGCCAGCTCTCCGATTTTACATAAATCATCCGAAGTTGCCTCTTTACTGTCTACGTATGCTTTTATATATTTTTCAGCTGTTTCATCATCATCTGCCTGAAAATACATTCTGCCCAGATAATAATTGCCTCTTAATTCGCCCTCTTCAATTGATTTCTCATAATGATCAATAGCTTCATCTTTGCTGCCAAGCAATTCATAAATCCGACCTCTGTTAAGATAATCCTCACCTGTCTTGCATTTATTGTCTAATGCATTATTTAAAAATTCCTTACCCTCGTCTGCCAAATTATTATCTTTCATTGTATCATACATTGCAATATACAATTCATAATCATTCTTAGCATTCTCAGATGCCACCTTCATATCTGCTAATGCATTCTTAGTGTCACCTTCTTTTAGATATACACACGCTCTTAAATAATATGCCCTTGGACTGTCATTATAATTAATAATTGCAGTATATGTGTCTATTGCATCATTTGTATTTTCCAAAAGATATTCTGTCTGAGCTTTATAAAAGCATACATCTATATCCATATTGTTGACTTTGCCTTTAGTCTGCTCAAGTGCCTTTTGAAACGCAACTAATGCTTCTTCATAATCACCATTTTCCATACATATTATTCCATATTTTCTATATGCATCTTGTTCTGTGTCAGCCTTATTATTTTGCCCACATCCCACCATTGTATTAACAGATATTCCAAATAACAACAGTGTCGCAACAAGTTTGTTTCTTCGCTTCATTATCCACCTCGACATGTACTATATTGTTTCGAAACCAAAACACTACGCCCTATTGTACCATATTATTATAAAAAATAAAACACTAAAGCCAGGCAAATAAATGCCTGACTTTAGCTGAACTATATATATACAAATGTAATTGGACTAGCAATTTAAATTAAGCTTCAAGATGCCAAATATCCTCATTGTACTGTGCAATTGTTCTATCTGATGAGAAGAATCCAGCCTTGCTGATGTTGATGAGCATCTTCTTAGCCCAAGACTTCTTATCCTCGTAATCACTGTATGCACGCTCTTTTGTTGCAACATAATCCTGATAATCTGGGAATGTCATGAACCAGTCTTTGTTTAAAAGCTCATTGTAAAGTCTCTCAAGATTTTCCTTAACACCAACTGCTAACATTTCATCACTTACAAGGAAGTCAACAGCCTGTTTCAAATCTTCATCCTCATCATAGTAATCCTTAGAGCAGTAATCTCCTCTCTCATATCTGTCGATTACAGTCTGAGAATCCTCACCGAATACGTAAATGTTATCTTCACCAACGAGTTCTGCAATTTCAACGTTTGCTCCGTCACTTGTTCCAAGTGTAACAGCACCGTTAAGCATGAACTTCATATTTCCTGTTCCAGAAGCCTCTTTTGAAGCAAGTGAAATCTGCTCAGAAATATTTGCTGCTGGGAATAATTTCTCTGCTAATGTAACATTGTAGTTCTCAACCATGAATACCTTTAAGTATGGGCTTACTTCTGGATCATTGTTGATGATCTCCTGTAAGCAAAGGATTGCATGAATGATATCCTTAGCGATTGTATATGCTGGAGCAGCCTTTGCACCAAAGAATAATGTGATTGGTGTAGATGGTTTCTTTCCACCCTTAATCTCGAAGTATTTGTGGATGATGTAAAGAACATTAAGCTGCTGTCTCTTGTACTCATGAAGTCTCTTAACCTGGATATCGAAGATTGAATTATCAGGTACATCAAGTCCTTGTGTGCTCTTTAAGTAAGCTGCAAGAGTACGCTTCTTCTCATCTTTAATCTCAAGAATCTTGTTAAGTACTGTCTCGTCATCTACGAAGTTTCCTAACTTCTCAAGCTCGTTAGCATCTTTCTTCCATCCCTCACCGATTAACTCTGTGATGTAAGAAGCAAGTTCTGGGTTACAAGACATTAACCAACGACGGAATGTAATACCGTTTGTCTTATTATTGAACTTCTCTGGATATAATTTGTAGAAGTTGTTAAGCTCAGAGTTCTTAAGAATCTCTGTATGAAGGTAAGCAACACCGTTTACAGAATATCCGTAATGAATATCCATGTTAGCCATATGAACTAAGTCATTCTGGATGATATATGTGCTCTCATCTTTAACCTTAGTACGAACCTTGTTGTCAAGTTCACGAATGATTGGCATAAGCTGTGGAACTGCCTTCTCTAAGAAGTAGATTGGCCATTTCTCTAATGCTTCTGCAAGAATTGTATGGTTTGTGTATGCACATACCTTAGATACAATTTCAATTGCCTCATCCATAAGGATTCCTCTCTCCTGAAGAAGACGGATAAGCTCTGGAATTACCATTGATGGATGTGTATCGTTAATCTGAACTGTTGCATAATCTACAAGGTCATGAAGGTTAGATCCCTTAGCTTCAGCCTCAGCAATGATAAGTCTTGCTGCATTACTTACCATGAAGTACTGCTGATATACTCTTAAGAGACGTCCCTTCTCGTCAGAATCATCTGGATATAAGAAGAGTGTTAAATTCTTCTCGATCTCTTCCTTATCGAAATCAATTGTATCACCTACGATTGACTCATCTACTGACTCGATGTCAAAAAGGTGAAGCTTTGTTGTACGGTTGTTGTATCCTACAACATCGATATCATAAAGTCTTGACTGAACTGTGAACCCACCGAAATTAACTGGATATGTGATATCAGTCTTTGTAAGCCAGCTGTTCTCTGTAATCCATGGGTTTGGAGTTTCTTTCTGAAGGTTATTCTCGAATACCTGCTTGAATAATCCAAAGTGATAATTTAATCCTACACCATCACCGTTAAGTCCAAGTGTTGCAATAGAATCAATAAAACAAGCTGCAAGACGTCCAAGTCCACCATTACCAAGTGAAGGCTCAAGCTCGATTTCTTCGATTTCTGCAAGGCTCTTACCATTCTTCTCAAGTGTCTCTTTTACTTCGTCATAAATTCCTAAATTAATTAAGTTGTTTGATAAAAGTTTTCCAATAAGAAATTCTGCTGAAATGTAATATAATTTTTTCTTTCCTTTATTAGAAACTTTATCCTGTGCCTTATCTTTAACAACATTAAGAAGGGCAACATAAATCTCTTCGTTTGAGCTTACGCTGATTCCCTTCTGAAGTTTTGTTTCAATTTCCTGCATGATTGCCATACTACTTCCCTCCAAATTCGTTTGGTTGTTTTTTCATGAACTTAGTATATATTCTTTTACGAAATATTTCTTGTAGTATTAGACCAAAAACTTGCACAATCCTATCATTTTATGTATTATTAAGTAGCAGATAAAATTTACATTCACGAATTAAGTATAATATTGATTTTCTTCAGTAAAAAAGGAGTAACAAATGAACATATTAGAATACGAAAACTATCATGAGAATATTGAACATGTGGAACTGGCATTCCCATATAACACATATCTTTGTTCAATTCCTCTGGATTTTCAAAAAGTTCCCCTTCACTGGCATGACGAAATTGAACTTATTTACATTAAAAAGGGCAAAGGTATTGTTTCTGTTGATTTCAGACCTTACAAAGTAAGTGCTCCAACGATTGTACTTATTTTACCCGGACAGCTGCATTCCATTGAACAATGCAATAATTTTTCGATGGAGTATGAAAATATTATTTTTAGTCCGAATATGCTAATATCCAAAAATGTTGACTATACGGCATCTAATTTTCTGCAGCCGCTTTTCCATGGAAAAATTTCCGTACCTACCGTATTTACTCCAGTATATCCTTATTACAAATTAATCTCAGCACCTCTGGATGCCTGCGATGAAATTTGCAAAACGATGCCACAGGGATATCAGCTTTTTATTAAAAGTAAATTATATGAATTCTTTTTTATCTTAGACAACCGTTGTAGAAATTTTTCCAAGAAAAGCGTACAGACAAAGAATTTAAATAAATTAAAAACTGTGCTTAAATATGTGGAAAATCACTATCCTGAGAAAATCACCATAGCCGAAATTGCAGACATAGTTGATTTTTCAGAATCCCATTTTATGCGTTATTTTAAGGAAACCATGGGAACATCCTTTGTTGATTATCTGAATGAATACCGGCTTACAATGTCTGCAAGATTATTGCAAAGTTCAGAATCTTCCATCTTAAATATTGCTGCCGAGGTTGGATTTGAAAATGTATCGTATTTCAATCGTGCTTTCAAGAAAAAATATGGCATCACACCTAGTGAATATAGAAAAACGATTTAATTTTCGCTGGATTTTATGCTTTCTTTCTGATTGCTTTTTTCATCAGCAATCTGCTTGCCTGTTACATCAATATGATAGTTGTCCTTAATTATCAATTTGGATATTGGAACCAGTTCATATCCTTGTTTTTTGAGGTTAGTTATCATTTCATCAAGTGCTTTAGCTGTGTACTTAGCTCCATTATGGCATAGAATTATAGCGCCATCATCCAACGCCTCATGATTACATACGGTGTTTATTATGGAATCTGTGCCGTAATCTTTCCAGTCTAATGAATCCACAGACCACTGAATCGGATAATACTTCATTTCCTTAACCGTTTTTATCACCTCATCATTGTATGCCCCATATGGTGGTCTGAAAAGATTCATGTCGTATTCTGCTATTTCCTTGACACTGTCATGCACTTTTTTAATTTCTTCTTTCATCTCTTCTTTGCTTATCGTTGTCATATCATAATGATGTTCACCATGATTACCTAAATCATGCCCTTTTTTCACAAGTTCTTTAACACACTTTGGATTTTTTGACACCCACTCCCCTGTCATAAAAAAAGTGACTTTAACTTCATGTTTATCCAATATCTTCATTATCTCCTCAAAATCCTCAGCTCCCCATGCAGCATCAAAACTTAATGCAATTTGTTTTTTAGTGGTGTCAACATAATATATTGGAAGTTCTTTTTCTTTGTAGATATTTTCTGAAAGATGATTAACCAAATCAAACAGCCTGTTTTGTATATCAAGATTTTCACCTGATGTTTCTATTGTTTCTACATTTTCTTCCAATACTTCTTCTAACGTATTACTTGAAAAACTGCTAAACACTCCCAGATAAACAACAAGCGCCAACACCAATATTTTTCCCAAATATCGATGTCGGCGTTTCTTTTGTATGCCTTTTACATTTTTCTGTTGGTTTAAATATGACCTGTAATCGCCCATTACTCCTCCATTGTTTAATACAAATGATATACTTGTATCATAATATGAATAAAAGCAATTACTTATGTCTTATATTTGCATTTTTAAGATTTAAGCCAATGAAATTTCGTCAGCTTTCTTAATAAAATCAAGAACTACCTCGATTGACTGAACCGCTGCTTTTTCTGCAAATGTTTCATAATCCATTGCACCGCCTTCGCTGTCAGAGATTGATCTTAATATTGCAAATGGTACATTATTGATAAAGCAGACATGACCAATACTACCACCTTCCATTTCTGCGGCAATAGCTTCAAATCTGCTCTTTATTAAATCCTTCTGTTCCTTCTTTGCGATAAACTGATCTCCTGTAGCAATTGTTCCCAACTTATAAGAGATTTCCTTTTCTTCTATGCATTTGCACAATACTTCATTCATTGATTTATTTGCATCAAGGAAAATGGTATTGATTCCAGATAATAATCCAACAGGATCACCAATTGCAGAAGTATCCATATCATGCTGAACAACATTTTTTGCAACTGCAATATCCAATACTGACAAATCCTTTGTCAAAGATCCTGCAACTCCGATATTAACTATCATATCCACATCAAATTTTAAAATCATTGCTTCTGCACATATTGCTGCAAAAACTTTACCAATTCCACAAACTGCTGCAACAACTTCCTTGCCATCTATGTTACCTTTAACAAATTCAACTCCACTGTATGTTGATACTGTTGTATCGGTCATAGCTTCCTTTAAGTTGTCAATCTCCATTTGCATTGCGCCAATAATTCCAATTACCATTTTCTAATTCTCCTTTGGATAAGTAAATTCCATATTTGTCTGTTCATTTAATACCTTAAGATATTTCTCACACTCTTCGTGTGCTGACTCAATTGAAAGGTTCTTATAATTACCACATTCAATTGCTGATGCCCCATAAACCGGTCCGTCATATGCTAAAATCTGTCCTAAAATATCCTTTGTCAATTCGAAAACTTCCATAGGTGGAACATCTCTTACCAAAAGATAAAATCCGGTCTGACATCCCATAGGTCCAAAATATACTACCTTTTCAGATATCTTTGAATTTCTAACACAAGTCGCAAACATATGCTCAACTGAATGCATTGCTATATTTGACATATAATCCCCTGCATTAGGTTTTCTTGTTCTTAAGTCATAAGTAATAATATCACCATCCTCACGAGATATATAAAATCCCGGTTCAAGAATGTTATGATTTATTTCAAAACTTTTAATTCTTTCCATTTTTGCTCCTTAATCGTTCAAACGTCCAACATTTCCAATTTCTCTTGCCAGATCATTAATATCATTTAAAACCTTATTCATATCATCTACAGCTCTTACAGAAAATTCGCTTGTTACTAATGCTGATTCCAAAGAAGAAGACACAATGTCTCTTGCATTTGACAAATCATTCATGTCTTTGACCGCATCGTATGTTATATTAATCATCTTGTCTACATGCTCATTCACATTAGTAACTTCGCTATTTAATTCATCTGTATTATCCTTAATCTCATCAAGACCTTGTTCTGCTGCATCAATTAGTTCTTTTTGCGACATTGCTCCGTCAGCAGATTTTGCCATACTCTCTGTTGCCTTTTGAATTTCCTTTGTAAGCCTTGTAATAATATCCACAATCTGCTCTGTTGCCTTTCTTGTATCTTCCGATAATCCACGTATCTCATCGGCAACAACAACAAATCCTTTTCCGGCTTCTCCTGCTCTTGCCGCCTCAATTGATGCATTAAGTGCCAGAAGGTTTGTCTGGTTTGATATTCCTAAAATAGTATCCGTTATATCCTGAACATCCAATATACTGTTATTTAAATTCTGAGTTACTATTCTTGCCTCATTATTAATCTTAGCTAACTGAACTGACTGTTCCTTTAAATCCCTGATGAGAGAAACTTCTTTTCCAATCATCTCGCTGGATTTTACCGAAATATCCTCAATATTTTTTGTCCGGCCTTCAATTTCTTCTATGCTACTTTTTATATTGGAAGTTTTATCCGCCTGATCTGTTATTGCATTGTCATTTTCTCTATTACCGATAACACCTTCATTTATTGAATTGTATCCGTCATTTACTGATTCATTCAACAATTGTAATGTTTCCTGTGCTGATTCATATTTTTTGTTAAGGGATGTTGACAATTCGTAAATCTGCTTTGAAGTATTTACTTTTGAATTGGAATATTCCCTTGATTCAGTCTTAAGTTCAGTAATCTGACTAACCCTAAGTTCTGCCACCATAAAGGAAATAAAGTAAGATACCGTAACCATAAATATCGCAGTCAAAAGCTGTATGAAGTCAGCCTTCCCTTTGACCATCAAAAGCACTTCAAATAAAGCAAGTACACCTACGCAAATTCCAAAAACAATGCGCATAACTTTTTTGTTCATAAACAGCGTAACAATAATCAATATGGGAAATACTGTTACATACATCTCTTCTCTTTGATTTGATAATAATATTACAACATACAAAAAAGCCAATGAGGCGCAACAGCATTGCACATACCTGCCTTCTGCTTTATCCTTCCTGAACATGGCAATATTGAAAACAATAACCTCAATTATAAAGATTGTTCTTAGAATAATAGCAACACCTATACCATCTGCATAACCTATCAAGGTTAAAATTAAAGCAACACTTGACAGCATAACAGAAGTCTTAAAAGCTAATTCATTTCTTTCTATTCGATGTTTAGTAGTCAAATCCATAGAATAAAACCTCCATTGACACTTCCCCATAGCATAGTGTCATTTCTAACTACTTTTTGATTAATGTTCCCATTCCCCCTGTTACTTCAGTACCTTCTTTGTTTAATTTAGTAATAAGTACTGATCTGATTGCAGACTCATCAATAAAATTAATTGCAGCCTCAATCTTTGGTGCCATTGTATTAGCTTCAAACTCCCCTGCTTCAAGGTATTTTTTTGCTTCTGCAACTGATAATGTATCAAGTTTAATTTCATCTTCCGTTCCAAAATTAACACAAACCTTGTCAACGCTTGTAAGAATTACCAGCATATCTGCCTCTAATAATTCAGCAAGTTTTCCTGCTGCTAAATCCTTTTCAATTACAGCACTTGCACCCTGTAATTTGTTTTCCTGAGATAAAACAGGAATTCCGCCGCCACCGCAGGCGATAACAACCTGATCTGAGTCAGAAAGTGCTTTTATAGCATCAATTTCCACGATATCCATTGGCTTTGGTGCTGCAACAACTCGTCTGAAACCACCTTCTACTTCAACAACATGGTTTCCCTTTTTCTCTTCTTCTTCAGCTTCTTCCTTGCTCATAACTCTTCCGATTACCTTAGTTGGATGGTAAAAAGCCTCATCATATGGATCTACCACAACCTGAGTTAAAATAGTTGATACAGGCTTATATATACCTCTGTTTAAAAGTTCAGTCCTGATTGCATTTTGTAAATCGTATCCGATATACCCCTGACTCATTGCAGAACATACAGTTGTTGGAGTTGATGTATATTCAGGATAAATTCTGCAAAATTCTGACATTGCAGTATGAATCATTCCAACCTGTGGTCCGTTACTATGTGTAATTACAACCTGATAATCGTCACGAATAAAATCTACAACTGCCTTTGCCGTTCTCTTTGCAGCTGCCTGCTGTTCAGGTAATGTACTTCCTAATGCCTCATGTCCAAGGGCGATTACTATTTTCTTTTTCTTCATGTCTTCCTCCTCTTACCCATAAAAATACGTATATGAATATTATGAAATATCCAGACAATTTTGTCAATTATTTCATAAATATTTAGGAAATTTTTCCCACATTATTTTCTTTGTTTTATATATAACAATAGAGTGGAATCATCAAATTCCACTCTACCAATTTAATATAATTAAAGTCTTAAATTATTTCATATCCTTTGCTGAACTTAATTTAACTTCAACTTCACTTTCCTCATAACCATTACCATTTTGTCTTGCATAAACGACTTTTACTTTGTCGCCGGCTTTGTATGAAGAAAGCACTGATTGTAATTCACTCATGCTGCTTATTTTTTTACCATCAAATTTGACGATAATGTCACCTTGAACGATTCCGGCTTTCTGAGCTCCACAACCCTCAATTACTGAACTTACATAAACTCCAATAGGAATCTTGTATGCTGATGCCACATCACTTGTTACATCTCCACCCTGAATTCCTAAATATGCTGTCTGAGTGTTTACATATTCGCCGTCTTTGATAAGGCTTTCAATAATTGGCTTAGCATAAGCAATTGGAATTGCATATCCGATACCTTCAACCTCTGTTGAAGCATATTTTACAGAATTAATTCCAATAACCTCTCCTTCTTTATTAAGCAACGCACCTCCACTGTTTCCAGGGTTAATTGCTGCATCTGTCTGAATAAGGTTACTGTTTGTTACTGTCTCGCCTGTTGTTTCATCCTGTGTTGTTACGGATCTGTTAAGCGCACTGATAACACCTGTTGTTACTGACTGACCGTATCCTAAGGCATTACCAATTGCAATACTTGCATCTCCTACGCTTAATTTGTCAGAATCACCAATTGTTGCCACTTTAATCTTTGATAAAGTATCTTCTTCAATATCTTTGATTTTTACTTCAACAACTGCAAGGTCATCTTTGGCATCAGTTCCCCTGATTTCAGCCTTAACTGTCTTTTCATCTGTGAACTGAACTTTCAATTCATCTGCATCTGCTACAACATGGTTGTTTGTGGCAATATATAAAGAATCATCAGTCTTTGAAACAATTACTCCTGTTCCACAACTTTCGCTTTGATATTCCTGTGCTTCTCCGAAAAAGCTATGATAAGTAACTGATCCTGTATTTGTAATTGCTACAATACTTGGCATTACTTCATCTACAATACCTGATACATCAATTAAATCGTTTGCAGATCCTGTTGAAGTATTCTTTACCGAATTACTTGCATTACTGCTTGATAATGTTGGTGAACTACCCTTTGTTCCAAGCAAATCACTTCCAACATAATTTACTCCTGTAAATACTGCACCTGCCACCAGTCCGAATACCGCCGCAATAGCTGCATATTTTCCAAGTTTTAATCCAAAGCTATTTGATTTATTATTGTGACTTTTCTTAACATTATTGTGCTGCTGATATGGTGCATTGTATGGGTTACCGAATGAATTATTTGTAAATCCATTATTATCAGCACCATTTGTATTACCACCGGCTCTGTTATCAGGGTTATTATTATTTACATAATTTCCATTAGCAAAACCATTTCCAGCATTATTGTTGTAACCACCATTATCAAAACTGTTACCAGTATTATTGGAATAAACATTATTACCATAACCATTTCCGGCATTATTAGTATAACCACCGTTTCCAAAATTATTTGGATTTGGATTGTTATATCCTTGATTGTTATATTCCTGATTATTCATCCTTTGATTATCATTTCCCATGAAATTATTGTGTTGTTCATAAGACTGATTATAATTCTGAGCGTTGGAAGAGTCATAATTGTTTTGAGAATTATTATCAAAACCGGCTCCTGAATTATTGTTTTCCCCAAACTCATTTCTATAATTGTTGTTATCCATGCCTTTCAGGCTCCTTTCTCTCCTTTGTAACTATAAGAGAGTATAAACTTATTGTGTGTTCAATTTGTGAATATTAATCACAACTCACAATCTCTTCACAACTTAAACAATACTACTATTCTACTGTTACAGATTTAGCAAGATTTCTTGGCTTATCTACATCTAAGCCCTTTCCAACTGATACATAATATCCAAATAACTGTAAAGGAATAATTGCAAGGGAATTTGTAAAATACTTATTAGTCTTAGGTATATAAATTACACTGTCAGCATTCTTTTCAATATCAATATTATCCTCATTTGTTACTGCTAAAACATATGCACCTCTTGTCTTAACCTCTACAATGTTGCTTACAGTCTTTTTGTATAATTCTTCCTGTGTTACAACAGCAGTAACAAGTGTACCATCCTCAATAAGTGAAATAGTTCCATGCTTAAGTTCTCCTGCTGCATATGCCTCAGAATGAATGTATGAAATTTCTTTTAATTTTAAAGAACCTTCAAGTGAAATTGCATAATCAATTCCTCTACCAATGAAAAATACATCCTTTGCTGCCACATAACGATTTGCGAATTTTTGAATTCTTCCTTTATTCTCAAGTAATCCTTCAATCTGGTTTGGAAGCATCTCCATTTCATGTAAATATTCAGCAAGTTCTGCATCATTTATGCATCCTCTTACATGTGCAAATTTCAAAGCAAGTAGATACTGTGCAACAAGCTGACAACTGTAAGCCTTTGTTGTTGCAACGGCAATCTCAGGTCCTGCCCATGTATACATTACCTTATCAGCCTCTCTTGCAATTGAACTTCCAACTACGTTTACAATACCAAGTGTCTTTACGCCTCTTTCCTTTGCAAGACGAAGTGCTGCAAGGGAATCCGCAGTTTCTCCAGACTGACTTATAATAACAACAAGTGCACCATCTTCTAAAATTGGATTTCTGTATCTGAATTCTGAAGCCAGATCTGTTTCAACTGGAATTCTTGATAATCCCTCAAAAATGTATTTGCTTGTAACACCTGTATGATAAGCTGAACCACAGGCTACAATATGAATCTTTTTAATATTTCTGATTTCATCATCTGTCATTCCAAGCTCTTCGATTACAATTTTTCCATCCTTAATTCTAGGTGTAATTGTATCTCTTACTGCTTTTGGCTGCTCATATATCTCTTTTAACATAAAATGCTCATAGCCATTTTTCTCAGCAGCATTTATATCCCAGTCAATATGTTTTGATTCTTTCTGAATTGGATCTCCATCCACATTAAAGAATTCAATATCATCTTCTGATAATTTTGCAATTTCCTCATTTTCAATAAAATATACATCACGAGTATATTTAAGAACCGCTGGTACGTCAGAAGCAATAAGATTTCCCTCTTCGGATTTTCCAACAATAAGCGGACTATCCTTTCTTACTGAATAAACCACATCCGGATAATCTGAGAAAATTATTCCAAGGGCATATGAACCTTCTACTCTGTGGATAACCTTTGTAACAGCTACAAGAGGATCATTGCCGTATTTCTTGTAGTAATAATCCAATAAATGTGCAATTACTTCAGTATCAGTATCAGAACAGAATTCATATCCTCTATCCTGTAATAATTTCTTTAATTTAAGATAATTTTCAATAATTCCGTTATGTACAACTGCGATTGTACGCTCTTTATTGAAATGTGGATGTGCATTTGTGTCAGATGGCTCACCATGTGTTGCCCATCTTGTATGTCCTATTCCAAGTGTTCCTTTCATGGTCTCTCCACCATGAGTAAGCTCACTTAATACTTTTAATCTTCCTGTTGCCTTTTTGATATTAATTTTATTCCCATCATAGACAGCCATTCCTGCTGAATCATATCCTCTGTATTCCAGTTTTGAGAGTCCGTCTAATAAAATAGGTGCAGCCTGTCTTTTGCCGATATATCCAACGATTCCGCACATACTAATTCCTCACTTTCCTTGTACTATTAAAGTACAACTCCATTCTTTTCTAATAATGCTCTTGCAGATTCAACTGAGTCAACACCTGTTGCATTCTTAACCGGTGCAAATTCCTTTTCTCTGTCAACCTCAAAGGAAAGACAATCATCCATCATATAAATCATATCCAAAATTAAAGTTTCAAATTTATATGCATTTGGAGATTCCGGTTTGATTAATTTTCCATTCTCATCTAAATAAGGAACTTTTTTCTCTACTACATGAAGTGGTAAATTCTTCTTCTCTATGGCAAATAATTTATCTACTCTGAAAATATAATTTAAAATTACTCCGAAACCATATAATAATGAACCATTTTCATTAGTAGCCTCTGCCATTTCAGGTGTTAATTCATAATATTCGATAATTGAAGGCTTATTATCTTCAAGACACAAAGCTCCAACTCTCTCATATGGATCTACCTTACGAACAACCTTAGCACCACTTACACATCCTGAATCAATTGTAGCACCTACAAATGTTGGATCCGCAATCTGCTGGAGAACATTATCAACAGCAAATACATTAAGCCATTCAACACCTTTATCCTTTAAATCCTTATCAAGACCTGCTTTAACAAGAGACTTAAACCATCCACCATTTCCATTTGGAGACATTGCAAGTGAATCCTCTGATTCCATTAACACATTTCCGTCAAAATCAACAGCAGGAACCATCTCCTGTACGAAAAATTTAATAAAATCCTTATTGTATCCAAAATAATCATGTTCATCAAAGAATTCTCTTGTCTGAGCATCATTCTTATCACTTGTCATGATATAAAGAGGAACCCATGCATCTGCTTTAGTTGTTACTTTCTTTAAATTTTCAATAAGCTGTTCGAAAATGTATAATTCTCTTGTAACTCCAATGTTATACATTCCCTTTGCCTTGTCAAATCCAAGTCGTGTTCCCTGACCTCCGGCTAATAAAATAGCACCGACTTTGCATTTTTTAATTGCATCTAAACCAATTTCATCAAAACGAGATTTATTCTTATTTATCTCGTCTAATTCCATTGCTCCAAGTGGAGAAAATTCTCCTCTTTTTTGTTCTTTATTGTTAATAAGATTAATATATGACCAATCCATCTGCTCAATTTGTTTATTGAGCTTTTCCGGAATATCTTTTTCAATTAATTTACCTAAATATTTTTGATTTGTTGATGTAATTTTATCTTTAATATCCTGTGTCATTTTATTTCCTCCAAAAATATATCGTTATTTAAAATTCATAGTCTTAAAATATCTTTCCCGCATATTACTAATTATAAATTTGTAATTTATGTAATAAAGGTCAACCCTAAGATTGACCTTTAGATTTTAATTAGTTAAATTTGTCTGTGAACTTGTCTGTGAACTTGTTTCCGACTCTGTCTGGACATCTGTTCCATTCTTTCCTGCAGTATCACTTCCACCTGATGTATCCACCAGCGAAGAATTCTCTGTTACACCTGTTAAATATGATATATTATCACTCAATGTCTGAACTGTCTGTGATACTGTATAGTCTTCACCTGCAAATAAGAACTGATGTAATTCCTCTACATTACTACTTAATGTTGCAGGTACAACACAATCTTCCTTCGAGATCATCATTGTAGACTGTACTGATGGAAAACCTGTTGTCTCAACAATCTCATATTTTGAAACGTCAGTTATCATCTGTAACATCTGAGTAAGTGGAATATTTGTCTCAACATGTTTAAATACAGCTTCACATATGCTTGTAAGAGTAGCTATATCTGATTCCTTTGCTTTATTTAACATTTCCTGAAGTACGATTCTTTGTCTTGATGTTCTCTTGTAGTCATCACCTAAGCCTTTTCTAAGTCTGGCATAGGTTGTAGCCTGTGAACCATCTAAATGAACAAGACCTGACTGTGTAACTAAAGGAGTTGACTTTCCTGTTGCTTTGTCTACATCGTGAAGATATTTATTAATACCAGCCACTTCACCGTCTGTAATCTCTAAATCCAATCCACCAAGAGCATCAATAGCATCTACCAAAGCAGCCCAGTCCACTGAAACATACTGTGTCAGTGTAAGGTCTAAATTGTTATTAAGCATCTGAATTGTACCAAGTGCACCACCAACAGAATAAGCAGAATTCGCCTTATGGTAATTCCCTGCTCCATCGACATCCAGATAAGTATCTCGATATATAGATACAAGCCTTACTTCTTTTGTAGAATTATCAATACTTGCTATCATGATAGTATCTGCGTTACCGCTTCCATACTGACCTGTCTCTCTATTATCAATACCAAATAATGCTATATTAGTATATCCTTCCTGCGCTGCTAAAGATTTCTCATCTATATCTTTATTAATCCCAGCCTCACCATCATCTATACTGTCTGTCTGAGTTGCAGCTCCAAGGGTTTTACTAAATACCCATAAACTTCCCAGAATAACTGCTAACAACAATAATTCAAATACTAACAGTAAAATTTTCTTTCTAGCTCTATTTTTTCTTTTTCTTCTTTTAACAGCCATTTCATTTTCCTTTATTTCTATTGTGAATATATAACCATGCATCTACATAATCCTGACGTTCCTTCTCAGACATATTCGAATATCTTTCAAATTCAAGATTCGTAAGACGCATCTGTTCATTGCCACATTTATGACATTCTACATCTTTCCTTCTTGAAACCATGCGAATCCAACCACAATGAGGACATATGTATATTTTCATCATAGATTTTACTCAAATGCTTTCATAACATCTGCAGATAAATTTGCAAGTTTCTCTTCAGCTTCATCAAGAGAAGTTCCTTTAACACCAAAGTAGAATTTAATTTTTGGCTCTGTACCTGATGGTCTTACACAACACCATGCATTATCATTAAGTTCATAATATAATACGTTTGAAGTTGGAAGTCCTGTTGGTGCTGATGTGTTATTTACAATATCAGTTCTTACATCTGTCTTGTAATCACGAACTGCAAGCACATCATACTCTCCAAGTTTTGCTGGAATATTCTTACGGGCATTAGACATAATTGATTCAATCTGAGCGGCTCCGTCAATTCCCTTAAGAGTCATTGTCTCGATTCCTTCACGATAGTAACCATATTTCTCATATAATTCAATCATACCATCCCAAAGTGTCTTACCCTGTGATTTATAATATGCAGCTACCTCGCAAAGCATACATACTGCTGCTGGAGCATCTTTATCTCTTGCATATGTTCCTGGAAGACATCCATAGCTTTCTTCCATTCCGAATACATAATTATTGCATCCTGTCTTATCAAATTTGAGCATCTGCTCACCAATGTATTTAAATCCTGTAAGAACCTCAATAAGTTCTACTCCGTAAGCACCTGCGATTGCCTTTGCCATGTCAGTTGATACGATTGATTCAACAAGTGCAGGATTTTTTGGTAATGTATTATTCTTTGTCTTCTCACTTAAAATATATTCAGCAATAAGCATTGCAGACATATTTCCTGTAAATGTTACATACTCTCCTGACTTTGTATCCTTGCAATATACACCAAGGCGGTCTGCATCAGGATCAGTTGCTAATACGATATCTGCATCCTTTTCTTTTGCAAGTTTTAACGCAAGCTCCCATGCATCCGGATTCTCTGGATTTGGATATGGACATGTTGGGAAATTACCATCTGCAACAGCCTGCTGTGGCTCAATATATACATTCTCAAATCCAAGATCTGATAACACTCTTTTTACCGGACGAAGTCCTGTTCCATGAAGAGGAGTGTATACAATCTTAATATCCTTAGCCATCTCTTTGATGATTTCAGGATGAATTGAAAGTTTACGAAGTTCTGCAAAATATCCTTCTTCAATTTCATCACTAATTACATTGTAGAGTCCTGCCTTAATAGCTTCCTCTTTATCCATTGTCTTAACCTGATCGAATGATGTTACTTTACCAACTTCTGCCATAATATTAGTATCATGAGGTGGAGTAACCTGAGCACCATCCTCCCAGTATACTTTATATCCATTATATTCACGAGGATTATGACTTGCAGTTATTACAACACCTGCAATTGTTCCAAGACTTCTTACTGCATAAGAAAGTTCTGGTACTGGAGCTAACTGTGGAAATACATATGTCTTGATACCGTTAGCTGCAAGGCAAAGAGCTGCTGCGTCTGTAAACTCATCATGCATTAATCTTGAGTCATGTGCAATTGCAACACCCTTATCCTGACCATTCTGAGAGATAATGTAGTTGGCAAGTCCCTGTGTAGCCTGACGAACTGTATAAATGTTCATACGGTTTGTACCTGCACCGATTACACCTCTGAGTCCGGCTGTACCAAACTCCAATGTGCGATAGAAACGATCTTCTATTTCTTTTTCATCTCCTGCTATTGCTTTTAATTCTTCCTTTGTAGCATCGTCAAAATAAGGATCACTACACCATTTTTCATATTCTGCATGAAAATCCATAATATCTATTCCTCCTAATTATTAATTCGATTGTTAAACCCACTACACTTTTGCAATTTTATCACAATACGAACCATTTGAAAAGTTACCACGCTAAAAAAATTCTTAATTTTTCCTTAAAAGCACAATTCTTTTTAAAAAGAACTTAATACTTTGTATATTTTACTTTCTTTTTGCCGGTCTTGCAACCATAACATTTGAAATTGTTTTTCCCCATATTTTCTGCCTATGAACGGTAATTGCCGTATTATATCCCTGATATATATCTACATGATATATTCCTTTATATCTTTTATTGTCAGCACCTTTCCAGAAAATCAGATCACCGGGTTTTAATTTTGATACTTTTACAGTTCCTTCATAATATATGTATCCATTATTTTTACACCAGTAGGCAAGTCCTGCCGCCGTAGGTGCCCAGCCTTTTGCATTACCTATATTCATTCCCGCAGCCATATAACTTTTCCATACATAAGAGCTGCAATCATAATATCCTTTATTCATTCTATATTTCTGCGAATATGTCGAGTTATAATTTTTCACCGCATATCGAAGTGCTTTTATGCTCTTTTTATACGTTACAGTGATTCTGTAATTAATTGTAAAAAGCCCGTCTGTTACTTTTATTGTTGCATTTCCGTTATCTCTTGCCTTAATCGCACCACTTTGACTTACTGCAACAACTTTTTTATCAGATGTTGACCACTTTAATTTTGATTTTTTGGAAAATCCCTTTGGTATTAAAGTTGTTCGTTCGCCCTTGGTTAAGCCTATAATAGTAACATTGTCCATCCATGTTTTATTATCATAATTTATCAAACTATATTTATTTAATTTAAAATATATTTTCTTAACTGTCGCTTTACAGCTTATTTTTCTTCCGTCTACAATAAAACTAAAGCTATATGTTCCTGTTTTCTTAGGATACACATATATATTTTTATTTTCTCTTAAAAATGTAATCCCTGACACCTTTGGCAAAATCACATTACTATAAGAACTTATTCCTGATAATTTAAAACAACTTTCACCTTTATAAACTCCATTTTTCTTTTGTAAGCTATAAATGTTTACTCCAATGCTTTTATTGGAAATAGCAGGATTTGTTACATATAATGTAAAAACAAATTCATCGTACACAGTTCTTACTATATACTGTGGCTTTTCACCCGGTGCTTCTGTTTCATCCGGAGTTTCTGTTTCAGCTGGAATTTCTGCTTCATTTAAGTTTTCTATTTCTTCTTTATCTGAATTTTCTGTCTCACCCAGGTTTTCTGTTTCTTCTGGAATTTCTGTCTCATCCGGAGTTTCTGTCTCATCCGGAGTTTCTGTCTCTCCTGGAATTTCTTCATAATAGCAATATTCATATTTTGCCTTGATAACAGTTTTCCCTTCTTTTATTGCAGTAATTTTTCCATCACTTACCGTTGCAATACTGTCATTTCCTGATACCCACTCAGTCACCTTAAAATCAAAAATATCATCTCCAAAATATTTTTCATTTAATTCTACAAGTCCCGTTTCTCCTGCTGCAAGCCCTGCTCCATACTTTAATTCATTCTTCACCCCGGCAATTGTAATTGCTGCCAGACAAGTACTTTCTGCCGCATATACATTATTTTTTTCAATGGAAAAGTCATACCTTTCAAAATCTCCCAATGTCAATGCCAGCATCAGAAAAAATGCTATTGTTCTTTTACATATTTTACCCATTTCGCCCTCCTTAATGGTACTATCTACCTAATTTTATTATCTAATTATTTTTAAGTCAATAGCTTATGCTAATTAAAAAAACTCTGCAAATGACTAACCTTTAATCAGATACTTCTGATGATTATGGTCAATCAACTGCAGAGTTTATTTTTTACAATAAAATCTTATTTTTTAGTTTTTATTGTTACTTTACCTGAATACTCACCATATAATTTCTTACCATTGCTCATTTTTACACAAGCTACCACATTCACATGGTATTTAGTATTTTTGCTTAATCCATTAATAGTACAATTATTAGTTGTAGAATAGTATTTCTTTACTATTTTCCCTTTAGTATTATATACCAACACTTTGTATCCTGATGCATTCTTTTGATTTTTCCATGTCATCTTCACCTGATGCTTGGTTCTTGACTTCATTTTTACACCTGATACTTTAAGTGGTGAAGTATATGCACTCTTAATTTCACTGTCGTTGCTAATAAATTTCGCATCTCCGCTTTTTTTGTATGCGCATACTATATAACTATATTTTGTTGATGAACTAAGTTTTGATACTGTGTAAGTTAATTTCTTTGTATCAGCTATTTTGGTTCTTTTCTTAGTAGCAGAATTATATTTATATATTCTATATGCATCTGCACCTGATACTTTACTCCATGAAAGTTTTATTTTGCTTGTTCCATTATTTTTTGCAGATAAATTTTTCACCTGCTTTGGTCTTGTTGCAACGTAAACAGTCTTATATGGACTGTATGAAATACTTCCGTCGCTTAATTTGTGATATGCCCTTACTTTATGGGAATATGCAACTGCTGATTTTAAATTTTCTAAAATCAAGCTGCATTCAGCAACTTTCCAGTTGGAAATTACTTTTCCCTTTGAATCATATTGTAAAACTTCATATCCATCTACAACATCCGGTTCTTCCCAACTTATTTTGTAAGAATTTGTCGTAACATCGTTGTATGATAAATTACTTACAGCTCTTGTTAATGTTCGAACCACTGCTTCATCTGATTCACTTGCATAGAATTTTGTTTCACCATTGAGTGTTATGTATGGCTGAACCTTAAATCTATATGTTGTTTCCGGATTTAATCCTTGCACTTTATATGATGTTGCTGTTGTATTTGCTATTCTTTCATATGTACCTGTAGCATCATTGTATTTTAAAATTCCATATCCTACAGCACCTGAAACTTTACCATATTTCAATACAACTGCTGTATCCGATTTACTTGTTGTAACGGAAGTTACTGTTCCCGGTAACGTACTTACTGTTACATCTGAAGAACATTTACTGAATTTTTTCTCCCCATCAGCGCCATAATAATATGCTTTTAACTTAACATAATACGAAGTTCCCTTTTTCAAGGAATCAATAGTAATGTAGTTATTACTTGTATTTTGCGAATATACCAGATTTCCCTTTGCATCAGTCAGATAAATTTTATAACCGTCTGCATTGCTTACACTCTTCCATTCAACAGATACACTTCCTGTTGTAGCTGAAGTCTGATTTATTCCAACTGGCTTATCCGGATTAATTGCTTTGTATTTTACATTTAAGTCACAGTTTCCACTGATACCTGAAACCTTTCCAGTACTTGAAAACTGCCACATATCATAGTAACCTTCATATTCTGCAACTTTATTATATCTGGCAAGCCAGATATTGTATGCCAGAAGTGAATCCATATTCAAAAGATTTGTCATCCAGTATTTGTTTGCATACACTCCACTGTTGTAGCCTTGCTTTTCGATTTCGTTGCAAAATGCTTTACAAATATTTGTTCTTTCTTTATTGGTTAATTTAGCCTTTTCCATTCTTCCTCCGGCTAAATCCTCAATATCGATAAACACTGGATAATTTACATAACTTGAATATTTTGACAGACACTTTGCTGTAAATGCAGCTTCTTTTTTCGCCTCACTTGTTGTAATCGCCTGAGTGAAAAAATATATTCCTACATCAATTCCAGCATCATGTGCCCCTTTAATATTTTCTTCAAATTTGGTATCAATAGTTAATGTTCCATTCGCAGAGCCTCTGTATCCTACTCTTATGATTGCATAATCAACTCCACTTTTTTTGACTTTATTCCAGTCAATTGTTGCGTTCCACTTCGATACATCTATACCATATATTCTTTTATAATTTTTATATTTTGTATCATGAACGATATTATCGCCAAGTGACGCTCCAACATTAGAATATAAATCCGATGAATACACACTGACTTCATTATTCTGATATAGTGGATCATTTTCCGCCTCGTATTCACTATCCGGATTCATATTAATATCTGCACTATCAAAACTTTCATCTGAAGTAACAATATATTCAATTGTATCTTTTGTATTGTTGTCAGCTGCATATATCAAACTGCTCCCTAGACTGCTTTGAACAATTATCCCAGCTGCAACCACTCCTGCCAATAATTTTCTGGTTTTGTTTCTCATTCTTTCTCCCCTTACTTGTTATAAATTACCAACCTTTCCAAATCTTCTTTCCTAGTTACTTCCATTCCAAGATTTATATCAGGCTTTATTTTTTCACCATGATAGTCAGAAGCACAGGATATGAGAAGATTATATTTTTGAGCCAAATATCTATATACCGCCGTCTTTTCCTTAGAATACCTTGAATAATACACTTCTAAGCCATCAAGACCTTTTACCTTAAGCTTTGAGATTAAATTTTCCTGTTCATCAAACTTCATATGAAGTAATCCTGGATGTGCCAAAATAGCCTTTCCATTTGCCTGATGAATTAATTCTATTGCATCGGCAGGTGAAATCAGTTTTCTATCTGTCAGCCTATGAAATTCGGGAGTATCTAAATATAAATCAAATGCCATCTGATTATTCTTTACGATACCTTCACTCACCAGATAAGTGGCAAAATGCGGTCTTGAAAGATTCGCCCCTTTTGCAATTTTTCTTACCTTTTCTAAATCCACATTTATTCCCAATTCATACAGATATTTTCTTATTTCTTCGCCCCTACTATTCCTGCTTTTCGCAAATTCTTCACAAGAACTTCTAAGCCTTTTATTGTTCTCATCAATTCCCAGACCTACTATATGTATTTCCTCAGTATCCATTGTACTGATTTCTATTCCAGGAATAAAATTTACATCATATTTATCTGCTATTTCTTTTGCATCCTTAATTCCATTAACAGTATCGTGATCAGTTATTGCCAAATACTCCAATCCAAGCTTATTAGCTTTCTCAACGAGTTCTAGTGGAGTATACTGACCGTCTGAAGCTGTACTGTGAACATGTAAATCTAATTTCATATGCCCTCGCTTATATGCATATATATTAATATTGTGACCATTATTATAATACCCCATTACTCAATATATTGCAAATCAAAACCATACTTTATTCCTAATTTCAAAAATCATAAATAAAAAACTTTTTGCTGAACATACATTAATATATATCCAACAAAAAGTTATAATTTGTTTTATTATTTTGTTTTTACCTTTCCAATACACTTCGTATCTGAATATATCTTAGTTGAACCTATCACTTTATACGACTGTACGGAAACATAATACTGACTCTTTCTACCTAAATTACTAACGGAAAGTGTCACACCTTTAGAGGTTTTAACATTTTTGCTATATTGACTCTTGCTATTTACTTTTTTGGAAATGCTTACTTTGTATCCATCAATCTTAGTATTTTTTCCAAACTGAATAATCGCTTTTTTCTCTTTTGATACAACTTTTGAAATACTAACTTCTGAACCACTGCCTATCTTTTTAATTTTTCCATTTGCATCAGCCTGATAAGTTAAGCCGGAAACCTTAAAGCTTTTATTTTTTACTAAAACACCCTTTGTATCAAAGTAGTATAAAACACCGCCAATTTCCTTAAATCCAGTAATTCTTACACCTGTTTTTTTACTCAAATAATATTTTTTATCTTTAAGTGTCATCCAGCCTGTACATATCTTACCTGTACTTCCAAAATAACAATAGCCTTCTTTGAGTTTCACCCACTGACTTCTTGCTATCTCACCAGATGTTGATACTGCATATGTTTTACTATTTATCTTCTTCTTCTCATAACCAGATGAAGCACACGCTAATAAACCTGTCTTGGTATCAAAATAATAATATTTTCCATCGATAGTCTGAAATCCTGTATACATTTCATTTGATTCTATATCATAATATCGCTTTCCTTTATTGCCAATATCTGAATATGATTTCCAGCCATTATATTTTAAGACGCCATTTTTCTTATAAAATGTACCTTTTTCCATACAACCGCCATTTGTAAAATAATATGTAATTCCATTTAAATTATTTACGCCTGTCCTTGGCTTTCCATCCGAATCAAATACATATGTATCCTGGAAAGAAAAAACACCGTCTCCTCCAACCGGAAAATCCCACGCATATGGAGAATTAATTGGATTATTGCTGCCTTCCCTATATAATTTTATATCATTATTATCAACAGAGATAACCAATGATTTTCTTTCATCCCCAACCAAATATGTATATCCATATCTGGAACAATATGTCATTGCCTTCGCCGTTCTTCTTCTCAGATTTTCGGTAGTTCCATCTATTGAGTATGCTACCAGTTTGCTTGCCTCTCCTGCATTTTGTGCAAAAGAAAATCTTGGATTAACCCTTGCCACAAAACTTTTTTCATTAGCCGGTGACATGCCATGATGATTCATCTTAAAAATATCAGCTTTTAATGCTGAACCATATTCCTGAACAAGAAAAGCTTCTTCTTCCGACTTAATATCACCTGCTGTCAAAAATTTTGTCTTGCCACAGGTTATCATGGCAACCAAAGAACAGTTATTTACATATGTACTATCACACATTTCCTCCTTATCCTCTGCTGAAGATTGAGAAACTGCTCTTACTGTAAGTTCATTAACATTCACAGGACCAATTATCTTGCCTTTAGCTGCTCCAATCTTAAATTCGTCTCCTACTTTAAGATATTCAATACCATCCTTTGCCTGTTGTTCACCATATGCCTTGGTATATATATTTCTAATATATTGTTCTCTTTCTTCCAACAATGCATATTTAGGACAAACTGATAAGTCCTGCATATACACCTTGGTAACTTTGAAATCCTTCATAAGATTTGATAATCCGGATTCATAATTTGTAGTCGAACCACCATTTCCTCCTGTATGATCAGTATGAAAATGACTAATAAAATATGATAATTCTTTTACGCCTAATTTATTTAAATAATTTTTAATTTCGCCGTAGGATTCATATTGTCCGGCATCCATCAGCATATACTCTCCATTAGATTCTAATAATACTGCATCACCTCTATTGCTTAAATAGATTGCATGAATCTTCATGGAATCACTTGCGGCATATACATCTGTGTGAGAAAGGCATATATTGGCTATTGCAACTAAAAAAACTATAACCAAAAATCTTTTAAAATTTCTGAGTGATTTACGACCAAATTCCATTTTTATTACTTCTTTCTAAACTATAACTAAAAAACCACCCCCATTATTCTATTTGAAATCACTCTAGTCTAATCTGGTAATCTCTAAATTACTACCCTCACTAATGTCCACCTGAACATAATCTATAACTTTTCTTAAGCTCTTTGAATAAACCCAAACAAATAAACCATCTTTCTTAGTTATATAAGCAGTTCTTTTCTTTTTATTTTCTACATAAAATTCTGCTGATTTTCTTTTGTTTTTAAATTTATTTCCTTCGCTTAAAACAGAAAATTCTATTCCATTTTCTTTATAATAACAATGTGATACATCATCAATCGAAGAAATCTTTTGACGATTTCCATAATCACAAATAAGAGAAAATCCTTCATTTAGCATGTCCAACTTAGTTTGCTTCTTTATTTCTGCTGATCTTGGAAATCTTACCTTGGCTAATTCCCCATTGTCAGTACCTCTTTTTGCAATCATGTACACAACATCTTTTTTTACTGACTGTAATGCCCTGAAATAAGAATTAATATTCTTTGCCTTATATAATTTTGCAAATCGCTTATCATCTTTGGCATCACTATAATCTCTTATTTTCTTTCTGACAATGACTTTTTTGTCGCTTTCGATTGAATTTTTTAACCATGTCTTTGATTCAATAACTTCTCGTTTTAATATTTCATGTACCTTGTCATAATCAATATCTTTATATAATATATCAGGATTTTGTTCTAATTCTTCAGATGATTCAAACCATCTATCCTCAAGTCCTAATAATTCTAATAGTGACTTAATTCTTGAAGTTGCCCATTTATCCTGAACAATAACAAATTTCTTTCTAAATATAATTGAAAAACATAAACAATGATATGAATCAGTAACTATAAAATCACTGTTGATTATATTATATAACCACTCTTCAAGGATTACATTCTCCATATATTCCATATCAAAATTTACTTTTCTCATCTCATATTTTCGAGCATTACCTGTACCCATATTTACTCTAGGTAAGTTAAGCTCCTTTGAAACAAATTGAAAAGCTTTATTAGCACTTTCCTTTGGCGTAATACAATATACACACATATATGCCCCTTCAGGCTTTCTAGGTGCATTTGCGGCCAACTCCAGATAATTTTCTTTATCAGTTAAAAATACAGGATCAAGTACATGCTTTGCTCCAACATCATAATAATCCTTACAAACTGTTACTGCATCATCCTCCCTTACTCCTATGTGGTCTAATCTCTTCATCAGCTTATAAATTCTTGGATACCTGTCTACATGCTTAGGGAAAATAGTTGGTACTGAAAATCCAAAAGATGCAGCATATGCAATTTTTTTCTTCTTATAATCAACAAAATCAAGATAAAAACTCTCTCTTTTCCCCTTAAATAATGTATAGTTCCAAATCTGATCTGAGCCTAAAACAAATGTGTCAGCTATATCATTGAATTGTTTTAAATCATCAAAATTTACCCTCTCAGTAACTTCATGATACTTCTGGCAAAATGTTGTGGCAAATGTTACACTCGCCTCACCATCCTTAGGAATTGTAGGCATAATCATTACAACGGAGTAACCCATCTCTTCAATAGCTTTATAAAGAGCATAATAGGTTACTAATCCGCCGTAATTAGCTCCCATTGTTGCGCCATAAATTGCAACATCATACTTTTTTTGACTCATATACTTTTTTCCTTCCTCTAACTACATTACTCTTTTCTATTAAGTAAACATAACATGATGAATGAAAACAGCAACGTAACTAAACAAAAAAGGATACTGTCTAAATGCCCCATAACTAGTAATTCATCAGTTAAAACATTAAATAGATTTTTCATAAACTTATCCTCACCACTCAATTCCTACACCGGCTTTATCAAATTTACCGACAACAGTCTGACCTTCAACTTTTTGAATACCACTTACTGTATATTCATATATATCACCTGCCTGTGCAGAACTATCAAAAAATTCACATATATCTTCAGCATTAACAATTTTTAGCTTTTGCCATTTCTCACCTGGTGTTCTTCTCATTATCTTATATGACAAAGCCCCAAATATTGGTTTCCATACAATTACTTTTTTTCCATTATCATTAACTGCCACACTCAATGTAGGTGCAGCAAAAATATTACCTTTTTCTACAAAAACTTCTTTTCCTAATGAATCCTTATTACTTACTATTCTTCTGTCATCAACATCTTTATATGCCTTTACTGTATACACATACGTGGTGTTAGAGGCTACTTTATAATCCCTGTATGTTGTATTTTCATTTCCGACAATTTCTTTAAGTTTCTTCCATTTCTTATTTCCGACTTTTCTAAGTATAATATACCCGTCGGCTTTTTCTGATTTCTCCCACGAGAAAACTACACCATTCTCTTCAAACCAGGCATCATGTAATTTAGGTGCCTTAATTGTTGTTATGAAATAGTCATCAGATACTTCTTCACCATTTCCTGTAACAACATAATTATTTTCAATTAACTCTTTACTAATTTCACTAATTATAGCTTTAGCTTCTTCCTGAGATATTCTTTTTTGTTCTTTCTTTCTTTTTCCAGCTGACAATGTCAATACTGTAACAACTCCAAAATAGAAACAAACAAAAAACAATGTATACCATCTGTCCTTAATCAAATCGTCATATTTTTTAATTTTGGCTTTCTGGGATTTACTTAAATCCCCCTCAGCTTCATCATAAATCTGCTCTATGGTATGCTTTGCATCCATTGTAGTATTGTAATCTTTTACTCCTACAAGAATACTCAACGCTGCTAACAAAACTATAACAATATATTTTAATTTATTTCGCATTAGCTTTTAACCCTTCCATAAATTCTTTATATTGTTTGAGAACCTCTCGAGGCTCACCAATTTTAACCATTCTACCCTCATGCATCCATAAAACTTTATCACATAATTCCAACAAAGTTGATATACTATGAGATACAATTACTACTGTTCTGTCTTTTCTGCTTATTAGCTGCTTCATTCTATTTAAACTTTTTTTCCTGAAAGCCTGATCACCTACACTTAAAACCTCATCTAATAACATAATATCCGGTTCTAATACTGAAGTAATCGAAAAGGCAAGTTTTGAATGCATACCACTTGAATATGTTCTGACAGGCATATCTATAAAACTTCCTAACTCAGAAAATTCAATAATATCATCCATATATTTAAGCATTGTTTCTTCGTTAACTCCAAGTAAACTTCCGGAAAGAAGAATATTCTCCCTACCTGTAAGTTCCTTTTGGAAACCAACGCCAATAGCCATTAATGCAACGCTATTATCAAAAGTTTCAATTATTCCTTCATCAGGAGAATAGATGCCACCTATGGCTCTTAGCATAGTGGATTTACCACATCCATTCCTTCCTATTATACCAAGAATTTCTCCTTTTTGAACAGAAAAACTTATTCCCTTTACAGCTTCATAATATTCATTTTTTTCTTTTCTGCCTTTGAATAACCCCTTCTTTACAGAATAAGAGTTGGCGCTTTTATATCGTATTTTTAAATCTTTAACTAAAATTGCACATTCACTCATTTATACCACCTTAACGTAGGAATTTTCATTCTTGTATACTAAATTGATACCTGCATATGCAATTACAATAGAAATCAATCCCCAAAAAAATAAACTAGAATAATCAACAGGAGTATGGTATAACAAAACATTTCTTGCTGAATCCAGTAACAATGCCATCGGATTCCATTTTACTGCTAAAGCTCCATATGGCGCATGGAATCTTTTTGCTATGGAATAGAATACACCTGTAAAATACATAAGCATTCTAAGAACAATATCAACAATGTTACTTAAATCTTCAAGATACACTCCTATATGCATCATAAAACAACTTACACCAAATGTAAATAATGCCAATACTAAAAAAATTGGAATTATCATTACAACATTCCATGATATACCAACCTGATAATAAAGCATCATAACAACTGTAATAATCAAGCATATACACATCTTAAAACCGTTTACCATTATTTCCTGTATAACCAAAATAAATTTTGGAATGTAAACTTTACTTATAATCGCCTTTTTCTTCTTAACTATCCTGACGCTTCCTTTTACGCATTTACTGAAAAACTGCCACATTGACAATCCTAAAAAAATGAACAATGAATGATATTGTTCCTTACCTTCGAAAACAACACCAAACACAAATGAATATACAAGCATAAAACAAAATGGCTCTAATACCCACCAAATCCAATTAAGCTTTGAATCTGCAACTTCCGCCTTAAGCTGAGACTTCGAAGCATACATTGCATATTCACCATATTCTTTAATATCCTTTATTATTCTGTACACTTTTGACCTCCATAACTATGCTTGGAACAAGCCAATAAATAATAACCATAACCCCTGAACTGCTGATTCCTTTTGCAAGTATTTTTCCCAAAACACTTCCAAAACCAGCCTTTAGCCAGGAAGATACCCCTAACATAACATATTCTCTGAACAGATATACCAATATACCTCCAAACAATATAATTATTATTCTCATAATAATATTTTTTGGAACTGCATATTTAACATATCTGCTATTGATAATCCAGCATAGTATAAATGTAAACAAAACAAGAGCTTTTCTAAATACATCTCTATAAGATATTACCATAATATGTGCTGCTGATGTACTTCCCTTAATGGCACAATAAATTGCAAAACCAAGCAGGCATATAGCAATAACTGATAATTGCCTGCAGGAAAACCTTATCTTTCTTCTTTCTAAAAAAATCACAAAGAATACAATTAACACTGAAACTATAACATCAAGTGGTGTATGTACTCCAAGATACATTCTTGAAAAACATACACCAATCCATATAGTCAGTGCCATAATTTTTACCAGATGTTTTTTGCAATTTATCATTATTCCTGCATATATACTAGTCCCCTGAGATGAATGCCCGCTTGGAAAGCTAAATCCGGATGCCCCTTCTAAAGCTTCCTCAACGGGTATTATTTTTTTATCAAGAACCCACGGTCTTGGTATTTTACATATTATTTTTGTTACACTACTTATAAGTCCTGCACAATTCAAATATGTACCTAACTTCCATCCCAAAGAACTACTAATCCCCAAGTAAACTGCCATAAGAATATAAATATATATTTTTTCTTCTCCAAGGGATGTTATTAAAGTAAAAATTTCATTTAATACATCACTTCTATATCGTTGGAGAAACAATAGAAATTCGATATTCACCTTTCCCCCTCATGTAATTAAATAAAATATTTAGCAAATAATTCTTTGTTTTCCTGATTTGTTGGAACATCATCAGGTGATGAAATTGTATCAAGCCAGATTCTGAAATTGAAATTATCCCAATACTCCCATCTAGGAACCATATGATAAATTGTACACAATTCATAATAAGCTCTCATACGAACTCGTTTTGGAAGAACCTTAACAATCTTAAATAACATATATTCCTTTTCGATATCTTCTTTATATTCGAATTCTAAATCAAACAATTCATATACATGTCCCTCTGTAAGAATACAGTTGAACGGAAATGCATCATATGCAAAACCTTTAAGCATCTTTGGATCATCAGTCTTAAATACATCAAAAATGTAATCAATATACTGACGAGTCTCACCTATCATTTCCTTCTTTGATTTGCGAACAATGTAATCCTTTAAAACAGTACCATCAATTAATTTACGGTCCTTTTGTGGATGAACTCTGAAATGTTCTGTATCGATTACATCTGACTGTCCTAAAATCTCACCATGGAACATAATTTCATCATTCTCATTTGTATAAATTGTTGTTTTAGAAATTGAACCAAAACGCTTTGTATATCTCCAGCAAAGCTCACCTTTTTTCATGTATTCAAGATGCTCTTTATATACTTCACTATCTACCGGAAGATTACAATTATAATTCTTATTGTCCTTTGTATAAGCATTAATATAATCTCTAGCAAATTCAGGATCCTTATCTAAAAATTCCTTACAGAAAATAATACATCCTCTGTAATTCTGTAAATAAATAAGTTCATTGCCTTTAAAATCAAATGGAACATCAATATTCAATGTCATTGGTATTCCTAATAATCTTACTTTTTTCTTTGTTGCAGTCTTAGATTCAACATGATATACTGCATTCTTGATTTTTCTTTGAACTGCTTTAATTTTATTTTTGCATTTTTGTGCAAATGAGATAAATCCGGCAAAATTGAAAATCATCATCTCTTTTCCAATTTTATGGTCTACAAGATATTTTAATTTATGACCGTATCTGTATAATCTTTTGTTATTTGGAACTTTATCAAGCTCATTTGCAATCTCTGTTAAGAATTCTTTTCTATATGCTCTTAATTCAGGATCATCAGATTTGTTAAGTTCGTTATATCTTCTTAAAAGGAAACCAACTTTCTTACCAAGGAAACAAATAACATTTTCTGAATATTCCATGTTTTTGTCGATAAATTCCATCTGTTCCTTAAATGATGTAATTTCACCTGAGAATTTTTTCATGTTAAATACATGAACACTTGAATCTTCTCTCTGGTAATAATAGTATGCAACATCACTTTCTATACAGAATCTTTTAGCATAATATGAAGCACCTAATAAGAAAACACTGTTCTCACTGTGAGAAGCACTTCCATTGTAAATTTTATTCTTCTGTATCATGTCACAGTTAAAAATAGCTGTCTGATGCTCTGATGTAAAATATCTGAACAATGGCTCGTTTCTTGTTAATCCAGCCTTAATTCTTCCATTAACAGGTGATGGATTATAACGAATTTCTCCATTTTCTCTGTATTTAACACTAATTCTATCACCTTTTACAATATCATAATTTCCAGAAACAGCTCTATTATATAAAACCTCATAGAAATTATCATCAATCCAGTCATCAGGATCTACAAAGGCGATAAATTCACCGGTTGCGGCATCAATACCTTTATTTCTTGATTGTCCTGCACCTTTATTTTCTTCATTATATAGAATTTTTATTCTATCATCTGTTTTAGCATATTCTTCAGCTATCTCTATAGAACGGTCACCACCACAGTCATCAATAAAAATAAATTCTAATTCTTTTAATGTCTGTCTTTGTAATGACTCGATACATTTTGCAATATAATCCTCAACTCTGAATACCGGGATTACAACTGATACTTTAGGTCTCATTCCCATAAATACACCTCTTAATTATTTTCTTTATCTTTCTTTTAATTTTGTTATAATATGTTTTTATTTTCAAAATATACCATTTTTCGACTTTATGTCCGGTATACTTTTCTACACAATATTCAAATCCATGATTAATATAATCATCCCAAAATTCGTCATATTGTTCACTTTTTATTGTAGGATGCTTCATATTGCTATGTCTGAAGGGATACCCGGTACAATCTACCCAGTCTAAATCCTTTTTAGATTCTTCCCACCATTCTTTGCCTTTTTTATTATTAACAAGAACTAATGAAATTCCTTTATCATCATCCCACAATTCCTTCAACGCATTCTCATGACCCCAGAAATCTGCAATTGTTATATCTCCCACACGATTCTTATTCGCATATACACACTCATAACATGCAGGTCTTGAAATTCCTAGTTTGAATAATGTTGAATAAATCTTTGAGGAATATGGTCTTTTGTTAATCCATATGGTTTCTTTATGTTTCTGCCATCCAAATTTTCCTTTGTTTCTGAAATCAACCTTAGTTACCTTACCATGTAACTCTTTCTCTCTCATCTGTAAAAATTCTTTCCATACCTTTGGAGATGGTGTTCCATGACAGACAATATCAATTGTATACAAATTGTCATATTCTTTTGGTAAATATTTATATAAAGCACCAACCTGACAACCTGTTCCACTAAAAAGAACTTTCTTTCCATTTTCTAATTGACATTTAATATCTTCAAAAATGCCTGTAAGATCACTTTGGACATATTTAGAACCACAAAATTCATTTCTCGATTCCTTATCGTACGCCTTTTTATGAACTACTTTGTAAAATCCCTCGTCATCACTATAACCAACACCATATATAATTCCAGATGAATCCAAAATCGTATCAGATAATGCCACAAACGCACCACCTGATCTGCTATTCATCATCGTATCCACATCCTTGTGCCTTGCTCCAAAACCTAAAAAAGGTTCAAATTCTTTTCTCGTGTCATATCCGCTTTGAAATGCGCACTTTTTCTTACATAATCCACAATCAACACATAGTGAATCATCTATCTGCGGGTAAACAAAGCCACATTCATCCGTAACCATCCTGATTGCGCCCTTTGGACATACCAATTCACAGGTTCCGCAACCGCAACACTTATCCTTTTCTAATTCAATTCTACAATTCATGACTATCTACTTGATTCTTCCCCTTGATTTTTTCGGCCAATATAGATGAAGATATCTCCTTTGTATATGGGAAATATACTATATCAACCCCTACTTTAGCGAACTGTTTTTCATATCCATTCCATTTTTCAGTTCCCTTCCAGTCATCGCCTACAAACATTGCATCAAAATGGTATTTTTCCCATGCCTCAAATTTATTCATATTGACCTGTGGAACAACTTTATCTACACATTTCAACGCTCCAACAATTTCTGCACGTTCTTCAAACGGAATAATAGGCTGCTTATTTTTATAAGCCACAAGCTCGTCTGTTGATACTGCAACAATTAAATAATCACATTGTTCCTTGGCTCTTCTTAATAAATTCAAATGTCCGATATGAAACATATCATACACACCAGCTGTATATCCTATTTTGTAGTGTTTATTACTCATTTCTTGCCTCCCACTCTGCCGGCAATATCGTACTTGTCAACTGAAGATGATTTTCTCTTTTCTCAACCGGAGGAAGTTCCATATAATCTTCTCCATATAAATGTATAAGATATTCCTTCCATCCAACCGGAATCCTGAATTCTTTTCCCTCAAACGTTGCTGTCTTATAATCCAAAAACCATTCCTTTTTCAATACTCTTTTAATTACAGGCTGATAATGACTTCCATAACTGCATACATATTTACTGCCTCCAAGGAATGTCGACATCCTTAATACTTTATCACGCAATTTGTATTGAATTGATTTTGGTAATTTCTTAAGTATTTTAAAAGAAATCTTTGTTATTTTCTTATCTGTCTTTGGCTTATCCAATGCACATACCTGATGCAATAGTGAAACCATATGAAGAAAACTCTTTCCAAGAAAATTATTATCAGGATAACCATCTAATGGCAGAATATCAACGAAGATTCCTGAATTCATTTTCCTGTTTATCCATTTTTCTTCCTGTATATAACTTTTATTATATCTTACTTTAGTAAAAAGCATTGGAAAACCTGCATCGTTAAAACAAGTCTGACAGAAATAATCCTCACCTAATTCTTTTGGCGCAATCTCCATAAACCTGTCTAAATCTTTTCTTGGCATAACAATATCAATATCATCATCCCATGGGATAAATCCCTCATGTCTTATTGCGCCCAGCAAGGTTCCACCATATAAAAAATATGAAATACTATTTTTTTCGCATATACAAGCTATTTTACTTAAAATATCTAGTTCTGTCAATTGTATCTGCCTTAAAATCCGATTGTTAATATCTTTATATAGAGGATACACTTTCTCAGACTGCTCTGGTAATTTCTTTTCGCCATTTTTATTTCTTCTGAAAATATTAAATAACGTATCAGCCCTGTCTCTTACTCCCCCGTATCTTCTGGCTTTCTTAAAACTATCTAATTTAAATTCTAATATTATTTTTAATAATTTCTTTTCTGTTTTGGATAATCCTAATTCATTAAAAATGTATTCCTTATTTTCCTCACAGAAATTTCTGATTAAAGATATATCATCTTTTCTTTCATTAATTTCTTCAGCAGAAATACTATATAAATATCTAAATTTAAATAAACCTTTAACTAAGTCTGTCATTAAAGTTTTTTTCAAATAATCATATTCACCAATCAAATCATTATATCTGACAATATGTGCATACATATAATCACAAAAATGTCCAAAGGAATCTTTATTTACATAACTTGTTGGATTATCAAGATAATAGTATTTAGGATCTCCTAGCAATGCCACGCTGTCACATTTTTCAATCAGTTTATATATCATCAAGGTTCCTTCGTATATTCTGCCTTCTGGAAAACTGATATCATTAAAAAGTTCCCTTTTAAACAATTTGTTCCAGAATACATTACGAATTATAAAACGATTAACCAGATCCTCAATAGCCTGCTGCCTTGTGAATTTACAATCCTCACCATCACAATTTGAATATGTATCTTTCCCATCAGTTACTCTGTAATATCTGCATACTGACATTTGGGTGTTGTATTTAACTATACCATTATATAAATATTCAAACATATCCGGTGAAATCCAGTCATCAGGATCTACAAAACCTATGTATTCACCTCTGACTTTTTTCATTGCTTCGTTTCTTGCAACACAAACGCCTGCATTTTTTTGATGAATAACTTCAATTCTTTGATCTTTTTTTGCATATAAATCGCATATCTCACCAGAAGCATCCGGTGAACCATCATCCACAAGAATAATTTGAAGGTTCCTGTACGTCTGATTAATTACACTGTCTAAACATTTTTCCAGAAATCTATCAACTTTCCAAACTGGTATTATAATACTAATTAGCGGTTCCATTTTCTTAACCCTCTCTATTTTATAAGTAATTTACTGATTTTTCTTATTAACTCAATAAAATATAATCTCAATTTCCAAATCAGATTTCTATTTTGAATAATTGAAACTTCAATTTTCTCAAATCTGTTTAATTTTTCATTATTTCTATCCATATGTTCTACAAAAAAATCAAAATGCGAATCTTTGTCTGCATCCTTATTTTCCAACACAAGTTTTCTATATGAATAAAAATACTGAACCAACAGTGAATTTATCAATTGGGGATTCGAAGATGATAAATCCATAAATCTTTTTTCATGACCTATGCATCTGTGAATATTATTTTCTGCTTCTTTTGATTTTGAAATTCCATCCAGTCTTTGAAAATAATTATAGGTTACAAAATCTGTAATTCCCACTTTATCTGCTCTTAAAAAGATTTTATATGTTGTATTTATATCTTCAAATTTCTGACCTTTAGGATAATTTATTCCATCAAACAATTCCTTTTTGTATAATTTTGCCCATGCATAATTTTTTAATTCAATATCATCAATAAGCATAGCCAGTGCTTTTTGTGAATCAATTACCATTTTTTCATTAATTCCACATCTGACTTTTCCTTTTTCATATACAACATTCCATGCTGAACTTACAACATCACATTGATTTTCTTCCATAAAGTTCACCATTTCATTAACTGCTCCATCACATAACCAGTCATCACTGTCAACAAACATTACATACTCACCGGTTGCTGCCTTTAATCCATTATTTCTGCTTTCTGACAATCCCTGATTTTCCTGATTCAACAGCTTTATATTGGAATATTTATTTGCATATTCATTACATATTTTCAAACTTCCATCTTTTGAGCCATCATTAACAATCAAAATCTCCAAATTCTCATACGCCTGATTACATACACTATCCAGACATCTTTTCAAATATTTTTCAACATTGTATACCGGAATAATGATACTAACTTTTTTCATAATTAAATTCCTTTTACTTCATCATATATTCTCTTACAATTATTTGCATCTCGCATTGGGAAAAATTCAGAAATCCTGTCTTTATATTTCAAATCCTGCTTTTGACAAATCATCTCTTCTACTTTGTTTATCAAATCATTCAAATTATAACAAACCGGTCCAAATCCATTATTCTCATAATTAAAATATCCCTCTTCAAAATGCTTTTCCCTGAATTCATCATAATCAAACTGATAATATACCAATGCTTTGTCCATATATGCAAAATCCATTGCAGTACTTGAATAATCCGTAATCATAAATTCAGAATTAATAAGTAAATCCTGTAAATCTGTATTTTTCCAATTTACAATATCCACATAATCGCTTCCTGACATATTCTCAAAAATACTTGTCATATTTCTATGTGGGAAAAATACAATCTTATATCCGTATTTTTTCAGAATTTCTTCCATTGCCGAAGAAGAAAGTACTTCCTTCCATGCCTTAACATATTCACTGTTTTCAACATTTTCCATGGAATTCTCATAAGGATCTGAAGAAGTCTGATATAACCATCTCCTCCATGTAGGAGCCACAAGAATAACTTTTTCTTTTCTTTTTTCAAGGTAGAGTCTGTCAAATCTTGCGAACCCCGTATATGCTACATATCCTAAAGGATAACCAAAATTCTCGGTAACATAATCATATTCAGGCTTCGCACCACAAATAAATAATCGCATCTTTGTATTCTTATAAAAAAACATATCTGCAAGGTCCTTTGTTATTCCATGCTGTAAAAATACTCGTTTATTTTTCAAAAAACCGTATATTTCAAGGAAATAACAAACGGCAGCATTAGGTTTTCCACCTTTGTGAGAGCTGACATTTTTATCTGCCGCAAGGTAATATATCCAATGCATTAAGCTGCCATATTCAACAGTCTTTCCCAAAGCAGCAACTTTATCATAATCTATGCTTTTTTTCTTTATTGCATATACAATTGGCTGTGTTGGATGATTTTCACGAACATATTTGTAGAACCAAAATCCATTATCCCTTGCCTCTAGTCCATATTCACACACAAGCCATAAATCCCTGTTAAAAATTCTGACAAAAAAAGCTGGTATAATTGCCAAAAAGAATAAAAAAAAGTGAAGAAAATCACTAATTTTTACCTGCTTTAATTTTTTAAAAAATACACTCATTTTCTTCTCCCTTATATTCTTTTGGCTATTGCATTAAATACATAACAGCAAAAATAAAATACCGATGAGAAAATCGGTAAATTCAATGTCTTTCTATATATTTTCCATTGCCATGTAGCAGCTTTTAATTTATTACCACTTTCTGATTTTCTAGCAACTCTATATCTAGCCAACACTTCATCTATTCCAAATGCAACAATATCATTCTTAAGTATGTTAACCCATGTAACATAATCCTCATGCTTAATATCCGGCATCTTAACATCCGGAATAATATATTTATCAATCACAACCGTAAGACAGGCAATGTCATTACCTCTTAATATCTTATGATAATCAACAATAGGTGGAACATGTCTGACTTTTCCTGTTGCAACACTGTTTTCATCTATAACACTGCATGCAGTATAACAAAAACTTACTTTTTTTGACTGCATGAATTTGATTTGTTTATTTAATTTATCTGGTAACCAAAGATCATCGCTATCTAAAAAAGCTAAATATCTACCTTTGGAATTCTCAATTCCCTTATTTCTCGCTTTGGCCACTCCGACATTTTCTTCAAGTCTGATGAGCTTAATTCTCTCATCAGACTGAATGTATTTTTTGACGAGTTCAACTGAATTGTCAGTTGAACAGTCGTCTATAATTATCATTTCCCAATTTTTATATGTTTGATTCTTAACTGATTCTATAGTATCTAAAATATACCTGCCAGAATTGTGCATAGGCGTAATTACCGATACTAAACTATTATTTTCCACTTAGCCACCTCTAATTTTTAAGTGCTGTTGTCTGTTTTTCGTCAACACCTTCAGTATTTTCCTTCACAAACAATATCTTAAAAGTCAATAAAATTAATTTAATATCTAACCATAATGAATAATTTTCAATATAGGTTATATCCATTTTTAATTTATCATATGGAGTTGTATTATATTTTCCCCATACCTGTGCATATCCTGTCAATCCCGCTTTTACCTTAGTTCTAAAAGCAAATTCAGGAATTTCCTTCATATACTGTTCTGCGATTACCTGTCTTTCAGGTCTTGGCCCTACAACAGACATCTCACCTTTTAATATATTGAATAACTGTGGTAATTCATCAAAATGTATATTACGAATTATATTACCTACCGGTGTTACTCTTGCATCACCCTTAGCACATAGCCTTGCACCCTTGTCCTCAGATGCAGTTGTCATACTTCTGAATTTAAGTATCTTAAATGGTTTTCCATCCCTTGTCAGTCTTTCCTGTGTATAAAAAACCGGACCACCATCATATAATTTAATAGCTAATGCAATAATAATCATAAAAGGAGATGCAATAACAATTCCAATAAGAGAAATGATTATATCCATTGCTCTTTTGAAAAATCTCTGGTCAATTGACAATCCCTGGTTTCTTGTAAGATATAAAGGTGTATCAAACAAATGAATATCCGCTGAACCTCTGAAAAGTATATCCGAAATCTTAGGTGTTACATAAACTCTTATACTCTTCTCATAACAGAATTTCATAATATCATTTCTGATTTCAGCAGGAAGATCACAAAGCACAACTCCATGATATTTAACTATAGTTTCATAAAGAGTTTCTTTGCCACAATTATAATTAATTGTATTACAGATATCATATTTATCTTTTCTGGTATTCATTTTCATCAATAAATCATCCGGCTTATAATCTCCATAAACCAATATCATCTGTCTTGGAGGATACAGTGCCTTATACGCCGCCCTGACTATCAGATTCCATAGCACTATAAATATAATCTCTGCTACCATAATCCAAAATAAAGGTGCAGGTTTTACATAATCTCGACAAATCAGACACAATTCAAAAAATCCTACAATATTTCCTAAAATAAGCGCTAACACATTAGATAAAATTATGTCAGACACCCTCATGTATCCAATCTTGTAACCACCAAAAACATGGGTAAAGAAAAATATTATAAGTATATACATACCTATAACAGCCCAGTTACCTTTTCTAAAATATTGTGAAGCAATTCCACTATTGTGTAACTCCCACTTTGAATAGTAACTGTACCATACCATTGCAAATAATAATGCATCAACCATTACCGTAACAAGGTTAGCAGTAAAATTTAATAAATGCTTATACTGTTCTCTCATTTTGCCACTCCATATTCCATTTTATTAACTGAAACAAAGGCTATTCTACCACACTTAAACTTCAAATAATATCCTAAATTGTTAATTTTTTGTGTCTTAACAATGTTAATATGCACATTAAACTGTGTCATATAAGTTTGAAATTCTATTAAGTGCTGAAAATATTGCTCTGATAGAAGCTCTTGTAATATTACTGCTTACGCCAACTCCAAATACAACATTTCCATTTCTGTTATCCTTCATCTGAATATATGCAGCAGCCTTGGCATGACTACCTTCTGATAATGAATGCTCATCATAATCAAGTATTTTAATATCAACCTCACCTATGCACTGACGAATTGCAAGTTTAACAGCGTCAATTGGACCATTTCCTGAAGCTTCAGAATGAAATTCTTTTCCACGATATTTAAAATCAAGCTCTACCCTGATTTCATCATCGTTGTCATCATCATATTCTTTTACATTAATAAATTCAAATGGACCTTTAACTTTTAAATATTCTCTCTGGAATTCTGCCATAATTCTGCTTGGCTCAATTTCTCCGCCTTCATCTTCAGAAATCTTTTGAATTACATCCGCAAATTCCCTTTGCATTTCCTTCGGAATCTTATATCCATAAACAGTGCTCATTACAAAGGCAACTCCACCTTTTCCTGACTGGCTGTTAATTCTTACGACAGGTTCATATTTTCTTCCAATGTCAGCAGGATCGATTGGTAAATAAGGAACTTCCCAGATATCACTTCCTCTTTCTTTAAGAGCCTGCTCACCCTTATTGATGGCATCCTGATGAGAACCTGAAAAAGCTGTAAATACAAGTTTACCAGCATATGGATGACGCATATCAACATTCATCTTACAGCATCTTTCGTAAATCTCAATTATTTCATTGATATCCTCAAGATTCAATTCAGGATTAATTCCCTGTGAAAACATATTGTATGCAACTGTTAAAATATCAACATTACCTGTTCTTTCACCATTTCCAAGCAATGTTCCCTCTACTCTGTCTGCTCCTGCTAAAAGTGCAAGCTCTGTTATGGCAACACCTGTTCCTCTGTCATTGTGTGGATGAACGCTTAAAATTATATTTTCTCTTTCCTTGAAATGCTTACTCATCCACTCAATCTGGTCAGCATACACATTAGGAGTATTCATTTCCACTGTTGCAGGAAGGTTGAAAATGATTGGATTATCATTGGCATGATCCCATTCTTCCTGTACTGCTGTACATATCTCAAGAGCAAAGTCCATCTCTGTTCCTGTAAAACTCTCTGGTGAATATTCTAACTGAACATTCCCGTCAAAATTTTTCATTCTTTCTTTAACCATTCTTGTTCCAGCTTTTGCAATCTCGATAATTTCTTCTCTGCTCTTATGGAATACTACATCTCTTTGAAGAGTTGAAGTTGAATTGTAAATATGAACAACAACATTCTTAATTCCTTCAATTGCCTCAAATGTCTTATCTATTAATTCTTCTCTGCATTGTGTTAACACCTGAACTTTTACATCATCTGGAATTCTGTTTTCCTTAACTAATTTTCTTAAGAAATCATATTCAATCTGAGATGCTGCTGGAAAACCAATTTCAATCTCCTTGAAACCTAATTTTAAAAGCAGATTGAACATTTCCATCTTTTCATCTACATTCATAGGCTCAATCAAAGCCTGATTTCCATCTCTTAAATCTACTGAACACCAGATTGGAGCTTTCATAATCTCCTTATCAGGCCATTCTCTTTCCGGATAATTTAAAACCGGATTTCTTTTGTATCTTTTATAATTCAGCATTATCTTACTCTCCTAATCCCTCTTTAATATATGAAACGATAGCTCTAAGAGCTTCTTCTTCATCTTCACCGTCGCAATTGAGTGTAATCTCATCACCAGACTTAATACATGCACCTAGTACACTGAGTACACTTTTAGCATTTGCTGTATTATTCGCACCATACGAAAATGTAACTTTGCATTTAAATTTCATAGCCTCACGACATAAATTACCTGCTGGACGTAAATGAAGACCTGTAGGATTTACAATTTTAACACACTCTGAAACCATGACTTTCCTCCTATAACATAACTTTAGTAATTAGCTCCGCTAATTTTTTTGCTTCCTTATCTATTACCTGTTGATTTTTTCCTTCTATCATTACTCTTACCAATGGCTCTGTTCCCGAAGGTCTTATAAGAACTCTTCCTTCTCCTGCAAACATTTCTTCAAGTCTTGCAATAGCCTCTGCAATCTCAGAATATTCCATATAGCTTTCCTTCTTATGATTTGGAACTTTTGCATTTACAAGTGCCTGTGGCAATACTTCCATAACTGAAGCAAGCTCTGATAATGGTTTCTTTGTCTCTACCATTACCTGTAATAATCTAAGTGCACTAAGTAATCCATCACCTGTTGTATTATCATCAAGGAAAATAACATGTCCTGATTGCTCTCCACCCAGATTATATCCATTTTCAAGCATATTCTCTAATACATATCTGTCGCCCACCTTTGTTTTCTCTATATTAATATTGTTTGCATCACCCATGAGAGTAAAACCTAAATTAGTCATTACTGTTACAACTATTGTGTCCTTAGCAAGTTTTCCATTGTCCTTCATATATTTACCACATATAGCCATAATTTCATCACCATCAACGAGTTTTCCATTCTCATCAACGGCAAGCATTCTGTCTGCATCACCATCAAAGGCAATTCCCACATCAGCTTTTTCTGAAACAACTCTTGCCATAAGTTCATCCATATGTGTTGAACCACAGTTGGCATTTATATTTGTTCCGTCTGGTTTTGTATGAATTGCTATAAGATTAGCACCTAAATCCTGTAATGTCTTAACTGATGTATAATAACTTGCTCCTTCTGCACAATCTACTACAATCTTTAATGATGAAAGGTCAATTGGAACTGTTTTCTTCTGAAATTCAATGTATTCATCTACAATATCAAATCTGTATTCAACTCTTCCTACTCCAGGTCCAATAGGGAAAACAACATCATCCATATCATTTTTGATTAATTCTTCGATTTCATCTTCCAATTCATCTGAAAGTTTGTATCCGTCACCATTGAAAAATTTTATTCCATTAAATTCCATTGGATTGTGAGATGCAGAAATAACAACTCCGGCATCTACTTTGTGCTTTCTCGTTAAATATGCAATTGCAGGTGTAGGAACAACTCCCACATAAATTGCATTTGCACCAACTGAACAGATTCCTGCCATTAATGCATTTGCAAGCATTCCACCCGAAATTCTTGTATCACATCCTACAATAATTGTTGGCTGATGGGACTGTTCTTTAGTTAATACATAAGCTCCTGCCTGCCCCAATTTCATTGCCAAATCTATCGAAAGCTCTGTACCAGCTATACCTCTTACTCCATCTGTTCCAAACATTCTTGCCATATTAATTACCTACTTTCTTTTCTATATATCTAATCATTCTTCTGTTTTTACCTTTGACTCAGCATCATCGCTGTCAGTTGAACTTGAAGATGTATCTTCTTCACTATTGTTAGTTTCTTCCTTCTTTACTCTGGCTATAACTTTTACCTTAACTTTTTTCCATGAGAATGTATCCTCATCCAGATTTAAAGTAACTTCAAAAATGCCCTTACCTTCCTCAAGTTCTGAAACATCTATGCTTCCTTTAATATTTGATGCATCTATGCTTTCAAGGGCAGTTTCCTCTCCGTATACTTCAACGCTAAATGTAGATGCAGCGAATTCATATTCATATTCATCTTTCATGCCCTCTAAAACAATCTTATCCGTTGAAACCACAAGTTTCTTTTCACCATATGCTTTAATTTTAACGGTAACAACAATATTTGCATCTTCCTTAGACACAAGTTCTATTCCTTCCGGAAGATATTCTCTTATGTCTATTGTCTTAACAACATCTTCAGTAGCTCCGGTAACATTAAGTATCTCACTTGGAATATCTATCGAAGAATATTTATTTAATTCTGATGATGCACCTTTTACTTTAACAGTCTGTGGATCACTTGTAACTTCAAGAACACTATTATCACCTGCAGGTGAACCTGAGACTGAAAAATTTAATTTCAACTCCTTTGTATTTAATATCTTTGCAGTTACCTCAACCACATCATGACTCAATGTAAGTTTCGTTGTATCTATCTCATTTCCGTCTTTATCGTACAATATCGGAACAACTTTCTCCGTAATATCAAAACAAGCACCTTCAATATCTATCCTTGCCTGAACTGAACTTATGGTGCTTACAATAGATTGAGGTCCAGACACTCTTAGACTTCGTGGACTGGTTACTTCAACACTTCCTATTGCATAACCATTATCAAGTTCTCCATAAGTACTTGCATTAATCTGAAATGGTTTACTTGTTAAATCATCCAGCGCCAATTCAAGATACTGATTCTTTACGCTATATTTCAAAACTGAATTATATCGCTCACTTGAAATATCAATTCTAACTGTAGCCGACTTTCCATCTTCTGCTATTATTATATTATTTAAGTCTGCAACTGCTACAAAATCATTATCAATCAGTTTCTCCATGTAACTTCTTTTTGCAGTAACTGTAAAAGAAACCGAATTGTTGTTATTAACAAATTCATAACATTTATGCATCTCACTTAATGCTTCTGCATTTTTTATTGTAACAGTTGTAGTAAAATTCTTAGTTATATATGGATCATTTGTATTATATACAAGTAACCATAATAAAAAAGCAAATCCAAACGCCAATACCTTTAATCCAAAATTATTTACTATGCTTCGTAGAAGTTTTTTTCCCATTTTTTAACCTCCTTCTTAGCAATTCAATACCATTTGCTTCATGATTCTTATTCTGTAAATATTGCAAATGATCTCTAAGAAATTCCGGAGAAATATCATGATGAATCTGTCCCTTTGCCGCCACTGATACTTTTCCTGTTTCCTCTGATACAACTATAGTAACGGAATCACTTGATTCACTAATACCAACGGCAGCCCTGTGCCTTGTACCTAAATCCTTGCTTAGTGTCATGCTATCAGACAAAGGAAGATAACATGTCGCCGATACTATTCTGTCTCCTCTGACAACAACAGCCCCATCATGCAATGGAGTATTCTTTTCAAATATATTTATTAACAATTGACTTGAAACAATTCCGTCAACATCAATTCCTGTTCTTATATATTCATCCAATCTGATGTCATCTTCTATAACTATTAAAGCACCTGTTTTAACCTTGCCCATAGCAAAACTTGCCTTAATAAGTTCCTCGATAGTTTTATCTGAAAATTTTTCGTTATCATTCTTTGAAAAATCAAAAATATGGCCAAAAATATTTTTTCCGCCTATATTTTCCAAAGCATGCCTAAGCTCCGGCTGAAAAATGATTACAAGAGCAATAAGTCCTACATTAAAGGTATTTTGTGCCAGCCACAATATTGTGTTCATCTGAAATACTGCCGCAATTAATACGAACATTAAAATTATTAAAATTCCCTTAAATAAATTCCAGGCTCTTGTAGTCTTAATCCACACCAGAACATGATAAAAGAGTACAGATATAATCATTATTTCAATAAAATCCGATAACCTTAGACTTAATTTTGGCATTCCTATATATTTTGTCAGCTTTTCTGCAAAAACACCTATCATGCCTGAAATATTTTGCATATATGCACTCTCCTTTCAAAATTTTCCTTTAGTCCGTTCTATTTATCTCCTAAATTTAAATCATCAATAAATGTCTGTTTCGCCATGTTATTATCATTATTTCTATTTATTTTCTTGCCTATACTTGATGTATTTCCAAAATGCTTAACTGTCTTAGAACCTGAAGTTACAGTCTTCTTTGGAACAGCCTTAACATAATAATAATATTCATCATCCTCAAACTGAACTCTTTCAGTTCTTGCATAATCCAGATTCATAAATAAAAATCTAAGCAAAAAGCCTGTTATCAAAGCCACAACATTGCCGATAATTAATGTAACTGTTTCTCCTGTAATAGGAATAAGCATATAACCTATAAATAAACCTATAAACTGAATTAATGTACCAATTATAATTGCTAAAAGCCATGCATTATCTGCTTTTAATCTTCTGATTAAATAAACAGCAATTGCTGTAATTGTAAAAATTGCAAGCACAAGATACATCTCACGATTATTGGCAACAGTTCCAATTGCAACTTTGAATTTTGCAAATGCTTCTGCGTTGTCACCCTTTGCCTGTTCCCTAAGTATTGCCTGTGATTCCTTTATTCCATCAAGAAAATAGAAAATAACAGTTCCACATAAGACGGAAACAACTGAATATGCATCCTTTAATAATCCACATGTAATTGGCATAACATATGGGATATTTAATCTAAAACATATAGGAGTAAGTATTGCATAGATACCATCCTTTGGAGTAAATCTAAAATAAATAAAATAGATAATTGTAAATAATATCACTCCGACTACTGCTGTTTCCAGAGATACACTTATTAATTCCGCTATTACCAGTATTGCCGCAAACCATATTATGGCATTTACCGGCAAAAGACTGCATAACAATGCCAGCACCATTGATATTGCAAACATGTCAATTTTGCTGTTAAATCCTATATTAGTTCTTATCATCTCAAATGCAACCAGTGAAATTATAAATTTAATTACCGGAAATAAATATGTTTCATATTCTGCATAAAATTTTACTGCTTTGTCCTTAATCGCTAATAACCTTGTCATAAAGCCTCCTACTGCTTAAGTTTTCCCTCTCTTACATACATTCTGTTTACATTTTTCAAATGTTCTCCGTATTTTTTTAATTTTTTACGCTCTGTAACATATCTGAACGCATACACAACCCATGTAACAAACAGATACAAAAGAATAAAAATCAAATACGATATCCCGATTTTGACACCTAATTCCTGAAAATCAAGGGAATTAATGCTATCAACAAAATCCTGTGCAACATATAATACCATCAGTCCAAGAATCAATAAAAAAGCTATCGTTCCGGTAAAAAAACTTTTTAAAATCTCTTTTCCAACATAATCCCTTTTAAAATACTGGCTCACCTGTTGGTGCATTTTTCGTTCCTTTGAGTCATAAAGAGCAACGTGATACAGCTCCTTTACTCTTTCTTCATTTATCATATTCTCTCCTTTTCGGACACACTTACACGCATTAATTCGAATTATACCATATGGTATAATGTTCGTCAAATGGTATAATGTTCGTCAAATAGTACACCTCATATAAAAATATGTTATTTAATTTAACACATAATTTAAGAGCTACTGTCAAACAATAGCTCTTATTAATCATTGTAAATAATGCATTCTATTTTGTTTTAACGAATCCTTTGGCTTGGCAGCTGTAGCAACAGGCTTGGCAATAGAATCCTGCAAAGCATCTGACATTCTCTTCTTGCAATTTTCACAAAACCTACCGGTACTGATACTTTTACCACATTTTTCACATATTATCCCACCCAAAGAGCCATCCGCAAGCACAAGTCTTTCTTCCTTTATCCACTTCTTAATTTGCTTTACGCTAACAGATAATTCTTTTGAAACAGCCTCAACCGAAGCCCCCGGATTTTCTTCGATATACGCTTTTACTTCCTGAAATTTTTCTTCTGCTTTTTTCTTACAAAGCGGACAAATACGCTCATTTGATTCTGCATTAAATATTCTTCCGCAATTCCTGCAATTTATAACCTCCATATCTTTCCACGCCTCCTAAAAACCTTCACCTATACATATACTTAAATAATATACTTCCCTGACACCTGCTTTTAGTAATTCAAATGAAATAGCATCAGCCGTTGCCCCGGTGGTATATATATCATCTACAACCATAATATAGTTATATTGTACTATATATTCTTTTATTTGAAAAGCATTTTTCAGATTATTTTTTCTTTCTATATCATTTAAATTCTTCATAGGCTTTGTATTTCTTACTCTGATAACCGCATCCGGACACACCGGAATGCCTGAATATTCTGAAATTGCATTTGCAAAAACTTCAGCCTGATTATATCCTCTTTTTTTCTTCTTCTTTTCATACATTGGAACAGGCACAATACACTCTACATTATGACTTTTTATCCAGTCACCATATAAAATAATTGCCATTTTTCCAAAAAAATCTCCATATTCTCTTTTATTGGCATACTTAAACCTATACATTGAATTTTTTATTTTACCCTTGTATAAAAAAAGTGCCTTTTGTTGCTTGAAAGTATTAGAAACCGACTTTTTGCTACAGTCATAACAAAACTCCTGATTATTAGAACCAAGTGGCCTTCCACAATGCATGCAGACCGGATTATTTACCAGAAATAAATCCTGCCCGCACTTTTTATGGATTCCCACCTCACCCCGATTAAGAATTGCATCACAGACGACACATCGGGGTGGAAAAATTAAATCCAGCAAAACATCTTTTAGATTCACCATAACTTAAATGTCTTTGCAGATTTCTCCCAAATATAATTATCCTAAACGTACTCTGTTTATTAAATTAATTTTCTCTGACTTCTCAATGAAATCACCTTCAGACATAACATCAGTGATAAATCCCATCTCACCTTCTACTACGCCTTCTACAAATTCAACTTTACCAAAACTTTTCTCAACTTCTTCTTTGCTTGAAGATGTTCTTACGAAAAATGCATTCTTGCTGTCTTTGTAGTCAAGTAATTCAATCTTATCCTTTGCCCATTCAACTTTAATATTATCAGGTCTTCTGATAATATCAACAATATCTGCCACAACAGCACTTGCTGTAGGTAATTTACCAGCTCCGCTTCCATAGAACATTGCATCTCCAAGTACATTACCTTTTACAAAAACAGCATTAAATACACCATTAACCCCTGATAAAGGATGCTCAGCAGATAACATAAATGGAGCAACCATACAAGAATAGCTGTCGCCTACTTTTTTGCTTGAAGCAAGAAGTTTTACGAAACGATTAAGTTTCTTTGCGTATTTAATGTCATTTGCAGAAATCTTTGTAATTCCTTCACAATGAATATCTTCAAAATCAACCTGCTGTCCACATACTAATGATGTTAAAATTGCAATCTTTCTACATGGATCATGACCTTCAATATCTGCTGTAGGATCTTTTTCTGCGTATCCTTTGTCCTGTGCGTCCTTTAATACAACATCAAAATCTGCACCCTCGTCTGTCATCTTTGTCATCATATAGTTAGTAGTACCATTTAAGATACCTGTAATTTCTTCAACAACATCTGCTGTAAGACATTCATTAATTGGACGAATAATAGGAATTCCGCCACCTACACTTGCCTCAAACTGGAAATTAACATTGTTCTTTCTTGCTATCTCAATAAGTTCAGCACCCTTTGCAGCTACAAGATTCTTATTAGAAGTTGTAACCTGCTTTCCAGCCTCTAACATTGCCTTTACAAAAGTATATGCAGGCTCTACGCCTCCCATTGTCTCAACAACAACTCCAACCTCTGGATCGTTAACAATTGTCTGATAATCATGAACAATTGCATTCTCCATAGGATCTCCAGGAAAATCTCTTAAATCTAAGATATATTTTACTTCAACTGGCTCACCTGCTCTTTTTGCGATTACGTCCTTATTTACATTTAAAATCTCTGCGACACCTGATCCGATTGTGCCGTAACCCATAATTGCTACTTTCATTTTTGTCACTCCCTAGCTAAAATTTTTACATAATGTATGCCCGAAAAAGTCTCCATAGTTTCTTTCATATCCTCTACGGAGCCACCGTCAAACATTTCAACGCTTATCAGTAAAGAAGTTATTCCGTTAATCGGAACACTTTGATGTATTGTAAGAATATTTGCCTTAAATTCTGCAATAGTTTTAGTTACTATTGATAAAAGACCTGGTTCATCATTAAGCTGAATAACGAGTGTAAGTGTTTTCCCTTTATTCCTGTCATGATATGGAAAAATATCATCCTTATATTTATAAAATGAACTTCTGCTTATCCCTACGGCCTCTGTTGCATCCTGCACCGACTCTACCTTTTCAGATTCTAACAGTCGTTTTGCTTCAACAACCTTTAATAGAACCTCAGGCACAGCCTTTTCTTTCAACACATAATATGTTGTCTCATCTGCCATAATTACCTCCAATTTATCACCGATGTTACTTGTTCGTCTACCGCTGACAATTGTCTTTACTTCAAGGATTCTAACACATTGATACTATAAAAGCAAGTCAAAAACACCCAGATATTCCAATTACTTAAAATATCTGGGTGAAAAAAATTAATAAAATATATTATTTTACCTTATAATATGAACTTTTACTTGTTTTTCCTGCTGAATTCTTAACTACAACCTTGATTGAAGCACCCTTTGTAAGTTTGCTCTTAGTCTTAACTGACCATTTGCCCTTCTTATCAGCCTTTGTGGAATATGTCTTATTTCCATACTTCACATAGACTTTCATGTACGCCTGGCTTTTTCCTGAAATAGTTTTTGCATTTCTCTTAGCCGATGTTACAGTTGCCTTTAAAGGTGTGGTATTTTTTTAACCTGATACCTTAAATGTAGTCATTCCATAACAATTATCGCCATTAGTCTCTATTCTTGCTGAATAAGTTCCGTTTGATGTTATATTGATAACATTACTTGCTACTTCATATCCCTTCCATGTATCCTTATCAGCAATCTTATTTGGTGAAACACTTCCCTTTACAATTCTGATTCTTCCCTTTGCAAAACTCTTTAAATAAGCCTTGTCATAAGAAAATGTTACTTTTGCAGAAGCGCCATCACTGTTTTTGCTTATGCTTTTAACTGCAATTCTGTCTTTTGTTGAAATATGACCTATAAAATTAGTATATGTTATTGGTGTAGTACCATTCCATCTTGAACCATAATAATAATATGTTCCAGCCTGTAAATATACCATCTTTCCATCGCCTAATTTATCTGTTGGACGATAACTAAATACTTTAGCTGTCATATCTGCATTTGCAAAAACTTTAACATTAATATAATTTCCGTTTTTGTCAGCAATTGAATTAAAAACAACCCATCCTGGATTTTTAATTGTAAATTTATGATAGCCTGTTGTACCTTTCCATTCGTTTTTATCAACTTCCTGACTAGCGTAGGCTCCATCATTTTCAATATATGTATTTAATTCTTTAACATTCTTAATAGCTTTTACTGATACAGCTGTAGCTTTAGTATTTGCAGCAGATTTCATACCTGATTCTTTCATCTTGCCGCTTTTAGGAATAAAACCTAAATAAGTTGTAATTTTAATTTTTTCTGTTCCATTCCAACGTGAAGCTCTGTACTAATAAGTTCCTTTTTTAACAGAATAAACTGTAAAATCATCTGTAACATAATCTATACAGCTGTCTTCTCCAATTTTTGCAGTTAAGGATTTGTTGGCAAACAACTGAAATCTGGCGTATACATTATCCTGACTTTCATCCTGATACATACTTGCCACTACTAATTTTCCACTTTCAGGGAAAGTAACCTTATGAACATCAGTATATCCTTCCCATTCAGTAGTTATTTCATCCTGACTTGAATATGCTCCATCGCCTTCAATGTAATTTCTAAGTCCCTGTTCACTACTAACATACTTATAGATTACCGAATCCGATTTTGCGATAGTGTTCTCCTTAGCCTCTACCTTGATACCTGTAACTCCAAACGAAGAAACAGTTACAGCAGCCGCCAGTAACACAGTTACCATTCTCTTTAGCTTAATCATAATTTCTCTCCTTTTTTCATAATTTATTCAATCACAAGGATACTATAACATGTTAAGTTCTAAAGAGATATTTGCATTTTAGACAAAAAAAAAGAAAATTTAGTCCACTACTCTTTAGCAAGCCATGACAAATAACCATTGATAAAAGGATCAATATTTCCATCCATAACAGAATCAACATTACCAACTTCCACATTAGTTCTATGATCTTTTACCATTGTGTAAGGCTGCATTACATATGAACGTATTTGATTTCCCCATCCAATTTCAGTAACTTCGCCTCTTATTCCGGCAGCCTTTGCCTCATTTTCTTCCTGTTTAAGAAGATAGAGTTTGGCTTTAAGCATCTGCATTGCTTTATCTTTATTCATATGCTGTGAACGCTCATTCTGACACTGTACTACTATTCCTGTTGGAAAATGAGTTATTCGGATTGCAGAAGAGGTTTTATTAATATGCTGTCCACCTGCTCCACTGGATCTAAATGTATCAATTCTGATATCTTCATCTTTTACTTCAATATCAACATCTTCCTCAATATCCGGCATTACATCACAGGATACAAAGGATGTCTGTCTTTTTCCAGCCGCATTAAAAGGAGAAATTCTTACCAGACGATGAACACCTTTTTCTGACTTTAAATATCCATATGCATTTTCTCCGTTAATCTGGAATGTAATGGATTTAATTCCTGCCTCATCGCCATCCAGTGAATCTAACACCTCAAGGGAAAATCCCTTCTTATCCGCCCATCTTGAATACATTCTAAAAAGCATGGCAGCCCAGTCGCAGGATTCTGTTCCACCTGCTCCGGCATGTAATGATAAAATAGCATTGTCTTTATCATATTCACCTGATAGCAGGGTTTTCATTCTTATACTGTCATAAGTTCTTACAAATTCATCCAGCATTTCTCCGATTTCAGGAATTAATGATTCATCATTTTCCTCATATCCCATTTCTATCATAGTTTCTATATCATTGTACTGAACTTCGAGTTCACTATATACAGATATGTCATCTTTTAAACTTTTCAGCTCTTTCATTTTTTCCTGTGAAGTCTCAGAATTATCCCAGAATGAAGGAGCCTCCATTTCCCTTTCAAGTTCCATTACCCTTTGCTGTTTATTAGCAAGGTCAAAGTGAATCCCTCACTTCCTGCAGCGGTTCTTCATAACTACGAAGAACACTTTTATAATTATCTAATTCAACCACAGAATCACCTCTTTCTTTTATTTTTTTCAAATAAATATATCAAAAAAGTAAGAACCAGCACACCTGCCGTTGCTCCACAGGTGTCAATCATTACATCAAGAAATTTCCCCTCTCTTCCTGGAACAAACAACTGATGAAATTCATCTGTGCAGGCATACAAAAATGTAAATATTATTGAAATAAGTTCTACTCTTTTTCTTTCATTAATTCCATATGAAATCAGCACACTCATCATCAGACACGCTAATATGGCATATTCCGTCATATGTGCTATTTTTCTTATAGGATAATTAATTTTTGAAATAATTCTTGCCTTTTCATCTCCGTCAAAAGTTTTTCCGACGATACCCTCGCAAATAGTCACGATTTTATAACTTACTCCGCCGCTCATATTCGAAGACTGCTGGGATTGTTGTGCAGAAAACATAAATATAACAATCATCCAGATTACCAACAGCAAAATTAAAAAATACCTGATTAAATTTCTACTTAATTTTTTCACTTAAAACCTCTATCGCTTTTTGCGCCTGATTATCATATTTCATATCATAATCACCATCTAAAGAACCTGAATATTTGTATTCAATCTCAATATCCGGTTCAATTCCTACTCCATGAATATAATTACCACTTGGTGTATAATATTTTGCTGTTGTTATTTTCAAAGCATCTCCATCTTCAAGTGGATATATGCTTTGCACAATACCTTTTCCAAATGTCTTTACTCCCACAAGAGTCCCTGCCTTATAATCCTTAATTGCTCCTGCAAAAATTTCTGATGCAGATGCACTATTTTCATCTACAAGAACCACAATAGGAAAATCAACGCATGATGCGTCTGACTTATATTCCTGTCTGTTACCATATTTATCTTCTGTATATAAAACTATTCCTTCCGGTAAAATCTCATCTAAAATCTCAACTACAGCGGATAAAAGTCCGCCAGGATTACTTCTTACATCCACAATAAGACCTTTCATTCCGTCTTTTTCCAATTTCGTAAGGGCTTTCTTAAATTGCTTTGCAGTCCCCTTTTGGAATTCCGTAATTTGTATATATCCCATATTATCCTCAAGCATCTTTGATGAAACACTTGGAAGTTCTACATTTTTTCTTTCTACATCAAATTCAAGATTTTCCTTTGTTGACTCTCTGTAAACCTCAATATGTACTGTTGTTCCTTCTTCGCCTCTTACAATCTTAACTAAATCAGAAACCGACATGCTACTTGCATCATTTCCATCCACTTTAAGAACTTTATCGCCAGCCTTAAGTCCTGCTTCTTCCGAAGGTGTTCCTTCATATATCTTACTAATTGTCACCTCCATGGTCTTGCTGTCCTGAGATAATCCTGCGCCTATACCATAATAATTTCCATTTGTGGTAACCTGAAGTTCATCATACTCTTTTTTTGTATAATATTCAGAATATTTATCATTTACCCCTTCCATAAGACCTGCATACAATCCATTTTTAAGGTCATCTGTATCAACATCTTCATAATAATATAAATCAATGTAATTTGATATTTCTTCTATTTTATCAACAGCTGTATCATCTAAAACCTTACAATCAGATTCAACCGCCACGCCATGCCTTCCAAGAACCAGAAATCTGTCTGTGGAATACAAAATACCATAAGTTATCACCGTAACTAATATAATACATAAAATGCCACCTGCCAGCAATCCCTTCTTAAAAGCTTTAGATTCTTTTCTGCCTGATTCATATTCGTATTCATTCTTCTCCTGCACAATTTCATCATTATTATCCATAATATTACCTCTCAAAAAAACGGCCACACATCCAGCGGAAAATTCCAACGGAAGCATAGCCGTATGTATCAAATATATTTTATGCCAAAATATAAATTTTAGACCTTCAAATGTTTGTGAATTGTAAATCTGCTACCTAAAAATCCAATTCCAACCCCTAGAATAAGTGCAATTGGCACAAGCATCTGGAATATAGTACCTGCTGGAACAAAAGTAAGCATTGTACCTATAAAATTAAATTTTTCAACTATATATTCACATACATTATTATATAACACATGTAAAAGTATAAGTGGTAAAGCAGCTCCGATTAATCCAATTAATATTCCTTCAACCAAAAATGGAGCTCTTACAAGAAAATCCGTAGCACCGATTAATTTCATTATGGCAATTTCTTCTTTTCGGACTGATATACCAACTGTAACTGTATTGCTAATCAAAAATATAGCTACACCTAATAAAATTGCAATAATTCCAATGGAAACATAACTAATCAGTTTGTTAAAATCTGTTAAAGTATTAGCCACTTCCTCAGATTCCTTAACTTCACGAATATGGTCCATTCCATCCAGATATTTAACAAGATCTTTTTGCATGGATACATCGCTTAAATAAATTTCCAGACTGGCATCATTTGCAAGCGGATTATCATCTGCAAATCCTTCTGCAAGCTCATCCTGTCCTTCAAAATAAACTTCCTTGAATTTCTCCCATGCCTCTTCTGCTGAAACATAATTTATCTCTCTTACTTCAGCTCTTTTTTTAATCTGTTCCTGAATATCTAAGATTTCTTCTTCCTTGGTACCATCTTCAAAAAAGACCGTTACCGCAACGCCTTCCTCTGCTTCTTTAACCATGTTTGAAAAATTAGTAACAATGATATAAAACAATCCAAACATAAAAATACACGCAGACATTGTTGCTATGGATGCCAGAGAAAACATCTTATTCCTTATTATATTCATTACACCTTGTTTAATTGAATAAAACCATGTATTAATACTCATATCCTTCACTCTGCTTATCGTCGCTGACAACAAGTCCTTTCTTGATAGTGATTACTCTTTTATTCATAGCTTTAACAATTTCAAGATTATGTGTAACAACTATAACTGTCGTTCCTTTTTCATTTATTTCTTCCAAAAGCTTCATAATTTCCCATGCATTATTTGCATCAAGATTTCCCGTAGGCTCATCTGCAAGTAATATGCTAGGCTGATTAATAAGTGCTCTTGCAATTGCAACTCTTTGCTGCTCTCCACCAGACAGCTGTCTTGGATATGAACGATATTTTGGTGCAAGACCAACCATCGACAACATCTGTGGAACTCTTTTCTTAATCTTACTGTTAGGCTCACCGATTACTTTCTGGGCGAATGCAATATTTTCATATACATTTCTATCCTTCAGCAACCTGAAATCCTGAAAAACTACTCCTATTTTTCTTCTAAACTTTGGTATCTGTTTTCTTCTTATCTTTCTTAAAATCTTTCCGTTTACAACAATAGTCCCTTCTGTTGGTTCTAATTCCTTAAGCAATAGCTTAATCAATGTTGATTTTCCTGAACCACTATCACCTACAACAAAAACGAACTCGCCATCTTCTATTTCAAGGTTAACATCGTTCAGCGCAGGAATCCCTGCAGAATAAGACTTGCTGACATGTTCTAGCTTTATCATTTCCAAAACTCTCCTTAGTAATCCAATGACTCCATATATTTCATGTATTTTACAACCATCAATGCAATCTTGAATGTAATCGCATCTTCAAACACTCTAAGATCAAGACCTGTACTCTTTTGTAATTTATCTAATCTGTATACTAATGTATTTCTATGAATATATAACTGTCTTGATGTCTCAGACACATTTAAACTGTTCTCGAAGAATTTATTAATGGTGGTCAGTAATTCATCATCAAAATCATCAAGTGATTTTCCACCAAAAATCTCTTTGATAAACATCTTACAAAGTGGAATTGGCAACTGATAAATCAAACGACCTATTCCAAGCTGTGAATATGCTATTATATTTTGTTCTTCAAAGAAAATCTTACCTACATCTAATGCCATTCGTGCCTCTTTATAAGATCTTGACACCTCTTTAAGTTCATTGACAATTGTACCATAAGATATATGTATGTTGGCATTGGCATCTGCATGAAACAGATTAAGAATAACATCCGCTGTTTTTCTTAAATCATCATATGTCTCATTGTCATTTAATTCTTTTACAACAATAATATTTTTCTCATCTACTGCTGTAACAAAGTCCTTTGATTTTCCTCCGAATAAACCACGAATTTTCTCTAATTCGTTACCTTCTTTGTCTCTGTTTGTCTCAATAAGGAAAACAACTCTTCGGACTTCAATATCTATATGTAATTTTTTCGCACGATTGTAAATATCTACCAAAAGCAAATTATCAAGAAGAAGATTTTTAATAAAGTTATCTTTATCAAACCTTTCTTTGTAAGCAACCAGTAAATTCTGTATCTGGAAGCTTGCAATTTTGCCTATCATATATACGTCTTCACTCTCACCGTATGCCAAGAGAATATATTCCAGCTGGTGGTCGTCGAAAACTTTAAAAAACTGGCAGCCGTTTACAACCTGACTGTCTGCCGGCGATTTCACAAATGACTGTGCTGCTTCTATAAATTCATCCGCATTTGGAAATGTAGCCGCAAGTATCTTGCCTTCAACATCTATAACACATAAATCTGTTCTGGCAATTCCTTTTAATCCATCTATTGTATTTTGAAGTATCTGATTGGAAATCATATCTGTATCTCCTTCTCCCCAATATATTTGCTTTTTGCATAAATACTACCTTATATTTTAATGCATAAACACAAAAAAATAAAGAGGAAATGTAAAATTATTACACATTTCCTCTAATTTTTTTACTAATAAACTGCTATTTTTTATAAGTGTATGCCAAAAATCACATTTTATATATTTCCATATTCCAAAAAACCTTCTCCAAGAACCTCTCTTACATCTGCAACAATCACAAACGCATTTTTATCAATTTGTGCAACAATTTCTTTAACTCCGACAATTTCTTTCTTAGAAACCACACAAAGCAAAACGCATTTATCTTTGGATGTATACATTCCTCTGGCACTAAGCCCCGTTATACCTCTGTCAAGTTCATTCATAATTCTTTGTGCTACTTCTTCATAATGCTCCGTAATGATGTATGCCGCCTTTGAATATTTGAACCCTTCCAAAACCGAATCCGACACCTTAGCCGTAATATAAATTGCCACTATAGCATATAAAGTCGGTCTTAAACCAAAACTTACAAGTCCAACGATAACTATAATACCATCCAGTACCTGCATTATCTCAACCACCGAATAATGCTTCAGCTTAATCTGAATCAAAGATGCAACCATATCCGTTCCTCCGGTTGTTGCATTACCTCTTAGAACAAGCCCCATTCCACTTCCTGCAAATATGCCGCCAAAAATAGAAGCAAGCATATAATCTCCCTGAGTCAAATCAACGCAAGGCAGTACATAAAGCCAGAATGATAACATAAAAGTTCCAAAAAATGTTCTTCCAACAAATTTCTTTCCTTTAAGCAAAAAGGCAAGAATAAACACAGGAACATTCAGCATAATATTACTAAACCAAAGTGGAATTCCGCCATCCACAACAGAAGCTGTCAGCGATTTAATTACAATCGAAAGACCGCTGAACCCTCCCGTTACCAAGCCTATTGGCGAATAAATATTTTGAATTGCAAATCCCAATACACAGGTTCCTACAATAATCATAAAATATGACTTTGCGTAAGACTTTTTCTTTGTATTCTTCACCACTCACCTTACTCCTTAATCTTAAAAATCATTAATATGTTTCTCAAGACGGTGAATCTTTATTCGTTCTTTTATTTTCTTCCATATACTGTGCTTTGCATGGATAAATGCACTTTTCTTAACTCCATACCATAAATTAACTGCAAGTTTGTCCCTGTTATCACTTAGAAACTGCTCCTGAACCGGAGAAGGCAAAAGTGATACAACAACATTTGTATCTATCGCATTAATCTCATTTATGATGGAATCATTCACCCCTGCACAATCTTCTATTGCACTCATCCCCAATACCTTTATGTCAGGAAATTCTTCCGTTATATAATTTTTCATAATATTCAAATCATCTTCTGTCTCACCAAGTAAGAAAACAGTCTGATGATTTCTCTCAATTTTCTTAAACAACTCATAAGAAAAATACTTGCCTTCTATCTCGTATTTTCTCTGAATAGAACCCTTGCCAACAGCCTTAAGAATTGCATTGTCAACAATTACGGATAATTCCAAGGAATTAATCACCTCGCCAACAACAGGCATGTCCTTAATCAGAATCAAAGTCTCTGAATTTACTTCTTCAACTGTCACAAAAATATTCTCTGCAAGTTTCCTATCTATAATCATTAGTGATTCTTTTACACTATAATTATCCAGTTGTATTCCCGCTATATCAATTTTTTTAATCATATGACACCACACATTAGTCATTCTTTTTCTTAAACTAGTAAATTATAACAAAATTATTTTATTTAAGCAACCACACTATATAGTATACTCCCCTTTTTATAACATATCAACAAAACATTTGTTTTTTATTTATTAACAATATTGTTGATAACGTTGATAAGTCGGTGTATAACTTAGTTTTCAAGGTTTTTTCGCCCCTCAAATGTTGATAGTTATCAACATTTTTCAACAAAAATTCACCAACAAATCATTTAACATATTTTTTTGTGCAATTATACCAAATCATATTTTTACTTGTATTTCAGGCAATAAAAAACCTCAAGGAGCATACTCCTTGAGGCAACATCCTATATTAAATTAATTGCTACTAGAAAATTCTTCTACATGCAACTACTGATCTATATGCATAGTTAGGTGAAATCTTTATTCCATCCTTTGCGTTACTAGCATGAACAATACGTCCACCACCAATATAAATAGCAACATGTCCACTATAACAAATAATATCTCCTGGCTGTAATGAGCTTGTACTTACCGCCCTACCAACACTTCTAAGTGCTCCTGAACTATGTGGGAGTCTAATTCCAAAGTGTGCATATACAGACATTACGAAACCAGAACAATCAGCTCCATTAGTTAAACTAGTTCCACCATAAACATATGGATTTCCAACAAACTGACAAGCATAATTAGCAACTGCAGCCCCTGAACCACTTGCTGTGCTTGAACTACTTGACGAATTTGATGACTTATTAGAAGAGCTTGTTGATTTTGATGAGCTAGATGAATTGCTCGAAGTTGTGCTCTTCTTGTAAGTGCTGTTTGATGAACCAGAATTATTTGTAGCACTTGGGGTATTTGTACTATTATTAGCAGTTTCCTGAGCTCTTGCTTCTTCTGCAGCTCTTGCAGCTTCAACAGCTTTCTGTCTCTCTTCTTCCTCTGCTTTAAGTCTTGCTTTCTCCTCTTCAATTGACTCAGCTTCAGTAAATACTGTATCTAATTTAACGTAATCCTTAGATACATATCCTTCGCCTTCCTCAACGGATACAGCAACCCAGCCCTTTTTATTCTCTTTTGTTACGGTAAGTTCATCTCCTGATGGTACAAGCGCAAGAACCTCGGCTTTCTCTGAAGCCTTAGCACGAACTTTCAAAGTTTCAGTATCAACAGTAGCCACTCTTCTGCCGACCTTCTTTGCAAGTTTCTCATTACCAATTTCAACGAACTCTGATCTAACCCAGCCTTCTACAGAACCAGACTTGATTTTCACCCAGCCTGATCTCTTTCCTAATACAGTTGCTGCTGCATTATTATATAATTTACCAACAACTTTACTATTCTCATTTGATTTTCTACGAATATTAACATAGTTATCAACCCGGGCAATTGCAAGACTTGCATACTCAGACTTAACAGTTGTAGTCTTATTAGCTTCAACCTCAACAACCTCTGCTGATGCGTCATTGCGAGTAAGTGCAACCTCTGATAATGACTGTGTAACACCTGCTGATGGTAATGTTGATGTAGTTACTACGTTTGATGTATAGCTAGTTACTCCTGCAGTCAGTGTTGTTGCTCCAACTGGTACAGTTCCTAATGCAAGTGCACTAGTCAACAAACATGCCGTAAGTTTCACATAATCTTTTCTCATGATTTCCTCCAATAATTAATGATTTGCAATAATTATTACGAATTTGTTACAAATTTCATATTGTCAGTATAACAAATTCGTCTTTTTGTGTCAACCCAAATTAATAATTTTATATATAAATCCTCTTGATTTCTAGTGCATTTAGGACTATAATAGTACAAATGAACTAGTTATTACATATTCAAGGAGGTATATATGGATTTATGTAATTTAGATTCTGCATTAAATGCAGTAAGTTCCTACGATTCCTTAAACTCTCTTTCTGCAGTTGCAAGCCTCAAAATGCTTGACAACGCACTGGAATTAAATGATTCCATGAGTCAGGAAATGGTTAAAATGATGGAAAATTCCGTCACACCACATATCGGTAGTAATATTGACACATATGCGTAATCTTTTGTAATACTTATGAATTACTGAGCGTCCTTTGGGCGCTCTTTTTTGCTTGCAAGGAAATAATTTCCCCTAATAAACCTAATCCTTGATAGCGATTGCCTCGATTTCTAACATAACATCTTTTGGCAATCTTGCAACTTCAACGCAACTTCTCGCTGGAAAATCTCCCTTAAAGAAAGTCGAATATACTTCATTTATCTTAGCAAAATCGTCCATCTCTTTAATGAACACTGTTGTCTTGACAACCTTGTCCATACAACTTCCAGAAGCTTCAAGTAAATTAGACAAATTAAGCAATGCCTGTTTTGCCTGTTCCGTAGAACCTTCCGGTATGTTGCCTGTAGATGGATCCACCGGGATAACACCTGAAGTATACACCATGCCATTAACTTCAATGGCCTGCGAATACGGACCGATTGCAGCCGGAGCCTTATCGGTACTAATTACATTCTTCATACCCAATTCCTTCTTTCTAAATTTTCTCTTTTTGATTAATAAATGTTTACATTAAAGATATTAATCTTTAACCCCTCATTCACAACCATATAAATTATACACATTTTGTAAGAAAATTGGAAGTAATTTTGTAATATATTTATTAATTTTTACGAATTTTTCCGTCCTGTAAATCGATTTTCCTAAGTTTATATAGTCTTCCCACTGCTCTTTTGAACGCATTCTTGCTTAAACCGGTCTCTCTTTTGATTACCTCCGGACTTGCCTTTTCTGAAAATGGCAGTACTCCGGCATAAGAATCCAATAATTCAAGTATTTTTTCTCCATCCGCATCCATTTGAATGTAAGCCTTTTCCCTTATTGTAAGGTCAAGTTTTCCATCTTCTTTTACTTTGGTAACTTTTGCTTCAATAACATCTCCGATTCTAAATTTAGAACAATCCTCATGTCTTGGTATCATTGCAGAATATTTATCATCTACTGCAATAAATGTTCCAAAATTATCGCTAAACTCATACACTCTTCCTGTTACCATATCTCCCTCTTTGTATGGAGAATTCTTATCAAGTAAGTCATATAATCCTTTCATTGTGGCACATAATCTTCCACTTTTATCAATATACATACTTACTAAGATTTCATCTAATGCTTCAACCCTTGATAGCATCTGCTTGTATGGTAAAAATAAATCTTTTTCAAGTCCCCAATCCAAAAACGCACCAATTTTCCCTACTTCCTTAACTTCCAATGGTGCATATGTACCAATTGTAAGTTTAGGCTCATTTGTAGTTGCAATTAATCGATCCTTTGAATCCTTATATAAGAAAACTTTTATTCTATCTCCAAGCTTAATTCCTTCCGGAACCTGTTTTGCTGGCAAAAGAACTCTTTCTTCTGATGCAGTATTATCTGATAAATAAATTCCGAAATCCACTTTCTTAATATATGTTAATTCTTGAAATTCACCTAATCTCATTTTCCTATCCTTTCTTTATAAAACAGACATTTGCATAATATGTCTTTGAATCCTTTGCAAGTGATACAATTATTTTGTCCTTCATCTGAGTTACTTTAGGATAAATCCTATCACCTAAAACTGCTTCTTTTCTATATTCAACCCTTACTTCGTCAAATTCAAACTCCTTTGGCACATATTCCAATGCCACCATTACATACTTAGTATTATTCATGTGATTATTAGTGTCTATAAAATATGCAGGAACTTCAACTGCCTGTTTATCTTCATAAACTTCCGGCAGATTGATTTTTCTTGGAACTTCTTCCATATCCATGCGTTCTTTGTATTCATAGAAATCTGATATTTCCTTGGAAATCTTCTTCGGTCTTCCTGTCTTTGTATCAACCAGAATCCAGATTGAATCAGCTTTTGCCAGAATCTCACCTTCATCTGTTGTCATAGCAAAATTTCTATAGCCATAAAAACCTTTCATGTCATATGCCCATGTATGAACCTTGATTTTATCTCCAAGTTTTGGCATTTTTATTATTTTAATCTGCCAGAATACAAGCATCCATGCCATATTATTCTTACTAAGATATTCCACATCCATGCCAACTGAAGCTGACTGAAACACACTACAATCCTGAAAATAGTCCATAAGTGATAAAATGGTTAATTTTCCTTCTGAATTCACTTCACTGTATCTTATTCTTCCCTCTAATTCACACATGTTTGCCTCCTGCAATTATGTAAAAGTTTATTCTAAGACTAAATAAAGCACTACGGACATCCCGTAGTGCTTCTAACTGGCCCACAAGGATTCGAACCTTGAAATGACGGAGTCAGAGTCCGTTGCCTTACCATTTGGCGATGGGCCAATATATTTCAAACAAATGTATTATATCCATATTATTACTGGTTGTCAACATTTAATTTAAAATAATCTGCCTTATTCAAATATAACCACTTCTTTATCTATCAGTGCATATATAACTTCATCTTCCCATTCAAGTTTTGCTCCGCCATTAGTCTGCTCTACAATCGCTTTTTCCAATTCATCTTTTTGTTCATTAGGAATCATTACCTTAAAATTAACATCCTCTGCGTATTCGCTGCTGACAGTACTAATCCCCTTCTGTGCAAAAAGATATTGTAATTTTCCAACACCTGTATAATCTATATGGATATTTAATATAAATCCTTTTCTTTTTTCAATAATCTCGCAGGCTCTTAACCCTTCCTGTGTTGCCTTCTGATATGCTCTTACCAGACCTCCTGTTCCTAATAAAACTCCGCCAAAATATCTTGTAACAACAACTGCCACATTATGTATTCCTTCTCTTAGTAGAACATCAAGCATAGGTCTTCCTGCAGTCTGTGCCGGTTCTCCATCATCTGAACATCTTGTCACTTCATTATTTTCTCCTATAACAAAGGCTGAACAATTATGTCTTGCATCCCAGTATTTCTTTTTCATTTCATTAATAAATTCTGTTGCCTCGCTTTCACTTTCCACCGGCTTTACTGTAGCTATAAATCTTGACTTTTTTTCTGTAATCTCGCCTTCTCCGCCTTTATATACAACACGATAACCTTCAATTTTTTCAGACATCTGTTTATCCTTTCAATTCAATTCAATTTTATTTTAATTTATATTTTTAATATCTATTTTTTAAAATTTCTACCATGCAATAATTCCAAACACTAGAATTTTACCACAATACAATGGTTTTTTGAACCAATTTAGCACATAAATCCATTTTTCTCTTTATATCTCTTGATAATTTTGTTATAATGCATCTAAGTGTATAATTTTATAATTTTTATATATATTTATACACCAATTACAAACAAGATAAAAATACTATTATCTTTATAAGGAGGCCAATTATGAATTACGGCAAAATTGCTACAAAACGCCGTCTGAAGCAATATGACTCCAAGGGAATAAAATTTAAGAAAAAATTTTGCCTTATTGGTATACGTGCCATATTGATTTGCGTTGTAGTAGCATGTGTTGTTGGTGCAAGTTCCGGAATCGGAGTTTTAAAGGGAATTATTGATTCAGCACCTGACATTTCAGAGATTGATGTTACCCCTACCGGATATTCAACTACCGTCTATGCGGATGACGGAGTTACAGAGACTGCAAAATTAATCGGAAAGGGAGCTAATCGAACTTACGTCACTATTGATGAGATACCCAAGACACTTCAACACGCATTTGTTGCAATTGAGGATGAACGTTTCTATGACCATAACGGAATTGATCTTCAGGGTATCGCCCGAGCATTATTAATTGATATCAAGTCAAGAAGTACAGCTCAGGGTGCAAGTACAATTACCCAGCAGCTTATTAAGAACAATGTTCTTACCTCCTGGACAAGTGAGTCAGATTCTGCTCCACTTGAGAAAATCCAGCGTAAGCTTCAGGAACAATATCTTGCCATGGAATTAGAAGAAAAAGTCGATAACAAGGATTGGATTTTAGAAAATTATCTTAATTCAATTAACCTTGGTGCCAATACTTTAGGTGTACAGGCCGCTTCAAAGAAATATTTCGGAAAAGATGTATCCGAACTTAATCTTTCAGAGTGTGCAGTTATTGCAGGTATCACTCAGAATCCTACAGCCTATAACCCTATCACTTATCCTGAGAACAATAGCAAGCGAAGACAGATGGTATTAGATAATATGCTTCGCCTGAATTACATTTCCCAGGAGGAATATGATAAAGCACTCAACGATGATGTTTATTCCCGAATTGCAGAATATTCAGCTTCAGAATCTACTGATGTTAATTCTTACTTTGTAGACGCTCTTATTGATGACGTTTATGACGATCTGGTTAATGAATTAGGATATACTGATACGGAAGCATATAAAGCCATTTATCAGGGTGGTCTTGAGATTTATTCTACTCAGGATTTAGATGCCCAGAAAATCTGTAATTCAGAAGCTAATAACGAAGCTAACTACGCAGGGATATCAACTCTTTATTCCTTCCGTTTGTCTTTCCAGATTAAGAAGGCTGATGGATCAACAAAGTCATATTCTGACCAGACAATGCTGTCATATTACAAAGCCAAAACAGGAAATTCAAATTACAGCATCAACTACAGTACCAAAAAGGAAGCTAAAAAAGCGATAAAACAGTACGAAAAAGAGATGTTAGAAGAAGGAGATACCCTTGTTGAAAATTCTGAATCCTATAATTTTACGAAGGAACCTCAGTTAGCCCTTACAGTTATTGATCAAAAAACCGGTGAGGTAAAGGCTTTGGTTGGTGGCCGTGGTAAGAAATTTGGAAACAGAACCTGGAACAGGGCAACTGATACAAAACGTCAGCCTGGTTCAACTTTCAAAATCATTGGATGTTATGCTCCAGCCTTGGATTCCGGTGGAAAAACCCTTGCAAGTGTTCAGGATGATGCTCCTCTTACTATCGGTTCAAAAACCTTCAGAAATTACAACAACAGATATCAGGGCTTTACCAATATTCGTCAGGCCATAACAGAATCTATCAATATAGTAACTGTTAAGACTTTACAGGACACAGGCGTTGATGTTGCCTACGATTATGCCGAGAGATTCGGAATCACTTCACTTGATCCTGAAAATGATAAGAACCTTTCTTTATCACTTGGAGGATTAACCAATGGAGTTACCAATCTGGAGTTAACCGGTGCGTATGCAACAATTGCAAATGGCGGAAAATATAAAGAGCCAAAATTCTATACAGTTGTTAAAGATCATGACGGCAACATATTACTTGATAAGTCAGACACACAGGAGTCTCACAGAGTTATTAAGAAATCAACTGCATGGCTGCTTACAGATGCAATGAAGGATGTTCTCACAAAGGGAACCGGTACATTAGCTTATTTCGGCGATTCAATGCCACAGGCTGGTAAATCAGGAACTACTACAAGCAACAGAGATTGCCTTTTTGCAGGATATACACCTTATTACACATGCGTTGTATGGGGTGGTTATGATGATAATTCAATTCAAACATCAACCTCATATCCTAAGAAAATATGGCATAATGTAATGCAGCAGCTTCATACCGGACTTGAATATAAAGATTTCACAAAGCCGGATGATATTGTAACCTGTAATGTCTGTAAGGTATCAGGACTTCTTCCAATCGACAATGTATGTTGTAATGATCCGGAAGGTTCTCAGATTTATTCTGAATATTTCGCCTCAGGTACAGTACCTAACAAGGAATGTGATAATCACAAATTACTTACTATTTGTACGGAAAGTAATCTTCTTGCTGGCAAATATTGTCCATCTGATTGTGTAAAAACAAAAGTAATAAGAATAAATGGTTCAAGCGGAACAGAAGATTCTCAGTATTCATTCTCAAGTTCTAACCTTGACGAAGAATGTAATATTCATACAGAAGATTACAGAGAGGAAGAAATAGACGAAGAAGAGAATGATGAAAATTCTGATGAAGATTCTAAAAATTCTGATAATAAAAACAAGAAGAAAAAGAAAAAAGATAACGAGCCAACACAAAAAGAAGAAACAGACAAGAAAAAAGAAGAAAATAACTCTTCAAATCAAAAAGAAGACGAAGAATCAAATGAATAATTTGCATTATAGCAATATAAAAAACCCGGAATATTCCGGGTTTTTTATTGATGTATACTAACTAAGGGGATTAGACTTTCACTAACCACTTAGGATTAGTGCATATGCACTTTTTAAATATAGCTTACTCAACATCCTGTAATGCTGCTACATCCTCTTCACCTGTACGAACCTTTACAACTTTAGCTACATCGTATACGAAAATCTTTCCATCACCGATATGACCTGTATAAAGAGTTCTCTTGGCTGTCTCAATTACTTTTTCTACAGGAATCTTGCTTACAATTACTTCTACCTTAACCTTAGGTAATAATGTTGCATCAAGTTCTGCTCCACGATATCTTTCGCCTGCGCCTTTTTGAATTCCACAACCCATAACCTGAGTAACTGTCATTCCTGTTACACCTAAATCGTTCATAGCCTTACGCAACTTGTCGTATCTTGAAAGTTTTGAAATAATAACAACTTTGTAAATACCTGTTGACTGTGCAGCAAATGTATTGTCTGATACCTTAACTGATGCCTCTTTAATTGCAGGTGAAGCTGCATCGTAATCTGATACACCTAAATCTGTATTTTCATTTACATCCATGATATCACCAGATACATCCATAATTGAAAATCCGGCATATGCTGATGGTAAACCATGCTCTGTTGCATCAAGACCTGTAATTTCTTCTTCTTCTGAAACACGAAGTCCAATAGTCTTATTAATAACAAAGTATACAATTGTAATTGTTACTACTGTCCATAATGCAGTAATAATTAATCCGAATAACTGAAGACCAAGCTGTTTAAATCCACCACCGTAGAAAAGACCTTCTTTAATTCCTGCTACTGCAAATCCTGGTGCAGACTCTGTTGCAAATAAACCTACTGCGATAGTTCCCCAGATACCGTTGAACATATGCACTGCTACAGCTCCAACCGGGTCATCTACATGAAGAATATTATCAACAAACCAAACTCCAAATACTACTAATAATCCTGCTACTGCTCCGATAATTGCAGCTCCTGCACAATCTGTTACATCACAAGATGCTGTGATTGCTACAAGACCTGCAAGTGATGCGTTAAGACACATTGAAACATCAGGTTTTCCATACTTAATCCATGTAAAGAGTAAACATACAACTGTTGCTACTGCAGGTGCTACTGTTGTTGTAAGAAGAACAGATCCTAATGTACCAAGGTCTGTTGCGGCTGCACCGTTGAATCCGTACCATCCCATCCAAAGAATGAATACACCTAAAGCTCCAATTACTAAATTGTGTCCTGGAATAGCATTTACTTTTGTTACTTTTCCTTCTTTATTTCTTGTAAATTTACCAATACGAGGTCCAAGGAATGCGGCACCGATAAGTGCTGAAATACCACCTACCATATGGATACAGTTAGATCCTGCATAATCATGGAATCCCATTTCTGCAAGGAAACCGCCGCCCCATGTCCAATGCGCTTCGATTGGATAAATGAATCCTGAAATAACTGCTGAATAAATACAATATGAAATGAATTTTGTTCTTTCTGCCATTGCTCCTGATACAATTGTAGCAGTAGTTGCACAGAATACTAAGTTAAATAAAAATCCTGAATAACTAAACTCTGAATAATTTGTAAATACACCAAATCCAGGTGTTCCAATTATTCCTAAAATATCATTTCCATTAGTATCAGTTGCCAACATTAATGAATAACCAATCAGAAACCACATTACTGTTCCTATACAAAAATCCATAAGGTTTTTCATGATAATGTTTCCTGCGTTCTTTGCTCTGGTAAATCCTGCCTCAACCATTGCAAATCCTGCCTGCATCCAAAATACCAATATTGCACCAATTAGAAACCAAACACCAAATATTTCACTGTTAAGGTCGCTTAATGCTCTTACAATTTCATCTGTCATAATTTCGTCCTCCTCTATATATAAAAAGAGACACCTCCCTTGGTATCCACAGCTTCGTGGCTCAAAGAAAATGTCTCTTTTTTATTTTGTGTATAAATCTAATCTATAATGGTATTAATTATACCTCGAAAATAAGATCTCCATATGATGGCATTGGCCACATATCCTTGTCAACAATCATCTCAAGTTCGTCAACTGGAGCTCTTAATTCATCCATTGTTGTCTTAACAACATCTCTGTAGAATACAGCCTGTTCTCTGCCTTCTTCCATCTGTCCACCCTCTTCTGTTACTTTCTGTAACTTTGTAAGAGCTTTCTTAGCATCTGCTAATAATGAAGATGTCTTTGTAAGGAGTTCCTTCTGAACAGATACGTCAGCATCCTCACAAGCATTCTTAACAGCTGAAAGTGACTCAGCAAGTGTTGTTGTATATTTGATAACTGCTGGAATAATCTGTTTTCCTGCAATATCAATCATAGTCTTTGCTTCAATGTTAATTGTCTTTGCGTATGTCTCATATTCAATCTCAACACGGCTTTCAAGCTCAGTCTTTGTAAATACACCGAATTTTTCAAATGCTTCAACTGATTCAGGAGCAACGTATGCTGGAATTGCATCAACCATTGACTTAATGTTTGGAAGTCCACGTCTTTCAGCTTCAGCTACCCACTCATCTGAATATCCGTTTCCGTTAAATACTACTCTTTGATGCTCAACTGCATACTTCTTAATAAGATCATGTACAGCAAGATCAAAGTTATCAGCTTTTTCAAGTTCATCACATGCCTCTGAGAATGCCTCAGCTACGATTGTGTTAAGAACGATATTTGGCTGTGCAACTGAATCCTGAGAACCAACCATACGGAACTCAAATTTGTTTCCTGTGAATGCGAATGGTGATGTACGGTTACGGTCTGTAGCATCCTTCATGAAATCAGGGATTGATTTAACACCTGTTTCAAGCTTCTCGCCTTCAAGCGAATGTGTAGCTGCACCAGTTGTAATAAGCTGGTTAAGAACATCACCAAGCTGGTCTCCTAAGTATACTGAAAGGATTGCTGGTGGTGCCTCGTTAGCTCCTAATCTGTGATCATTTCCTACGTCTGCAGCTGATGCACGAAGAAGTGAAGCATGCTCATCAATTGCTTTTAAGATACATGTAAGTACCAATAAGAACTGTACATTCTCATGTGGTGTTACACCTGGATCTAATAAGTTAATTCCATCATCTGTTGTAAGTGACCAGTTATCATGTTTTCCTGAACCATTAACTCCTGCAAATGGTTTCTCATGAAGTAAGCACTGAAGTCCGTGACGACCAGCAACTTTCTTAAGAGTTTCCATTGTAAGCTGGTTGTGGTCAACAGCTACGTTACACTCTGCATAAATTGGTGCAAGCTCATGCTGTGCAGGTGCTACTTCGTTATGCTGTGTCTTTGCAGATACACCAAGTTTCCATAATTCTTTGTTAACGTCCTTCATGTATGCTGCGATACGCTCTCTGATTGCTCCAAAGTAATGGTCATCCATTTCCTGTCCCTTTGGTGGCATAGCTCCAAAAAGTGTACGTCCTGTAAAGATAAGGTCTTTTCTCTGTAAATATTTCTCTCTGTCTACGATGAAATATTCCTGCTCTGGTCCAACTGAAGGTGTTACCTTCTTAGATGTTGTATTTCCGAATAATCTAAGTAATCTAAGTGACTGCTCACTGATTGCTTCCATTGATCTTAAAAGAGGTGTCTTCTGATCAAGTGCCTCTCCTGTATATGAACAGAAGGCTGTTGGAATACAAAGTGTTGCTCCTGCTGCATCCTGTCTTACGAATGCTGGTGATGTACAATCCCAAGCTGTATATCCTCTGGCTTCAAATGTAGCACGAAGTCCACCTGAAGGGAAAGACGATGCATCCGGCTCACCTTTAATTAATTCTTTTCCTGAAAAGCTCATTAATACTTTTCCGTTTGGCATTGGAGAAGTGATAAATGAATCATGTTTCTCTGCAGTAACTCCTGTAAGTGGCTGGAACCAATGTGTATAATGTGTTGCTCCCTTTTCAATAGCCCACTCTTTCATCTCATGTGCAATTACATCTGCAGTTTCAAGATCAAGCTCTCTTCCTTCATCCATAACCTCATGAAGTTTCTTGTAAACTTTCTTTGGAAGACGTTCCTGCATCACAGAATCATTAAATACGTTTTCTCCGAAAATTTCTGACACGCTAAAAATTTCTTTTTCACTCATAATCTGCATCCTTTCTCTTTCCTTCACACTCCAATCCCCTGAGTTGTGAATATTCATTTTATAATATGTATAACTATACTCTATTATCAACAGCTTTTATAAAAAAAGAGGGCACTCCAACCATATTGGAACGCCCTCGTTCTTGTTTCTGTCACACACATTATTTCTAAAATTAAGATACTCCTTTTGAGATAAAAATGCAACAGGTTTTTTTAAAAAAGTGTACTTTTTGCCATGTTGTATATTTTTTACAATTTTACTTTTATTTTATTGTACATTAATTACAACAATAATATTATTTATTCTTATTTTCACAGTTTATAAGCAAAATGGACTTAATAAAATAAAGTGTGCCCCTGTATTAGAAATACAAGGACACACTCTGGCGATCTATTAATTTGCTTCAAACTGATTAGTAATACTTGGCTTAAGCCTTTCCTACTGATCCGAATAATTCCATTTTCTCTTTTACTGTTGCCTTAATTGCCTCAGCACCTGGAGCTAATAACTTACGAGGATCGAATCCCTTTCCTTCTAAGTCTTTTCCAGCCTCTACATATTTACGTGTAGCATCAGCAAATGATAACTGGCACTCTGTATTTACATTAATCTTAGATACTCCAAGATCAATAGCTTTCTTAATCATATCTTCAGGAATTCCTGTACCACCGTGAAGTACTAATGGCATAACTCCTGTCTTCTGCTGAATAGCATCTAATGTCTCAAAGCTAAGTCCAGCCCAATTCTCAGGATATTTTCCATGGATATTTCCGATACCTGCTGCAAGCATATCAACACCAAGATCAGCAACCATCTTACATTCTGTTGGATCTGCACACTCTCCAGCACCAACTACTCCATCTTCTTCTCCACCGATTGAACCAACTTCTGCTTCGATAGACATTCCCATTGCATGAGCTACTGCTACTAATTCCTTAGTCTTAGCAACATTCTCTTCGATTGAGTAATGAGAACCGTCAAACATGATAGATGTGAATCCAGCTTTGATACATTTATAGCATCCTTCATATGTTCCATGATCAAGGTGTAATGCTACAGGAACTGTGATTCCAAGCTCCTCATCCATTGCCTTAACCATAGCAGCAACTGTCTTGAATCCTGTCATGTATTTTCCAGCGCCTTCCGATACTCCTAAGATAACTGGGCTCTGTAACTCCTGAGCAGTTAAAAGAACTGATTTAGTCCACTCTAAGTTGTTAATGTTAAACTGTCCTACTGCATAATGACCTTCTTTTGCTTTCTTAAGCATTTCTGTTGCAGAAACTAACATATTGTTTTCCTCCTAAAATATAAAATCAATTAGATTATAGTACACTTTCTAAAAAAAATAAAGATATAAGTTAAATTTTTAACAAGTTTTTAGCTATAATCTATTTGTAATCATTGCTAACCATTATCTGAGTATGTTTATGTAAATTCTTGACAGTAACCTCTTCATGGTCTCCACCATATTCTCCATCAAGTGTCCATGCCACTTTATCTTCGCTTGTAATATGAAGCTCACTTGTCTTGAAAGAATAAATTAAATCTGTATCATCAATCAAATTTGTAAGACTTGCTAATATCGCATTAAGTTCTATAGGATTTCTTGGTGACTTTATGAGCGTTACTTCAAAAACTCCGTCATCAAGTTTTACATCACTTCCGGTCATTCCCTTAAATCCTCCAACCGAAAGAGAATTTGTTATCATTCCAAAAATAAATGTATCCTCTATAACTTCTCCATCATGCTCAACCCTTAATTTATATGAAGGAATATCATGAAGATGCTTTGCACCTTCAAGTATATATGCCGCATGACCTAATATATTTTTCAAATGCTGTGGTGTCTTATATGACACAGCTGTAAACAATCCAAATGCCGCAACATATACGAATGTATCGCCGTTAAAATAACCCATATCACATGGGAAAGGTTTACCTGTCACAGCCACTTCTGCCGCTTTAACCATATCCTTAGGAATTCCTAAAGAATTAGCAAAATCGTTTGTACTTCCGGCCGGAATATATCCTATAATATTATCCTGACCGTTTTGGTTAAGACCTGTTACAACCTCATCAAGAGTACCATCTCCACCGCTACAAACAATAAGATCATACTCATGTGCATCGTTTTTAATTTTATTTACAGCATCGCCCTGAGCCTGTGTTGTATATATGACAACCTCATATCCGGCTTTAACCATTGTATCAACAATATCTACTAAATAATTCTTAATTAATCCCTTTCCAGATTTTGGATTAAATACAAACAAAAGTCTCTTTTTCATGTTCTACCTCGATTTTTTATTTTGTTAGAAATTCTTCCATAGCGGATATTGCTTCCGCCTCATCGTCACCTTCAGCATAAATAGAAACTTCTTTGCCCAAATCAAGACCAAATCCCATTATTCCCATTATGCTTTTAACATTTACAATTTTATTATCCATTTCAAATGATAATGTACTCGAAAAATTATTTGCAATTCCAACAAGTTTAGCTAATGCTGAAACCTCAAAAATACAATCTGTCGATACCCTTACCTCTTTTTTCATTATATCTTCTCCTCTACCCTTAGATTCTGTCACACAAGGAAACTATTTTCCTTCTGCTATATTGTAACGCTCTCTTAATTCATCGGCTATTTCTCCTAATTTTCTTAGTCTGTGATTAACACCGGACTTGCCCACCGGAGGATCTAAATACTCCCCTAATTCTTTAAGGGATGCATCCGGGTTTTCAAGCCTTACAATCGCCATCTCTTTTAAATTTCTGGGTAATTCATCAATTCCTTTATAATCTTCAATTATCTGAATATCCTGCAATTGTTTTACGGCTGCATTCACCGTCTTACTTATATTTGCCGCTTCACAATTAACTTTTCGATTTACTGAATTGCTTATTTCCTTGAGGATTCTGACATTTTCCAGTTTCATAAGGGACACATATGCTTCCATGACATTTAACATGTCTACAATCTGTGCCCCCTCCTTTAGATATACCACATAATGACCTTTTCTTTCTACAATCTTAGCTTCTGCATCAAAACTTCCTATTAATTCCACAATCTGTGTCGCCTGTTCTAATGCACTGCAAACAATCTCAAAATGATATGACTTTGCAGGATCGCTTATCGAACCGCTTGCCATAAATGCGCCTCTTAAATATGCCCTCTTACAGCATTTATTCTTAAGAAGAACTCCATCAGTTCTATGGCATCTGAATTTAATATATTTACCTTCACCATCAGTCATTTTAAGAGCATTAAAGAATAAATCTTCATCTGTGATGTGACCTGTCTCTTTTAAATCCACATTAAATAATTCTTTAATGAGAAAATTACATTTTTCAATTACATTCTCGTTTTCAGTTGACAGATTAAGTGACTTATCATTTTCATTATAATCTCCAACCATTTGCAAAATTCCTGCTAATTCAGCCAGCATGCAATGCCTTGCTTTTCCACATTGCTTTAATAATTCCAATTTTACTTCACTTGAAAAAGACATATTATTTTCCTCTTAATGCATCTTTTTCAATGTCTCGATGCTCTATCTTAAGACCATATTCCTTCTTACCTTCAAGTCTTTTATAAAGCTCATTGGCAAGAGTGACCGAACGGTGCTTGCCTCCTGTACACCCAATGGAAATAACTAACTGATTCTTACCTTCTGAGATATAATTTGGGATAAGAAAATGAATCATATCTTCAAATTTATTGAGAAATTCCCTCGCTTCCGGAAACTGCATAACATAGTCCTGGATTTCTTTATCATTTCCAGTCTTTGCTCTTAATCCTTCCACATAGTATGGATTAGGTAAAAATCTTACATCCATAACAATATCTGAATCTGACGGTATTCCATATTTGAATCCAAAAGACAGTATTGTTACAAAAAGATTTTTATAATCCTGATTTTCTATAAATATTTTTTCCAGTTCAAGTTTTAATTCTCTTGTCAAAAGCTGACTTGTGTCAATAATATAATCTGCTTCCTTCTTAAGATATGCAAGTTTTTCTCTTTCAAGAATAATTCCCTTATTAATTCTATCCATACCTGCCAAAGGATGGTTTCTTCTGGTTTCCTTATATCTTTTGACAAGGACTTCGTCCACTGCATCCAAAAATAAAATTTCATATTTGAATTTTTCTTTTTTAAGTAAATCAAGTGTCGATTCTATTTTATCAAAGCCCTCGCCATTTCTGATATCAATACCGATTGCAACCTTTTCTATATCAGAATTAAAATTGTTAGAAAAATCTATCAATTTGTCCAACAGTGGAATAGGAAGATTATCAATACAATAAAATCCCATATCTTCCATCATCTTCATTGCTGTACTTCTTCCTGCCCCGGACATTCCTGTTACGATTACAAATTTCATTGCATGTCTCCTTTGCTTAATAATAGCAGATTTCAAAATGATAAATATTCATCATAAAATCTGCCAAACATACTATAAATTAATTGAATACACCTAACATTTTAACTTCAGGCTCTAATTCCACACCATATTCATCCATTACTTTGTCTTTAACATCATCAATTAACTTAATTACATCAGAAGCTGTTGCCTCTCCCTTATTAATAACAAATCCACAATGCTTCTCTGAAACCTGTGCTCCGCCTACGCTATAACCTCTTAATCCGGCATCCTGAATAAGTTTTCCTGCAAAATACCCCTCCGGACGCTTAAATGTACTTCCTGCACTTGGATATTCCAATGGCTGTTTTTCGATACGCTTTTCCCTTAATTCCGCCATAAGAGCTCTTATTTCCTCCTGTGGCTTTTCTTCTAATTTTAGCTGTGCTGAGATAACAATATAATTATTTTGGACTATGCAGCTGTGTCTGTATGAAAAATCCAGTTCATCAATGGAAAGTGTATGTCTTTTTCCGTCAGATGCCAAAACATCCACACTCATTATAATATCCTTCATCTCTCCGCCATAAGCACCTGCATTCATTACAACAGCACCACCAAGACTTCCCGGGATTCCTGCTGCAAATTCCATTCCACCAAGACCGGCATTTGCCGCTTCATTTGCTGCTTTTGATAAAAGTGTACCAGCCTTTATTGTCATATATTTCCCTCTGATGGAAACTCCTGACATGTTTTTTCCTATTTCGATAACAAGCCCTTTTATACCATTATCACCTACCAAAAGATTGCTTCCATTACCAATTAATGTCACAGGAATGTCTTCTTCAGCAGTCAGCCTTAAAAGTATCTGTAACTGTTCTTCATCAGGGCATACAAAATATTCTGCCGGCCCACCTATTCTAAATGTTGTGTGATTTTTTAATGGCTCATTTATTTTAATTTCAAGTTCAGGTATGAGTCTTCTTACTTTATCATAAAATTGTTGGTTCATATTATGCTTCCTTTAAAAATGCTATATATCCTCTTAAAGCCTCATATAAATCGACTTTACTAATAATCTCCCATGGTGCATGCATATTAAGTACCGGAACACCACTATCGATTACATTCATTCCGTAATTTGCTAAAATGTATGCAATTGTTCCGCCGCCACCCTGGTCAACTTTACCAAGCTCAGCTGTTTGCCATGCCACATCATTATCGTCCATAATTTTTCGTAAAACAGCCATATATTCTGCATTCGCATCATTTGAGCCACTTTTTCCTCTTGAACCTGTATATTTGTTAAATACAAGTCCTTTTCCAAAATATGCCGAATTTCTGCTTTCCATAACAGCAGGATAATTTGGATCCATTGCTGCTGATACATCAGAGGAAAGTACCTTTGAATTTCTAAGGGCTCTTCTTAATAAAAGTTCATTGTAATTGCCTGTTAAAGCCATAACTTCAGCTACGCAGTTTTCGAAAAAGCGAGACTGCATACCTGTAGCACCGACACTTCCAATTTCTTCTTTATCAACTAAAAGGCAGACACTTGTATACTCAGGAGCTTCAATCTCAAGCATTGCTTTATATGATGGGTATGCGCAAACCCTGTCATCATGTCCATATCCCATAATCATGCTTCTGTCAAGACCATAATCCCTTGCCTCTCCAGCCGGAACAACCTCTATCTCAGCAGAATAGAAATCATCTTCATCTATATCATATTCATCAGATAATATTCTTAAAATATTGCCTTTTACCTTTTCTTTTGTTTCATCATCTTCTTCATTAAGCGGAATACTACCTAATATAATATCTAACTTTTCACCTTCAATTATATTAGTTCCTTTTTTCTGAAGCTGATCTCCTGAAAGATGAATTAAAAGATCACTAATTCCTACTACAGGATCTCCTGGTTTATCACCAATATTTATATTAATCTTTGTTCCGTCTTTCTTGCATACCACTCCATGAATCGCAAGTGGCAATGTAACCCACTGATATTTCTTAATTCCACCATAATAATGTGTGTCTAACATTGCAAAATTTGTCTTTGCAGCTGCATCCTCATACAAAGGAACCTGCTTTAAATCAATTCTAGGAGAATCAATATGAGCACCTAATATATTCATTCCTTCTTCAATGTCTTTTTTACCAATTATAAAAAGGGCAAGTCCTTTTCCATAATTATTTGCAACGATTCTGTCTCCAGCTTTTATTTTTTCCTTTGAAGTTATAAGTTCATCTAAATCCTTAAATCCATTTTTTAATGAATCTTCATAAATAAAACTGGTGCATTCACGCTCGGTCTTACAGTCGGAAATAAATTTTCTATAACCTTCTGCAAAATCAAATACCTCATCTTGTTTAGTTCCCTTTGGGTACTTTTCCCATGCGCTTTTCTTGTTCATTTTATTCCTCCACACCATTTTGTGTTAAATTTGCCTGTACTCTTCTATATAATTCCTGTGCAGCATTATATCCCATTTTCTTTTGTCTGTGGTTTACTGCCGCCGTTTCACAAATTACGGCAAGGTTACGTCCCGGACGAATAGGAAGAGAGTGGCATACTACTTTATTTCCAAGGTACTCTATATATTCTTCTTCCAGTCCAAGTCTGTCATAATCAGCATCCTTCTTCCAGTCTGCAAGTTTGATTACAAGATCAATCTGCTGCTTTTCTTTAACACACTCTACTCCATAGAGTGTCTTTACGTCAATAATTCCAATTCCTCTAAGTTCAATAAAATGTCTTGTAATATCAGGAGATGTTCCAACTAATGTATGCTCATTTATTTTTCTTATCTCTACAACATCATCCGATACAAGACGATGACCTCTTCTGATTAATTCAAGTGCAGCTTCACTTTTTCCAATTCCACTCTCACCTGTAATCATTACTCCTTCACCATATACATCAACCAGTACACCATGAATTGTAATACAAGGAGCTAACTGCTCGCCAAGCGCATAAATAAGCTCAGCCATAAATTCAGATGTTGGTCTTTGAGTTCCCAGTACAGGAACATTATTCTCAATTGCAGCTTCCATAAACAATTCATCCGGTTCAAGGTTTCTGCAAAAAATGACACATGGAATGTCAAATTTTAAAAATTCATTATATCTGACCTTTTTTTCTTCATCACTTAACTGTCCGATATAGGTATATTCTACATTTCCTATAATCTGAACTCTCGACTGCTCAAAATGATTAAAATAGCCTGTAAGCTGAAGAGCAGGTCTGTTTGTATCTGAACATTCTATAAGTACTTCTTTAAGATTAATATCCTTTGTAAAATTCTTTAAATCTAAAATTTCTGAAATTTTCGATACACTTACACCACGTTCGTTTGCTTTCATATAGGGCCCCCTATTCGTCTATTGTTTTAGATATATTCATCATCAATTACTGTGTCAATTCCACAATATTCACATGCATTATATCACATATATCTTATTCTTAAAAGTCCGGCCTAATTCTTCTTGTGAAAAAATTCCCACACTTTTGTTGCCGATTGTTGGTTCATTGCTTCTGTATTTATTAATTCTTCCAAAGAAGCATTTTTTATATTTTCAATTGACTGGAATTTCTTCATCAGTGCCTTTCTTCTTGCCGGACCAATTCCTGATATATCATCCAAAACAGAATGAACCTGTGATTTACTTCTTAAAGACCTGTGATATTCAATCGCAAATCTATGGGCTTCATCCTGAATCCTTGTGATAAGTTTGAAACCTTCGCCATGTCTGTCAATCGGGATTTCCTCATTATTGAAATAAAGCCCCCTTGTTCTATGAAAATCATCCTTAACCATTCCGCATACCGGAATATTTAATCCTAATTCATCTAATACCTGTAAACATACATTTACCTGTCCTTTTCCACCATCCATCATTATTATATCCGGAAAACGTGTAAAACTTCCCATATCATCAGACAAATTATTTTCTTTTAGACTTTCTCTTTCTTCCATACCATGCAAAAAACGTCTTGTTAAAACTTCATGCATTGAGCCGTAATCATCAGGTCCCGTTATTGATTTTAATTTAAATTTCCTATAATCACTTCTTTTGGGTTTTCCCTTCTCATAAACAATCATTGAACCTACTGTTTCAAAACCGTTAATATTTGAAATATCAAAGGCTTCCATTCTATTTAAATCCTTAATGCCAAGAAGATTTTCTATTTCCTTAACTGCCCCTATGGTTCTTCCCTCTTCTCTTTTAATACGCTCCTTATCCTGACTTAATACAAGAAATGCATTCTTTTTGGCAAGTTCCACCAGTTTTTCCTTCATTCCCTTTTGTGGAATCTTAATAAGAACTTTCTTTCCTCTTTTTCTGGTAAGCCACTCTTCTAATATATCTATATCCTCTATTGCTTCCGGAAGCATAATCTCCCTTGGAATATATGGAGTTCCGGAATAAAACTGCTTAATAAAATCGTTAAGTATATCGCTGGAATTATCTGTCTGCCCCACTCTGACGTGAAAATGGTCACGACCGATTAATTTTCCGCCTCTTATGAAAAATACCTGAACAACTGCATCCTGTTCATCATTTGCCATAGCTATTATGTCTTTATCTTCCCCATCGGTATGAGTTATCTTCTGCTTTTGTGCAATCATCTTAACGCTGTTTATTAATTCCCTGTATTCAATGGCTTTTTCAAATTCCATATTTTCCGAGCAAAGCTGCATTTTTTCTGTTAATTCTTTAATCACCTTTGAATAATTTCCATTTAGAAATTCCATTGCAGCTGCCACCTGTTTTCCGTACTCTTCCTTTGATACATTTCCCTGACAAGGTGCACTGCACTGATGAATGTGAAAATTAAGACATGGTCTGTCAGCCTTAACATCTTTTGGAAGTTTTTTATTACAGGTTCTTAATTTATAAATCTTGTTAATTAAATCAATGGTATCCTTAACTGCAGATGCACTTGTAAAAGGACCAAAATATCTTGATTTATCCTTCTTCATATCTCTGGCAAACATAACCCTTGGATATTCTTCCCAAATGGTAACTTTAATATATGGATACGTTTTATCATCCCTTAACATAGTATTATAATTAGGACAATGTTCCTTAATCAGATTACATTCAAGTATCAAGGCTTCCAGTTCCGAGTCTGTCACAATATATTCAAAATGGTCAATATGTTCCACCATCTGTTTCTTCTTGATTCCCTCATTGTGACTTGGCTGAAAATACTGGTGAACCCTTTTGGTAAGGCTTTTGGCTTTCCCAATATATATAATTGTATCATTATTATCATGCATAATATAAACTCCCGGTTGATCCGGGAGTTTTTTTAATTCTTCTTGTATATTGAATATCTTATTTTCCATCTATTCCTCAAATATATTATCGTAGTTAAATGGTTCTTTTTCATTTTTGTCAAGTTCCACTGGCTGTCCCATAATGTCAGTCTTATTTTTTTCTTCTTCAGGCTGTTCAATTCCTTTCATTTCTCTGAACATCTTCATGAATTCCTTACCTGTTATGGTTTCCTTATCATATAAATATTCGGAAATTCTATCAAGAACATCTCTGTTTTCAACTAACATCTCAACAGCTTCGTTATAGCAGGTATTAATAATATCTAATACTTCTTTATCAATTTCTGCCGCTGTATCCTCTCCGCAAATAAGACCGGCACTTCCGTCAAGATACTGATTCTGAACAGTTGCAAGACACATCATACCAAATTTATCAGACATTCCATACATTGTAACCATATGTCTGGCAATATTTGTTGCGTTCTCAATATCATTTGCAGCTCCGCTTGTTGCAGAATTAAATACAACCATCTCTGCAGCTCTTCCTGCCATATATGTTGTAATCTTTGCTAAAAGTTCATCTTTTGTCTCTAAATATTTTTCTTCTTCAGGTGTCTGAAGTGTATATCCTAATGCTCCCATTGTTCTTGGAACAATAGTAATCTTTTGTACCGGCTCAGTATTCTTTTGTAATGCTGACACAAGTGCATGACCTACTTCATGATAAGATACTATCTTACGTTCCTTATCACTCATTACTCTGTCTTTCTTCTCTTTACCACCGACAGCAACAAGTTCAAAAGCCTCAAATAAATCAGCCTGATTTACATATTTTCTTCCGTTCTTAACTGCATTAATTGCAGCCTCATTAATCATGTTTGCTAAATCTGAACCTACAAGACCTGCAGTTGCAAGTGCAAGTGCATCAAGATCAACTGTTTCGTCCATAAGAACATCCTTTGAATGAACTTTAAGAGTTTCAAGTCTTCCCTTCAAATCAGGTTTGTCAACAATAATTCTTCTGTCAAAACGTCCCGGTCTAAGTAAAGCCTTATCTAATACTTCCGGTCTGTTTGTAGCAGCAAGAATAAGTAATCCTTTGGATGTATCAAAACCATCCATCTCTGCAAGCAACTGGTTAAGAGTCTGTTCACGCTCATCATTTCCACCGCCGTATTTGCTGTCTCGGCTCTTTCCTATTGCATCAATCTCATCGATGAAAATAATACATGGAGCCATCTTCTGTGCTTCTTTAAACAAATCTCTTACTCTGGATGCACCAACACCTACAAACATCTCAACAAAATCAGATCCTGCAAGTGAGAAAAATGGCACACCGGCTTCTCCTGCTACTGCTTTGGCAAGCAAAGTCTTTCCTGTTCCAGGAGGTCCTACAAGAAGTGCTCCTTTTGGAAGTTTTGCTCCAATATCACGATATCTCTTTGGATTATGAAGGAAATCAACAACTTCCTGCAATGATTCCTTCGCCTCATCCTGTCCGGCAACATCTTTAAAGGTAACGCCTGTTGTCTTTTCCACATATACCTTGGCTGTTGATTTTCCAACACTCATACCCATTCCGCCGCCCATTTTTCTGGCAAGGAATCCAAAAATAATCCATAAAAATACAAGTGGAATTACAAAACTAAGTATGTTAAGAATCCATGCTGATGTATTATCCGGTACTGTTGCTGAAATCTCTATTGCTTTTCCCTCAGATGTCTTGGCTTTCTTAATATCATTAATAAGTTCAGGGTCTGAAACAATACCTGTAAAATAAGTCACACCATATGCACTATGGTCATCAACAAGCTTGTAATCAATCTCATATGTTCCAAATTCTACTGATTTGACATTGCCCTTCTCCAGCTGTTCAAGAAACTGTGTGTATGTAGTCTCTTTAGAACTCATCTCTGAAAAATGACTTGTCACCAACGAAACAACAAATAATGCAATTAATGCAAAGAGAATAAATCCCATTATCATCTGACCGTTATGGTTGTTATTATCTCCGTTATTGTTATTTCCTCCATTATTGCGGTTGTTATTGTTACCATTATTACCATTACCGCCATTGTTGTTATAATTATTATTATTGTTATAATTATTTGGTCCCTGGTTGTCCATAGCTCCTCCATTTTTGTCTTTTGTTACAAAGACCATTATTTTTAAAAACTGCTCAAAATCTGACACAGTTACTAACATCATATATTATATGTAATATTTCAAAGTAAATCAACCTGAAGTTCGTTAACTTTTCCTACACTTTATAAATAATCTATAAATTTTTTTCAAAAATGTCTAGCAAATTTCTTAATAAGGCTGTATAATAACTTAGTTATTTTAAAAATTTAGTTTATGTTACGTTTTATTAGCCGATATTATTTTTATATTAACATTTTTAGGGCACTTTTTAAACAGTAACAACATTATTTTATATCTAAGGAGGAACATTATGCCTGTAAAATACGTCTTCGTGACCGGTGGAGTTGTGTCCGGTCTCGGTAAAGGTATCACTGCTGCTTCTCTAGGCAGACTTTTAAAAGCCAGAGGGTACAAGGTCACAATGCAGAAATTTGACCCATATATTAATATTGACCCTGGAACAATGAATCCAATTCAGCATGGAGAGGTTTTCGTAACTGATGATGGAGCCGAGACAGATCTTGACCTTGGTCACTATGAGCGTTTTATCGATGAAAGCCTTACTAAGAATTCCAATGTTACAACCGGTAAGGTGTATTGGTCTGTATTACAAAAGGAGCGTCGTGGAGATTACGGCGGAGGAACTGTTCAGGTAATTCCACATATTACTAATGAGATCAAGAGTCGATTTTACCGTAATTTCACTTCTGAAGAAACTCATGTTGCAATTATCGAAGTCGGAGGAACAGTTGGAGATATTGAAAGTCAGCCTTTCCTTGAGGCAATTCGTCAGTTCCAGCATGAAGTTGGTCATAAGAATGCTATTTTATGCCACGTTACTCTTATTCCATATTTAAGAGCTTCAGGAGAACTTAAAACTAAACCAACTCAGGCTAGTGTTAAGGAACTTCAGGGAATGGGTATTCAGCCGGATATTATCGTTTGCCGTTCTGAAAAGGAAATCGATGACAATTTAAAGGATAAGATTGCTTTATTCTGTAACGTACCTAGTTCACATGTATTACAGAATCTTGATGTGGAATACCTTTATGAAGCACCTCTTGCAATGGAAGCTGAGAATCTTGCCAAAGTTGCCTGCGAATGTCTTGAACTTGACTGCCCTGAACCAGATCTTACTGACTGGAAGCAGATGGTTGATGATCTTCGTCATCCTGACAAGGAAGTTAAAATTGCATTAGTTGGAAAATATACAGCACTTCACGATGCATATATCTCTGTTGTTGAGGCATTAAAGCATGGTGGAATCCCAGAGCATGCTACTGTTGATATCCAGTGGGTTGATTCAGAATTATTAAATGATGACAATGCTGATGAAATTCTTGGACAGGCACAGGGTATAATCGTACCTGGTGGATTCGGAGATCGTGGTGTTGAAGGAATGATTTCAGCTGCAAAATATGCAAGAGAAAACAAGATTCCATATTTAGGTCTCTGTCTTGGTATGCAGGTTTCAATTATCGAATATGCCCGTCACGTTTGTGGAATGAGAGATGCTCACAGTATTGAATTAGATCCTAATACAACACATCCTGTTATCGCTTTAATGCCAGATCAGAATGGTGTTGAGGATATCGGTGGAACATTAAGACTTGGTTCTTATCCATGTATTCTTGACAAGGATTCAAAGGCTTATCAGGAATATCAGAGTGAGGAAATTTCTGAGCGTCATCGTCATCGTTATGAATTCAACAATGACTACCGTCAGGTTCTCATAGAAAACGGATTAAAATTATGCGGTTTATCTCCAGATGGAAGAATCGTTGAGATGGTTGAGATTCCTGATCATCCTTGGTTTATTGCAACTCAGGCTCATCCTGAACTTAAATCAAGACCAAACAGACCTCATCCATTATTCCATGGATTTATCGCAGCTTCTACAAAAATCAAACGCTAAAGCGATTAGTAAAACCCCTGTTCATTAGGAACAGGGGTTTTACTACAATTATTATTTAATTAATTCTTACATCTGATGACGAACTACTTTATATTCATCTCCTGATTTAAAAAACGGACAATTCTTATAGCTGCTTTGCACAAATTTTGCCATATCATCTTCATCCATATTTACAGAACAAAAATATTCATCAGCTTCTTCATCATATTCATTATATGCACAATAATCACAGGAAGTTTGCATATTCCACCTCCTAAATATATTTATCTTAAACGAATTTATTTAAATCCTTGTCATACTCGTAATTAATTGCAGATAATTTGTCAATTATCTCCTGCTCTGAGACCATGTAAGCCAATGCCATCTCCTTAAGGCTGGAATAATTGTCCCTAAGCTGTGTATTTGTAAAACTCAAAAGCATAACCGGATCCTTTGGTAAATTACTCATTTTGCCTCCTTTAATACTCTTTTACTTTATTATTAATCCAACGACAACAATAGCACTAATCTTTTTAATAGTCAATAATGTTATTGATATTCATTCAATTTCTTCCTAAGCATTTTGCTCCCTTTAAGGTAATATTCCATAAGACTCCAAAATCTTGCATTATGACTTGGCTCTAATAAATGGGTAAGTTCATGCACCACAACATACTCTACGCATTCCAGAGGAACTTTTGCCAGTGCCAGATTAAAATTCAAATGATGGGAATTTACATTACATGAACCCCACCTTGTTTTCATCTTTTTAATCGTAAACCCACAGGAATAAACATTCATAACCGGTTCCCACTTGTCAAGCAGTGACTGTATGGTCTTTTTTAATTCATATCGCATTTCTCTTTCAACAAATGGAGGAATAACAATTTCATTCTCCCTTTGTTTTTCCAAATTTTTTTGTCGGCTGATGGCTTCATATATCCATTCTTCCTTATTTTTTACAAACTCTATAATTTTATTTTTTGTTATGTTAAAAGGAGCAGTTATTTCTATTTTGTTATCTGTTCCTTTTACTCTCAAATACATATTTTTATTATTTTTATATATAATATGTACCTCTAAATCATCTACAACAATATTTTCTTCTCTTTTGCCCATAAGTATACTCCAAATCTGACAAATATTTTAACTGGATTTTTCTTTAATTACTTGTTACAATAAATTCATGGAAAACGAATTAAAAAACAATAATACAAATGATATTTATTCTGACAAAAAGAAACTTGCTCTTTTGGTCATAGAACGGTTAAAAAAGCATATCCTGATTCCGGATGCTCTTTGATATATGATGAGCCATGGAAACTTCTTGTAAGTGTACGCCTTGCAGCCCAATGCACTGATGAAAGGGTAAATGTAATCGTGGAGGAATTATTTAAAGCCTACCCTACAATTAATGCTTTGGCGGATGCTTCTGTAAGTGACATCGAAAGCATAATAAGACCATGTGGATTAAGCAAAGGTAAATCTAAGGATATTAGCAACTGCATGAAAATGTTAAGAGATGAATTCGATGGTGTTATTCCTTGTGATTTGAATTTACTTCTTAAGCTTCCGGGAGTTGGAAGAAAAAGTGCCAATCTTATTATGGGGGATATTTTTAATAAGCCTGCCATTGTTACGGATACCCATTGTATACGTCTTTGCAATCGTATCGGCCTTGTTGATTCAATAAAAGATCCTAAGAAAGTTGAAATGGAGCTTTGGAAGATAATTCCTCCTGAAGAGGGAAATAGTCTTTGTCATCGCTTTGTAGATCACGGAAGAGCCGTTTGTAGTGCCAGAACGAAGCCTAATTGCAAGGAGTGTGTTCTTGCAGACATATGCAAATACAATAATTCATAATTTAATATTAATTTAAACCGCTGTATTGGACTAACAATTCATTAATTCATACTCCAATATAGCGGTCTTTTTTATTTCGAAAAAAATAAATTTTTACAAAGATTAATCTTTTCTTCTCCAGGTATGGTATTAATAAATTCCACCTTACCTTTTTGATTTTTATCTGTTAAAAGGTCACTTGCCCCAAGTCGCCTTTTCATTTCTCTTGCAGTTCCCTCACCGCCATCAAACAATAAAACATCGCCTCCAAGTACTTTGCTTATCATTGACTTAACAAAAGGATAGTGGGTACAACCTAAAACAACTGCATCTACTTTATTATGCTTATATTCAAACAGTAGCTCAGATAAATATTTCTCCAAATCTTCTCCGTCTAAATCTCCTCTTTCCACAAAATTCATAAGCCCCGGACAAGGCAGAGGAATTATCTCTCCCTGTTCTTTGTATCGGTCCATTAATTTGTGAAATTTTTCCTCCCTGATTGTCATTGGAGTAGCCATAACTAAAACCTTTGGATGTTCCATGCAGTTAACTGCCGGCTTAACAGCAGGCTCAATTCCTACAATCGGTATGTATGGATACATCTCCCTAAGCAAACGAACCGCCGCACTTGTTGCAGTATTACATGCCACAACCAATCCCTTAGCGCCTTTGTCAAACAAAAATTCAGCATTTTCAATGGATCTTTGTCTGACTTCTTCTAATGTTTTTGTCCCATAAGGAGCATGAAGTGAATCTCCCAAGTAAATGAAATCTTCACTTGGCATTATTCTTACAAGCTCTCTTAATACACTAATTCCACCTAATCCTGAATCAAAGATGCCAATAGGATTATTTTTACATAAAGTGTACGACAAATTTTAACACTTCCTTTCTAATAATTGAAAAAAATAGGAAATATGATATAATTTATTTAAAAATACGAAAGAAGGATATGTATATGCAGACAAATACAAATTTATTCAATAACTATAAATCATGCGAATGTTGTAGAAAACCTCTTCCATTAGATTTTGAAGATAATTATTGCCCAACTTGCAGGGAAAATCTTCTATTTCAGGATGTTAAAGAATTCATTCGTGAAAATGATGTCAACGAATATGATGTTGCCGATTACTTCGACATTCCTCGCAGTAAAGTGCGTGACTGGATAAAACAGGGCCGAATCGAATATAAAGAACTTGCCCGTGATAATAAAATAACAGGGCTTGTCTGTCATGGATGCGGTGAACCTATTTCCTTTGGCATTTACTGCTCAAAATGTCTAAAAAAAGCAAATGGCAACATTGGTCATACAAATGCAGATTTATCTGACATGAATAAAATGCGATTTGTTGATCGTAAAAAGAATAAATAAATATACCTTTACATATCCTTTATTTGCCTCTTACAACTTTAGAAGCATATTTTATACAAACTGCATCTAAGAATTTCTCATCTAATTCAGCTTTGTATAAAACAACATTGTCTGTGTCCTTCGCAATAATATCATAATAATTAACACCATTTCTGCGTGATGTATAATCCTTTACTTTGATGGAATTATCGCTCTCATATCTTTGAACGCTTGCATCATGTGCAGGTGCAATTGCTAATATGCTTCCCATATCATAATTTTTTAAAGCTTTTCTTCTACTTTTGTTTGTCACCCTTGCAAAACGCACTTCTCCGTCAAAATACGAATATTCATACTCAACATTTGAACGGAACTGGAGAAAATACCATAGAGCAATAAAAATTACTGCAAAAGGCAACAATACAGTGTTTGCACAAGACATTAGCAGTGTCGCAACACCTAACGCCAATACCACACTTGACAACAATACAATCCATACTGATTTTTTTCTTGGAACTAATACGAATACTTCCATTTTCTTTACTCCTTTTCCTTTATTCCTAATAGCATTAGGACCCCTATCAGGTACAAAATACAATCACTTTATATAATAACAGATTTTTTCTTATTCGTATAGATTTTTTCTAATTTATGCTTTACAATAAATGTTACTTTAAAGTTTAATATAAAAAATTTAAAGTACTATATTTATTGGAGGTATGTATGAGTTTTGAAATTAAAAATAACAATATAACAGATTTTGAAAATACCATTCATAAGGAATGGGCGTTAACAAATGGTATCGGAGGATATGCCGGGGGAAGCGTAAATGGTGCATTATCAAGAACCCACCATGGCTACCTTATTGCAAGCTACCACCCTCCTGTGTCAAGATATCTTGTTTTTGCTAAGACAAATGAACGCCTTGTTGTTAACGAGACTTCATACAATCTTGAAGCTTCACAGCATAAAGGTAAGAAAATAACTGACGGTAATAAATATCTTAAGGAATTCAGCTATGACAAAACTGTTTGTTTTGATTATCAGGTTCAGAATGTATCTGTCAAAAAGCACATAAGCCTTGCACCTTGCGAAAATACGGTTGCCATTGGTTATGAAATTAATAATCCAAACGATTCTGAAGCAGATTTGTTCATTACACCACTTATGAATTACAGGGAACACAGCCAGTCATCTACAAAGGAATCCCTTGATTTTGAAATTAATAAGGATAAAAATTCCTTTACTCTTACTCCTGCCGAGGATAAAAAGGTAAAAATATTTGTAGGATTTAGTGATGGAGAATTATTAAATCGTAATGAAAAATACGATATTGACACGGAATTACAAATCGAATGCGATAATGAAGTTGACGGATTGGATACACACTTTACACCATATGACATACATATTAAAATTCCAGCAGGTGTGCATAGATTTTCTCTTGTTTGTCACACATGCTACGATGAAGAAATTAAATACAAAAATATCGATGCCAAAACTGCCTTTGTTATTCAAAAGAAGCAGGAAGATTCCATCGATAAGATTCTTGAAAATGTCAATACAAACGATCCTTTAATTAAGAATCTTACAATCGCCTCAAATCAGTTCCTTGCATACCGTCAGTCCACAGGATATATGACAGTTTTAGCAGGACTTCCTTGGTTTACAGACTGGGGACGTGACACAATGATTGCATATACTGGATTAACATTATGCACACACCGTTACAAAGAGGCTCATGACATTTTACTTACATTCGCCAAATATGTCAAAAATGGAATGATTCCAAACATGTTCCCTGATGATGGGCAGGAACCTTTATATAACACAGTTGACGCATCCTTATGGTATTTTTATGCTGTTTACAAATATCTTACTTATGTTGACACAAAGGAAGCATATGACTTCATATACAAAGACATTTATCCTTCACTTAAAGAAATAATCAATGCATACAAAAACGGAACTGATTTTTCTATATATATGGATGATGATTATCTTATCCATGCTGGCAGCGGTCTTGACCAGGTTACATGGATGGATGTACGAGTTGGTGACTGGGTTGCAACACCACGTCACGGTAAACCTGTTGAAATCAATGCACTTTGGTATAATGCACTTAAAGTTATGGAATTTTTAGCTGAAAAATATGGAGAAGATACTCTTTGCTATTCTTCTTTTGCTGAAAATGTCAAGACAAGTTTCTGCAATAAATTCTGGAATGAAAACTTAAAATGCCTTTATGACGTGGTTGAGGATAATTCCTGCGATGATTCCTTAAGACCAAATCAGATTTATGCTGTTTCCCTTCCATTTACAATGTTATCAGAGGAACAAAATAAAGCAATTGTTGAAATTGTTCAGAAAAAATTATATACAGGCTGCGGACTTCGTTCTCTTAGCCCTGACCACAAGGATTACCATCCTATTTACCTTGGTTCTTTGGATAAACGTGATCATGCTTACCATCAGGGAACTTCATGGGGCTTCCTTCTAGGTGGATTTATCACTGCATATATGAAGGTTAATAATTACTCCAAAGAAGCTGCCATTAACGCCGATAAAATGCTTAATCCGGTAAGAGAACATCTTACTCAAAACTGCATTGGCTCTATTTGTGAAATATTTGACGGTGACAGCCCTCATAACGGCAGAGGATGCTATGCACAGGCATGGAGCGTAGGCGAAACTTTGCGTTGCTATACAGAAGACATTCTGCCATTTATGTAATTTTATCTTGGAGGTTTCATCATGGAGAAAAAAACACCTTTTAAAGAACTTAGCACCAGTCAGAAAATCAGGTACATATATGACTATTATAAAATTCATATTTTAATAGTTGTTGCTGTAATTGCTTTGTTAATATCACTTGTATACAGTTTCTCACATCATAAAGAAAACCTGATGAACGTTCTTATGATTAATTTTGAAGGTGACAGCACAAAGGCAGACGAGGTCTTAAATGACTTTATGCTTAAAGAAGACTATAATACAAATTCGTACTCCATTACAACCAACACCGCAATTTCAGTTGACGTCAATTCCATGGAATATATGCAGGAATTGTATTCATTAAATGGATTAATGGCATCTTCCACATATTCAGGATTCTTTTCTGATGAAGATACCTTTATGTATTATGCTAATCAGGGATATTTCATAAATCTTGAAGATATAATGTCCGAGGAATTAATTGAGAAATACAAAGACTATATAATCTATGGGAAAGACTTTGATACTAATGATTCCTATCCTTGTGGAATTAGAATTAACACACAAAATTGTAATATGCTAAAAGAGAATGAATTTTATAAGGAATGCATTTTTGGTTTTATTACAGGTGACACTGATAAAACTCTTTGCAAAGATTTTATTGAATATGTACTTGATTAACCATTCCAATTTACTTTGTAATAATATTTCTAATTAACAAAAATAGAGCCGGAAAGAATTATTAAATTCTTTCCGGCTTCATTTTATTAAATGTATTGCTCTAAATATTTATGAAACAATACAAAACCCTATTTAATTAATTTATTTATTCACAAACCAAAAACTTCTCAATAGCACTTATTGCCTCATTCTCATCTGAGCCATCAGCAACAATATCTACTGACATTCCTTCGCTAGGATTAAATGCCATTATACCCATAATACTCTTAGCATTTATTCTCCTATTCTCACTTTCCAAAATAATCTCGCTATCAAATTTGCAAGCCATCTGTACAAGCTCTGCGATAGGATTGTCATGTTCCTCCGATACATTCGATACTATAATGCTCTTCTTATTCATATGTTCTCCTCTTTCCAATCCGTTTAAATACCATGTATTAAGTACAACAACAAAAATATAACCCAATTTTGTTCTTTTTGCAATACATCATATTCATTTCTGTGACAATTACACTAATAAGATAATATATCTTTTAAATATTTTGTCATTTTAACAATTAAGTTTTTTGACAAATTAATTATTTAAATAAGTAAAGAATCTGTTTCCACCTTCAACAAACATTTCATCCGCCTGTTCATAAGTAACGGACTTAGTCTTGTTCATCACAGGATCATAATAAAAAATATTTGTGGAAGAATAACCAATTACAAGTACCGCATCATCACTTCCTGTCATCGCAAAAACAGGACTTCCTTCGCTGACATAAAAGATAATATCTTCAGCTTTACATCCAGTAACATCTAATACCATTTCATCCTTCAAGGCTGTTACAAGTATCTCCTTTGGAGTTGTTCCATTTTTTACAATCTCACTTACACCAATATCCAGATCGTTATATGAAAGCATGGCACTTATACATTTTACAATGGAAGTTCCACTTTCATCAGCTCGTGCAGGTTCAATACCTGTAAATGCATTACAATAGGTCTTTCTGGCTCTCATCCATACATACTGCTGTTTAGAGTCAACAACAACTCCCATTTGCTGATTTGCAAGGTTAATTGCGTCAGATATACTATCAGTATCAAGAAGAACCTTCCCCTTTACATATACATAGAAACGCTCACCGCCATTTTCATCGGAAATATCAACATTTCTGTCTGCATCAAGTATTACGCTTTTGGATGTAATAAGGTTAGTCTTCTTAATAACCACCTCATCACTTAATCCAATCTCATATTCAAGTTTCTTCTTATCTGATGTTACAGAATTAATAACAACATTATCCTCACTATCAGCGTTCTTATTCATAATGGTATCCTGACCATTTGCAAAAAACTGCTGATTACTCTTCTTAATAAGATTAACATTAATTGTGTAATCCACAATGTTTATACTCTCGATATAGCCCTTTTTAGGTACATATTCCTTTAAGATTATATCTTTGTTTTCTGATGTATCCATTATCTTAAGGCACTTCATTGCAAACGTAGTATTTCCTGCTGCATCTGTAACTATATCGCTTTCCTTTGCAATACCATATACAAAATCTTCGTCTATAAATCCAAGTGGCTTCAAATATTTTTTATCCCCTTCTGTCACCTCACTTACAACACCGGTTTTCAAATTCATAATCTGTAATGTTGTACTGCTATCTTCATTCTTAGAATCCACCCATGCAAAATACTGATTTGATAACGAAGCGGCATAACATCCTGTCTTTAGATTATCAATAACAACTTTGTATTCTAATGTATTTAAATCGATGCTACATACCTTACCATCAATCATTATATAGAAAATCTTACTTTCATTCAAATACATAAGCTGGCCCATCTCAGCTTTTAAGATTTCATATGATTTCAAAAATGGAATAAATGCCTGCTCTTCAACTGTATGGGATAATCCGTCATATCTGTATACCGCAGTTCCCACCTCACCTTCATGGTCTCCACGATTCATATAACCATATACAATAAAATCCACACTACCAGCTTCATCTATGCCAATTATCTTAATTTCATGCTGATTCCAGTTATTTCTTACATCGATACTGTTTCCATCCCTGAAACTAAAAACTCTGGTAATCTCACCGGTTTCCTGGTTGAATGTCCAAAGCTCACCTTCCTGAACAAAAGCAATAATATCACCTGATACTTTATAATTTACATTTTTATCCCTGATACCAAGAAGAATGTTTGAATCCTCAGTGACAAAGTTATTCTCACCTCTGAATATCTGATTCATATCTCTTTCAAAATTCAAAACGTACATTCTTGTATCAGACTGTCTTAATCTGTAATATTCTTCTACATTATAATATTCAGTTTCTCCATGTTCATTCTTACTTTGTAATATATAAGAAAGTGTTATTACATTATAAGATTCATTTATCTCTTTATAAGACGCCACTGGTTTTCCAAGAGGTTCACCCTTGAAATCTCCCCACATTATCTGCTCCACCGTACATGATAAATCCACATGGTTAAGTGTAGTTGTATCTCCTATTGTTTCTTCCATATAAGTTGGGAAGAACGTTGAACCTTCCTCACTAAATGTTTTTTCATGAAAATCCAATGCAAAATCCAGACATTCATTTACGTTACAATCATCAGTCTGCATTATTCTTGTATAATAATATACACTTTCTGAACCAAGATTTAATTCAAAAACCAAAAGATATTCATTTTCCTTTTCAAGAATATTTTGCATTTTAATTTTCGATTCAATTTTATTATTCTTTATTTTAAAATCTTTAATTTCGCTTTCTGCAACTAATCTTTTTGAATCAAGACTTCTGACTTCATATGATATTCCATCAATTTCACTGCCATAAGTATCTACACATACAGATAAAATACGGTCAGAATTTACAGGAGTAATGCTATCTCTCATTCCAACCGCATCCATCTTATTTACATACCCATGCAATTCATTAATCTGTACGTCTCCATTATAAAAATACATAACAGGAAGAGTTGCATCTGCCATAACAGTTGTTAAATCCTCATTCTCCCTGTTTGTAATCATGCTAAATGTTATTAATGACACGATAAATACTGAAATTAGTACTATCGGCTTTATCAACAATTTCTTCATTTCTACCGCCTTATGTTTTTACTACCACCAACGTTTTGACCTATTGTATCTGCAACGTCTTTTGTATAATTCATTTGCAAATAGGATATCAACAATTTGGCATTTTGGATTTTTACAATTTGTACAACATTTATTTTCATTCAAAGAAGAAGCACTTAATAGAAAATCCGGCATTGAATCAAAATAGGATTTACCTCCACTTCCTGCAGCATTTTTTGTTGAAAAACCACTAACCGAAGTCATCTCCATGGAATTATCTACCTTATCATAGATATCCTTAAGGTACATCCTGAATACATTCCAGTCCGGTTCTTCATCATATATTCTGCTATCAGGACCTTCTAATTCATCAAGTCTTTCTTCTATCATTCTTTGAATGTCCATAACTTCTTTTGGATAAAATTCCCTTACCCTGTCAAAATCCTTTTCATATTCAAGCTCTGCCTTATAAAGATTTTGTAAGGGATAAGTCATGTAAAAAGGAGTTTTTGAAATAAAATCTTCTTCCACTTCCATTTCTTTCCTTTGATAATTTTATCCTTATATAATATGCACAGTTCTATAAAAAGTGCATAATTTCTTATTTAATCAGTGTCGTTAAAGGCACTTTTAATAATAAAATCTCTAATCCCATGATATATACAATTACTCCACAAAATGTCTTACCAGTAGGCTTTTCATCTGTAAATAATCCTGTAAGCACAACCAGTAATAATAAATCAAATCTGTAAATAGCTTCAACATTGTATTTTGTTGTCAAATCAATTGCCCTGTCATAAAAATTCCAGCCAATTGCTGCTGCAGCTCCGGAAAGAACAAGATTAATTCCCTCTGGAAATGTTATTCCACTTAATTTTCCTGTTCCACCAGTTAAAAATACAACAACCCAGAACATAATCGCTGCAATTACATAAACAATAAATCTTTCGATTCCTGCATCAATTTTTGCAAGTCCTATTGTATCAAGCAGACTTGTTATGCAAAGAAGTAATGATGCGATAAATGCATATAAAACCCACTGGAAATTTTCTATTGAACCTGCAACTATAATTACACATCCAACTACAACAAGTACAATTGCAATAATCTTATTAATGTCAGATTCACCTTTTAAAACAAATATGGTAAATATAACACTGATAATCATACTTAATTTAAGTATTGGCACAACCTTTGTAATGGGACCGCCTTGTAAAGACTTGAAAAAATATATTCCCATTCCACCTGTAGCAACTCCCGATAAAATCAAAAAAATCCAAGTATTAAGGTCTAACTTCATAATTGCATGAAGTGTAATAGGCTTTACACTTGTAAAATAAGATAATACACACAATACAGTTCCTGCTACTGCTACTGATAAAGCATAATTTCCATGCTTTGAGCCTGTCTTTGCCATAACCGCTGCAAAAGCCATGCAAAGTGCAGCGCCTTCGGTAAACAATATCCACATCATAATACTAAATCCTCACAAAAAATCCCGGTTTCCACAAGCATTCCCCACTACCTGTCAGAAATCCAGGATTTTACTTTCTTTTCCTGTCATTGACATTTAACTTTTGTTTCCCCCTAAACCAAGCTACTGTGCCATCTCCTTAACAAATTCGGTATAAATATACCCTGTATGTCCATCATATGTAACTTCAACCCAGCCATTGTCCTCTTCAATAACAACCAATTGTGTATCTTCTGGCACAAGAGTAAGTATACTTGCCTCTTTGTCAGGCTCGGATCTTAAATTTACACCTGTTGTTGTCTTAACTTTAACTTCCTTTGGAAGTTCAATTTCTGTCTGTTCTGTAACAATTTCATCTCTATTAATAACATTTTCTGATTCCTGTTGTGTTTGTTCTTTTTCCTCAGTCTGACTTTCAACTACTGTCTTATTATCTTCTGGTTTTGAATTTTCCCTCTTATTATGGGACGATACCATAATTACGATTGCAACTATTCCGGCAAGGAGAGCAAGACATATACATGCAAAAATAACCCTTGCAATAATCACATCTTTACGATGACTTGGTTTCATAACTTTCACCCTTTATCCTTTCCTATAGTAAAATTAATGCCACTTAATAATAATACAAATGACACGTTAATATATTAATTATATATGACTTGCCTTAATCTTTCAATGTCTGTTTTACCTTTTTAATCTTCTTTAATTTTCCAGATTGCATATATCTGCTTTAAAAGCTCTACTGAAGATTCTTTAATATTTTCCTTTGGCATTTCCATATCGTCTAAGGGTTTCTTCTGATATGAAATATTAAATTCCAGCTTAACTTCATTGTGACTTATCTTCATGTAAACTTCATCATCTAACTTAGGTAATCCTACAATAATATCCGCATCAACATCTTCAAAAATAATCTGGAAATAATTTCTGCTTACTGTATCCAGCCCTATGGGTGCATCTACTCTTTGGATATGATAAGAATGTTCCTTTGATAAATCTGTAAAAAGTTCCACTCCATCTAATTCCTTAAAATCATCTCCACCTGCTATTTCATTAATTCTGTCAAGGGAGATATAGGTATCCGGAACTGTCTGGGAAAATATTCCAAGAGAAAAAGGCAAATCTGTTTTTACATTATCTATTATTTTCTTAATTGCAGGCTTAATATTAAAAAGATATTCTCCGCCTCTTTGGGCATATAATTCCAGATATTTGCTATCTTCTACATATATATTGCCTTTTACAATGTCATCTGATTTTTTTCCTTCTATTTTGCCTTTTAATTCAGATGGAACATTTGTAATGTCAAGACCCGATATCTCATATTCAAGTGTGTATTCATAATCTGAATTTATTAAATCCTTTATGATTTTTTCCATTCTAAGATATGGTGACGCCAGAAACACCGCTATCACCACTACAATAATAATTAATAATGCTAAACACAAATATACTTTTTTCTTTTTCATATTATTCCTTTACTCAATCCCTGAAATTTTATCCAATATTCCTGTAAGATACGCTATTGCGATACCATAATTAGTCATTGGCACATTATATTTTTTGGCAATACCAATACGGGAAAGAACATATTTCCGATTAAACATACATGCCCCACACTGAATAATAAGGTCATAGCCTGTTGGATTATCCGGAAAATCTGCTCCGCTTACAACATCCACTGTTAATCCCTGCCCTGCTTTTTTTCTTAATAATCCAGGAAGCTTCACTCTGCCAATATCTTCATCCATTGGAGCATGAGAACAACATTCTGCTATAAGCACCTTGGAATCTTCATTAAGATATCCAATCTTTGCAGCTCCCTTTACATAATATTTAATATCACCTTTGTATGCTGCAAATAATACGGAAAATGATGTAAGCCTGCTTTCCTTTGGCTTATTCTTATATACATAGTCAAAAACCTGTGAATCTGTAATTATTAATTCAGGTGGTTCTTTTAATTTTGAAAGCATATCATTCATTTTGTCTGTTGTAACACTAAGCACAAGACATTTTCTATCTAAAAGTTCCCTGATTGTCTGTACCTGTGGCAAAATAAGTCTGCCCTTTGGTGCCTGAATATCCTGAGGCATAACTAAAAGCACACAATCTCCATCTTTTACCAGATTACCGGTTATATATTCTTCCCCAAAATTTTCCGGCATTGCTTTAATTAATGCTTTTTTTATATTGTCTATTCCTTCACCTGTTTTTGCACTGACACAGATAACATCCTCATTAGTCTGTTCTTTAATTAATCCGGCAATTAATTTACTTTTATTATCATCAATATCGCTTTTATTTACCACAAAGATAATCGGAGTTTTTCTCTCCTTAAATATAGTATACCAACTATTTTCCAATGGGCAATGCAATTTAAAAATAAAATTATCAATATCTTTATAATCTTCAACTGAAATCGTGATAATTGCTATATCTGTTTTTTGTGCAGCAAGATTTGTTTTTTCAATTCTCATGTTTCCAAGCTTGCTATCATCATCAAAACCTGCTGTATCAATAAGCACACAGGGACCTAATGGATTAATCTCTACTGCTTTGTATACCAGATCTGTTGTTGTTCCCTTAATGTCTGACACTATAGATACATTTTGCCCAATAAAACTATTAATAATTGATGATTTTCCACTATTACTTTTTCCAAAAAAACCTATGTGCAATCTTTCAGCTGATGGTGTTTCATTCAATGTCATATTCCTTATAATCTCCTCTATCTGTTACAATTTCATATCCTATTGATTTCATTCTTTGTTCAAGACAATTCCTACATTCTAAATTCTCTTCACTAATACAAATCTTATTATCATATAATGTATATTTGCTTTTTGCCTCCACAGGTGATATGTTAGGCATTACCACATTTGCCCCTGCTTTAATTCCCATCTCCCTACCGATTGGTGAAATTGTTCCAAGGGCAGTAGTTGCCGGAATAAGTGCATATGGATTGGTCAATCGTAGTAGCGCTAACAATTTAAGAGTCTTTTCACAGCTTCCTGCCTTAAAATCACTAAAGGGAGTATCATGCTGCGGTATGAAAGGACCAATTCCAATCATCTGAGGTTTCAGGTCTTTTATAAACATAAAATCATTAAAAATATCATCCACTGTCTGATATGGCGATTCAACCATAAAACCACAACCAACCTGATACCCGATTTCTCTTAAATTATAAAGACATTCCTTTCTATTTTCCAAGGACAATTCCTTAGGATGAAGCTTTCCATAATGAATTTTTCCTGCCGTCTCATGTCGAAGGAGATATCTGTCAGCACCTGCATCAAAATATTTTTGATAGCTTTCCTTTGTTTTTTCCCCTATTGATAAGGTAATTGCACAGTCACTGTATTTTTCTTTTATTTTACTTATTAGATTACAAAGTCTGTTATCATCAAAATACAAATCCTCTCCACTTTGCAATACAAAAGTTCTATATCCTAATTCGTAACCTGTTTCACAGCAATTTAAGATTTCTTCCTCTGAGAGTCTGTACCTTTTAGCATTTGGATTGCTTTTTCTGATTCCGCAATACAAACAGTCATTTTTACAAAAATTACTAAATTCTATAAGACCTCTTACATATATCCTTTTGCCAAATATTTTATCTGCTTTTCTTCTTGCCTCTTCATAAAGATAATTTATTGATTCAGCATCTGTTGTATCAAGTAAAATTTTAAGCTGTTCTTTATTTATTTTTCCGTCCTGTGATATCTCATCTACGATATTTTTAAATTTAGCCATTTTCTTCCCCTATTATACCAAAAGAACGGCATCAAAAGACACCGCCCCATTGCATTTATTTTTTAATTGTTATAGATTTTTTGGCACTGTATACACTGTAATAATTTGATTTGTAAGCTCTTACTTTTACATAATATTTCTTACCCTTTGTAAGACTCTTTATTGTCTTATTAAGTGTTGACTTATTAGTTATTTTTACAGTTTTGTATTTAGACATACTGCTGTCTCTGCTGTATTTTATTTGATAGCCTGTGGCTTTGGTATTTGAACTCCATGAAACTTTTAACGCCTTAGATGACGGATTTGTTATGGATGTTATTTTCACCGGCTTAAGATAACACATGGTTTTAGCCTCAGATGTAACTTTACAAACACATCCTGCTTTTGCAACCACCTTGTATGAATAAGTTGTTCCATTGGAAACAGATGAATCTTCATATTCCACAACTGAAGGACTGCTTATTGTAACTAATGCCTTATAACTTCCTCCATTTGTGCTACGCATTATCACATACCCTGTGGCACCTTGTACCTTATTCCATTTCAAATTAATTATCGAAGCGGCATTTGAAACAGATATTGCACTCATTCTTCCATCAGAATAGGCAATTTTATATTTTGAATAAATTTTTCCGCCTGATGTTTTGTATGCTCTTATTCTGAATCCGTAAATGGTATTGGATTTACATCCTGTTACAGTATATGATGTTTTTGAACCTGTATAAATCTTTGTCCAGGTATATTTTGAAGGATCAGAAGAAGTAACTGTTGCCATCTCAACTTCATATCCTGCACATGATACACTATTCCATGATAAATTAATTTTACTTCCTGATGTTGTGGCTTTAATTGTAGTTGATGCAGGAATAGTATCTCCCGGATTTGTTGCTACATTAGTATATGCTTTTATACAGAAATTTCCGTTGGTTTTACTTTTCCATGTACTACCTGAATAATACATACTTTGTCCACTTTGGGATGATACTACTGACTTACCCCATCCAAGATTATAGTTACATTCAGAATCTATTGATACTCCACCTGAAGTTTCCACAACCACCGCATATTTGCTGCCTTTATTAAGGAGCACTGGATTTTTAAGTTTTATGGTATACATGCCGGCATATTTTGTTACACCGCTTTGGGAAGATACCAAAACTCCGCTATAAGGGTTGTCAGAACTTAAATCAGTATATATTTTTATCTTATAAGATACGGAAGAATCATTTATGAATGATAAATTAACTGCTTCTAATTTTTCTCCATATGTTGATGAAGAATTAACCGTAAATATATTGGCAGCCTTAGTATATCCCGATGCCCATACAACAGAACCACCGTCATACTGATAATTATAATCATAATTATCTTTTGAGCCAAAATCATATACATATGCTGCATCCTGAAGAGATTTATCATAATATGAAAGCCAGAAATAACTACCATAGTCTTCTGATATGCTGTCAGCCCAGCTGTTTCTTACCAGCCACGCACCATTTTTTCCTGGACTATTCTTAAAATTTGATTTTGAAAAATTATCATCCCATCCTACAATAACAACAACATGATTTGCCTGTAAAGGATAAGGACAATAGTATGTATATACTTTCTGACTTACTCCTGTGGATGGGGAATATGTCACCTTCTTAAAATCACTTTCATCACCTGATGCATAATACTGAACACCCACTGCACCATTTTCCATTATGTATTTCTTTATGTCTGATGCATTTGAACTCCTACTGATTAAATACATATTTTCAAGGTGAGCTTCATCAAAATTGTAAGCACGATTTGACTCAATACCTTTTTTTAATACAGTTTCAGCTGTATCATATGGAGCCAGCTTTTCAGCTATTGGCCCCTGCCATTTAAACATCCCCCTTGCGCCAAATAAGAGATTTCCTCCAACTGACAAAAAGTCATTGCCTCCTTGTATGGAAAGCTTATCCCCCTTTGTGCCGCCCAAAGGATCAGTTACACTATTATATGTAAAATATGCCAAAGCAAGTTCACTTAAATCAATGGTTTTTCTTGCTTCTCCTTCATTTATCATCTGAAACTCAGCAAGCTCAATTCCTGAAAAAGCCCAACATGTTCCGTATTCTCCCTGGTCCTTTGCTTTTGGATATGTTTCTTCTATTTTATCTATATTATTCATATAGCTTGAAGGAATGGATGTTGCAATTTTTGCATTAGGACTTTCATAGGAAGGAACATTTTCTTCCCATGGCATTGGAACATACCCTGTATTTTCCGTCTCATCTGCCTTTATGCTGCTATTCATTCCAAAGGAGCAAGTCATAACCACCAAAACTGCGGTTGCAATCCTGCCTATTATCTTACTTTTCCTCATTTTAATCTCCTTTCGCTTTGGACTAAAACTACAATTATATTAACTTGTGGAAAAGATTTTTTCAATATATTAATTTTCTAATCATGCTTTCATCTTCAAACTCATATTCAGCAGTTTCAAGTGGAAAGCTGATTTCATCTTCATAATACCATGGATCATCCCCATGCAGCGGATTTGTAATAACATGAAATTCCTGTGCCGGCATGTACCCTTGTCCCAAAAGATATGCACTTTTTCCATCCGAATTCTTACATTCATCAATCACCAAAACCACATGCCCCGGACTTCCACCTTTAATAATTACATCACCAATAGTCATGTCATCTAAGGAAATTTCCTTTGTCTCATAACTTTCCATAGAAAGTGTACCTGCATAATTAAATACCATATGAAGATAACTTACAAAATTCTCATACGAATCATCATATGATGCCTCTTTGCTCCAGGTTACATTATTTCCGTCAATTTTTACTCTGTAACCATCCCGCCATTTTGTATATTCACACAAAAAGCCATTTGTAAAATGAAATCTTATCTTATTGTATTCTTTATTTTCCCAGAAATATTCAGCGTATACCCTCATTACTGAATCTGCACACTGCTGCAAATCCATGTCTTCTAGTGGCAGTGAAAAAACTGCGGCACCTGACGACTGATTAAACTTCTTCTTTCCATTATATAAAAGCAGCGGCTCATCTGCATCCTTAAGGGGATATGAACGAATAAATTCTCCTAAACTTCCATCGCAAGCTTCTACCCTTTTATATCCATCAGGAACTTCTATTCTTGTTTCAAGAGTATTACCTCCTGATTTAATTAAATTGTTACTAGTAGTTTCTTCATTCCTGTTTTTATTTTCTGTATCCTCATTTTCTTTTAAATTCGTATTTTTATTTTCATTATTACTTTCAGAAATCTGAGAACTATTTTCTATATTATTTTCTGATTTGTTATTGTTAATGCTATCTTTTGAAGAATTGCCACCACATGATGTAACTGAAAATGCAGTTGTTAAAAATATTAAACTACATATAATTAAATACTTTTTGTTCTTCATCAAAAACTCCTTTTATAAATTAACTATTATATTTATTCTGGCAATCTGATTATTAATTAACTTTATATGGAATTACTCCACCCTGCCCCAGTATATATGCAAACAATATGAAATAGATAATGGCAATTCCAATTACAAATAAATTAACTATAAATCTGTTATTCTTTTTAAACATCATCTCAGGAAGACTCATCACAATAAGTCCCGGGAACGAATAATAAAGTCCAGCCCTTTTAGCAAAAGGAATATAAAATCCTACATATTCTATAATAGTACCAATAGCGTAAAGATATACAAAACACTCAATTCTCTCATCATATACCTTCAAACATTTCATTCCCAAAATTATAACAATCAGCATAAAGATTTTGACATAAAATGTTCTGTTACTTGCTTCATTTGCCTCAAGGTAAGGAATAAATTTTTGTAAAAAAGGAATATTTAATGTTAAGACTATTTTTAATATTTGTTTCCAATACATTACAACAATAAGTGCCATAACGAAAATTACACCCTTTTTTTCTACTTTTATACACCTGTTTCGTTTGTGATCCCATAAAAACCACATTGGTAACGTTACAATAACTGTAATGTGTATAAAAGATGCCATCGCTATTACTATAATGTACTTTAGAAATTTATTTTCAAATATATATTTCATTCCCCAGAAAACAATAGCCATAGCAAGATATTGTCTTATTATGTTAAGTGAAGAAAAATAATGTATAAATAAAAATAAAGCATATACTACAGTAAGGTTTCTATTTCTATATTGTGTTAATATCGTATACGCAAAAATTGATACTGTGCATAAAGTTATCATTCCAAATATAAATTTATTATTGCCAATGCATGATAACAACTTTACGAAAAACATAAAGCCTTTTTCCATATGCAAATTAACTTTTTCAGCCAAAATATCACCAACACTTAATTGTCTGATTACCGAAAAAATATAATTGTATGTATCATAATCAGTTCCAACATCGTACCTGAATCCTGAAACTAATGTCGGAATCATAATTCCTGCAAAAACCCCTGCTTTCCTGTATAACTTGCGTTTTGATTTATACATTGAAAAAAACATTGTTGCACATAACATTGCCAATACATAGAATACTAAACTCTTAAATTCACCCATAATCCATTCCCTTATTCAATAATATAATTTATCAATACTCTTAAATAACTTTGGCTTAAACTAAAGAAAGCCCCTTCTTCCTTTAGCATCTAAACTACTACATAATATAGAGTCAAAAGCTAAACTAATCTATATTATATATCGAACATTTCACAAAAAAATGCAAAGTTTATCTATATTTTTTGGAAAAAGGGGTTAAATCTATTTATTAATTAAATTATATACATTCTTGCTTCATATGGTCTAAGAATATTTGCATCATCTATATCCTTGTAATTACATAACAACAAATCCATATCCTTTACATTGTCATTTAAAGGCATATCTATTGTATTACCATAGAAATTACAGATAACCACGAGTTTTTGATTATCATTTTCTCTTTCATAAGCAAAAATATTTTCGTCATTTTCCAACAATAAATTGAATTTACCGTCAACAAATACCTCATATTCTTTTCTGAATTTGATAAGATTCTTATAACATGCAAAAATTGAATTTTCATCATTAACCTGACTTTTTGCATTGATTTCATTATATTTTGGATTAACCTTTATCCAAGGCTTGCCTGTTGTAAATCCGGCATTTTCGCTATCATCCCATTGCATTGGAGTACGTCCGTTATCACGACCTTTCGCATGAATGGACTTCATGATATCTTCTTTTGAATATCCCTTTTGCAATCTTTCCTTATATACATTAAGAGTTTCTACGTCCTTATATTCTTCAATATCATATGCTACGTTAGTCATTCCAAGTTCTTCACCCTGATAAATATATGGTGTTCCCTGCATTCCATGAAGTAACATAGCAAGCATCTTAGCTGACTCAATTCTGTATTCCTTATCATTCCCCCAACGTGATACAATACGTGGTAAATCATGATTATTCCAAAAAAGACTGTTCCATCCGCAGTTATAAATCTCATTCTGCCAGCGTGTCAGAACTTCTTTAAGCTTTAAAAATGGAAGTGGTGATAAATCCCATTTTCCCTTGCCCTCCTGCTGGTCAAGTCCAATATGCTCAAACTGGAAAACCATAGAAAATTCGCTTCCATCAGGATTACTATATAATTTAGCCAGTTCCGGAGTTGCACCCCATGCCTCACCAACTGTAATTAAATCTCCCTTCTGGAAAGTTTCCTTGCTCATCTCCCTGATATATTTATGCAGATTAGGTCCGTTCTGAGTTATTTTCTTGTCAGGCTCTTTTGCAATCTGGTCAATTACATCAAGTCTGAAACCACCAACGCCCTTATCCATCCACCAAAGAATCATGTCATATAATTCACGTCTTACCTTAGGATTGTCCCAATTTAAATCAGGCTGCTTTGGCGTAAACTGATGGAAATAATACTGTCCAAGTTCAGGAACCCATTCCCAAGCACTGCCTCCGAATACACTGTTCATGTCATTAGGCAAAACACCCTCTTTACCATCTCTCCATACATAATAATCATGATATGGATTATCTTTGCTCTTTTTTGCTTCCTTAAACCAGTAATGCTCATCAGAAGAATGATTTAATACTAAATCCATGATTATACGGATATTTCTTTTTTTTGCCTCATTGATTAATTCTTCCATGTCATCAAGACATCCAAACATAGGCTCAATGTCCTGATAATCAGCTATATCATATCCGTTATCATCCTGTGGAGATTTATATACAGGTGAAAGCCAGATAGCATCAATACCTAAATCACTAAGATAATCTAATCTCTTAATAATTCCCTTTAAATCGCCAATGCCATCCCCGTTACTATCCTGAAAACTTCTTGGATAAATCTGATAAATTACAGCATTTTTCCACCACTTATTTGTCATATACTTTTACCTCTCTTTAATAAATTACTTTTTATATATTATAAAACAATTTAATGAATTTTTCTTGTATTATATTTGCTACAATGTAACTTTTATAAATTGTATTCTTTGTTTTCCTTTAAGAAAAATATTAAAATTACAACAGCAACAAGTGCCATTGTACTTCCAAACCAAAATGGAGCAAAAGCCCCTGCATATTCCCACCAGAACCCTGCTATTATGCTTGCTGGCAAAAGTGCTACCCCTGCAATTGTTGAATGTAAACCTAACATTGTTCCTTTAAGCTCCTTAGGTGATATTTCCGCTATATATGCTCTTTCCACACCTGCACTCATTGCCGTATACATACCATACGCAATAAAAAGTATCACAAACATCCAGTCTGAATTTGCACTTCCAAATCCCATATAGACAATTGCAAACATAATATATCCTGCAATAAGAACTTTTTTACGTCCCACTTTGTCAGATATTTTTCCACATGGCACCGCAAGAAATGATGCTGTAAGATTATATATAAAATATAATAATATTACGGATGTATCTGTAAATCCGGCACTTTTTGCCCTTAGTAACAAAAATGTATTAGAAGAATTTCCAAGGGTAAATATAAAGACCACAAATAAATATAATTTTAACCCTTTATCAAGACTTTTCCAGCTTGTCCAGAATTTTGTACGCTTATTTATAACCCTTTCTTCTTTTTTCTCCTTTACAAAGAAAAACATACAAAGTGCCATAACAGCTGGAACTGCAGATATAGCAAATATAAATTTGTAATCAGATGTATTACCTGCCACATTTTTCAAAAGAAAATATGATAATAAAATTCCAATTGCTGAACCTGCCATGTCAAGGGCTTTGTGTATTCCAAAGGCTTTTCCCATATTTTTTCCATCGGCGCTTTCGCTTACCATAACATCCCTTGGAGATGTACGAATCCCTTTTCCAAGCCTGTCTATTACCCTTGCCGCCAGTATTCCTGCCCATGATGTAGCAAGAATTAATGCAAGTTTATATATAAGTCCTGTGGCATATCCTACAAACGCAATAGGTTTTTTCTTTTTATATTTGTCCGTCACATATCCGCTAAATACCTTTAAAAGACTTGCCGTACTTTCTGCAATACCTTCTATTATTCCAACAAGTACAGGTGTAGCCCCAAAAGCCGATGTTAAATACAAAGGAATTATTGGATATACCATCTCTGCACTAATGTCAGCAAAAAAACTAATAAGACCTAAAAATATAATATTTATCATTTGTCATCCCCCCAAATATTACCTGTCTTATTCAATGTTTACTTTTCTTTTTCTTAATTTTATATTCGTCACGTCACGAACCAGACTATATATCACTGAAGTAAGTGGAATAAAGAATAATATTCCCACAATACCAAAAAGTTTTCCTCCTATTAATACTGCAATAAAAGTCCACAATGGAGACAGTCCCACGGAAGTTCCAACAACCCTTGGATATATAAACTGATTTTCAATAAACTGAACCACTTCATAGACTATAAAACATAAAATTGCCTGAATCGGATCATTAAGTAAAGTAAGTAAAACCCCTACTCCACACGATACAAATGCTCCAACATAAGGAATAAATGCACAAACCGTTGTTAAAATTGCAATAAGACCCGCATATGGAAGTCTGAATATACTAAATGCTATAAACATAAGACTTCCAAGGATTATGGCTTCTATACACTGACCTGATAAAAATTTACTGTAAGTATTTTCCACAAGTCTTGCCACATCCATAATTTTATCTGCAATATCCCTTCTAATATTTGCATATAATAATTTCTTCGTCTGTCTTCTTAATTCATTCTTGCTTATTAACACATAGAACATAAAAACAAGTGAAAGTAATGTTGTCACAATAACTGAGATTGTTGATGCTGCAGTTCCTGCAATTCCATCTAACACACCCCCTGCGTTATCCATTATTCCAAGCAGCACATTCTCAAAGTCTAGATTTTCAACCCAGTCTGCAATCATTGTCGTGTCAATATCATATTCCTTAAGCATTGCCGCCCATACAGGCCATTTATCCTTGATTAATAATGCTATTCCCTTAACGGAAACTACTATTTCCGGAATAACAATGGAACAAACCAATACAAATACAAACAGGATACTTAAAATAGTTAAAATCAGACTTAAAATCTGTACCAGTTTATCTTTTATTCGTAACTTAAATTTGTCACATGCTTTTTTAAGCAGTTTTTCAAATCCTTTCATTGGAACTGAAAGCATAAATGCCAGTGCAAAACCAACTAATAACGGTAGTGTAATTGAAACTATTTTCTCAAAAAATATCAATACAGAACTAAAATTCATTAATGCAACATACAAAATCACGCCAAAAGCAATTAACCACATATTCTGTTTCATCTTTTTATCCATATTCATTCTCCTTAACCTGATATTTCAACTATATTCTTTATTTTTTCTCATTAGAATACAAACACACTTACCAATTTAAATACAGTAACCTAATACCATTGTAACAGAATGAAAAGCCATAATAAAGCATATGATTATTTTAATACTTTTTTAAGAATATATATATTATTTTAATAAAAAGTCGCAGGCTTCTTTCAAACCTGCGACTTTTTCCGTTATGTATACATTTTGTTATATATAGTTTTAATTACTAAGACGAATGTCACTAAGTGAACTTCCTATGTACCACTCTGCATCATCCTGCCATGATTCGATTTCAATTGTCACTTTAGCTGATTCATTCTTTTTAAGGAATATTTTATCAAAACCTGCAAGTTCCTTAACCAGCTTTGAATCCTTTCTGTGAACGTAAACCTGCACAATTTCACTGCCGTCATATTCTCCTGTATTTTTTACAACGCAGGATATTGTTTTTTCATCTGGGTTAATTTCAAGATTATCATATTCAAATTTAGTATATGATAATCCATGTCCGAAACAAAATTCAGGTTCAACATTATATTTTTCATTATATCTGTAGCCTACATAAATTGTTGTGATATGGTGTTAGTATATAACCATAGACATAAAAAGTTGAACGGTCTATAATAATCATAATAATGTAAAGGAGCTGTTCAACATGGCTAAAAACCAAAAGAAGTACACACAAGAGTTTAAACAACAAATTGTGGATTTGTACAA
>JAXJWH010000068.1:0-16221 GCA_036308125.1 Agathobacter sp.
TACTCTCCGGAAAAGAGTAGGTAATCCATATCGAATTCTTAACTTACGTCTTTTTTGAGAAATAAGCCGTAGGTCTATTAAAGTTACCCTTTTTTCTGAAAATCATTTCAAAATACTTCTTGACTATTTACCAAATTGCTTCCCAAACACTAGCTCCATTAGTTCATTTACAATGTCTATTATCTCCCTCTAACAATTTTTGTCCTGTAGAATTTAAACTTTCAAATACCAACTGTGGGTCATCGCCTTTTGATGGTTCAAGACTAACATGAACGATCTCCAACCTCATAATAGAATCATAAAGACCAATTAACTGCTCATCTTTCATAGATGCGACTGCATCATAAAATAGCTGATAATTTGCTGTAATCAAACTACCTTCCACCGGTTTGCTATTAGAAATCAACTGGTCATAAGCATAGTCATCCCCTTCTATCAACTTCAGTTTCAGTTTCTTTTCATCCTCCGCATATTCATCTGTCAGATATGCTGTTGTAATCTTTTTTGTATTAATCATAACACCTTCACAAGGAAAACTCATCAAATAATTGCTAATAGTACATAACAACAATGACACTGTTGTTATGCGCTGTTGCCCATCAATAATTATATATTCTGTATATCCTCCTAAATTATTTGCCACATATACTATACTTCCAAAAAAATAGGTTTGACTCCCCTTCTCATATACGGATACAAGTCACTTAACAGCAATTCACAATCACTCTTTTTCCAACTGTATGCTCTCTGATATACAGGTATAACATTTTTTTCGTCACCATTCAGTAGACGACCCATATAACCTTTATTAGCCTCCATGAAAATTTCCCTTTCCTATAAGTCCAACAAATTAATATTAATCTTTCTCTGCGTCAAATAACACTCATAAAGCATTTTTGCTGGAATCAGTCTTATCTGTATATTTTCCAAACCTAATGCCTCAAGCATAGGCATCTTTGCTGTACCTTTCTTAACAATTTCATTCCCTTCTGTCGGCATAAGAAAACAGTTTTTCACCACAGCTATGTTATGGGCTTTGATAAATTCCCGGTATGCGAGCTGATACAGATACTGCTTTGTCACATCTCCAACTCCCGGATTTCCACGAAGTGATTTCCCCTTTTCAAGTTGGATGTTATAATACTTTGCATCAAAAATAATGAAATAATCAACTCCATCAAACTTTGGAATACTAATCAAATCCGGGATTAAAGTATCAGATGCAGTTTCTGTTGTATCAACTCCCTCCCATATAGGTTTCTCAATAATCTCTATGAGAGTTTTCTTCTTCATTGACTGATACTGTTCCGCCAAAGGTGCTGACATCTTTAGCTGTCCCAATGTCGTATGCAGCTTGTTATCAAAAACCTCTGCACAGACCTTTTCCCAAACTGCATGGTAAGCCGTTGTTCCAAACATACTGATGCCATCGTTTTCCTCAAGCATTCTTCTGTCCTGTGAAATATAGGCATACAGAGTCTTTAATAATATCTGTCTTCTTGTATTAAATTGGATATTCAATTCCTTATAAATACGCTCAAGAATGTAATCTCTATCTCCAAAATCCTGCAAACTCTCCTCTGAGAGTTCCAAGACATCCATATCGAATAATGTATCCAACTGTGCCTCATGCAATTGATGGGAACATTCTGTCAAAACACACTCATGCAGTCTTTTGAAATAATCCATATCATCATCCACGGTCTTTCCTGTGTACAATTCCATATAATATGGACGATTATCTTCAATTAATGCAAAGCTCTCATCTATGGTCTTACCCCATAGAATCTCGCCCTCCCCATTCACTTCTACAATATCTTCACTGTTAGTGTAAATTCCGTACTCATAATAGTCATTCAGCAAAAAAAGAATTACTGCCAAAATATTAAAGCTGCGATTTTCCCCATTGCCATTGAACACATTTATTATCTGTTCTTCAGAACGACTGTACCTTTCCAGAACCTTTACCACCTGTTTCATTTCATCAAGTGGATCTTCCTTTTTAGATAAAAGATATTTCGGAAACACCTTTACAACACGACTTCCACAAGTGATAATTCCCACATAGGTAAATACATAAAGACAATCACCGCTCTCGGCTGTTTCCTCTGTAATCTCTATATCTTCATCCACCAAGTCAGACATCTCCAACTGGTACGTACTATTCTTTACACTTTTCAATACTCCGTAGGCTTTCAAATTCTTTATGAACTTTTCCACTCCGGATTCATCAAAGGAGAATATGCTTTTTAAATCATTCTTGGTGTATCTTTTTTGCTCTCTGACGTAGCTTGATACAATTTTCATTACGCATCATTCCTTTGTTTATCATAAAATGTCTCTCTGAAGGTTGGTCCAAATATTGCCGTTCCCTTTTCATCAAATGCCTCACATACTGATGAATATTTACTACTGTCACAGCCTTCAAAGAATCTATGCTTACCCTGTTTTACAGCATCCTCATAAAGATACATAATAACTTTACTCTTGAATGCATCGATGAATCTATCGGTATCAATAATCATTCCATTTTCGTCAGATGCGATTACCTTCTTTGATAGGAAAAATGGTCCCATCAACTTATCTTCATTAATCTTGAAATCAGAAGATGACATCTTATCATTGATTGCCTTACGAAGAGTATTCCATTCAATCGGCTCATCACAGCCAGGAAGCATTATCTTTCCGATACCCTTTATCTTTTCTTCATTCTCATTAATTCCAAGATATTCAAAATTCCATCTTCTCTTAAAAGCTGTATCCATAGGAAATACCCCCTGGTCTGCACTATTCATCGTTGCCCATATAAACATATTGTTTGGGATACGGATTTTTTTATAGTTATCTGCATTTCCTCCAAGTTCCTTTGCAAGGTATCTTCTGATGTCTTCCGATGCTTGAATTTCATACTCGCTGACACCATCATCATCCCGGTCAAGCAACTGGAATACATCACCAAAAACTGCTGCTACTTTAGCTCTGTTGATTTCTTCAATCAAAAGAAGATGTGGTTGTGGGGTATCTGTTCTTCCACTCTTAAGAGCTTCTACATAAACTCTCATAAACGGACCGGGAACAAAATCATAACGAATACTGTTACCATATTCATCCATAACAGGCTTATATGTTCCTACAAACTGCGAATATGTATAATCAGGATGGAATGTTACTCGCTCATAGGTACCTGTAGTATCTTCCATCAGTTTTTCACAATCATCCTTTAATCCATAACTCTTACCTGTACCAGGTGCCCCAAATACAATACGGTTTCTCTCGTATTTTGTTTTAATATCTGTATTAAATACTAATTCCATATTTTCATCTTCCTCTTCAATTCTGTCATCGTCTTTCTGATATGTACCACGTAGCAAGTCAGATACTGGGGATTTATAATCATTTAACGACCAAATAGACATTGCTGTCTTTAAGGAGTTATGAAGGTCGGAAGATAAAACAGATCTGCTGATATTCTTCTTAAGCCATCTAACCTTGCGTGTATTCTTATAATCAGAACTCTGGTCAGGATATTCGGTTTCATCATAATAGTATTCTGACTCAATCCTACCAATATGGAACACAGAATTTTCTGCGTAGATGATATAGTCACCTTCCTTGACATCATTAAGGAATCTCCACACTTGGCCTATATCTTGTCCCCTACCTCTGCTATTCTTCTCAAAATGCTCATCATAGAGAGTGGCCAACGCACCTTTATCCGATATACCCGATAAATCTCCCATATCAGACCATCCTATGCAAACATGAGGATTATCGTCTGACAAGGCATTGTTCTTTTCTTTAATATGAATTCCGAACAGACTATGCGTAAACACTTCCTCACAATCTTCATCAGATACCAAATTTTTCAAATATTCAAGATATTTCTTTAATGCACTTCGCTGTGTATTATTCTTCTTTTCAGAATTATCAAGCACTTCAATTGTGGTCTCTACATCACCGATATTTGTGGTGTAAAAGACACTTTTATCAGGCATTGAAGAAAGGGGCGTGTTAGCTACATTGCTTACATATTGGTCAATAGATGAACTACTATACGGGTTTCCGGCATCGGAATCCCCTTCTGGCTTGACTTGTAATCCCATCCAATAACGAAAGAGTCTCTTGTTTCGTTCCTCTGGATCTTCTACTTCTACATCAATATCAATATCTTTCGACAAATATGGTCTATTGTCATAAAGCTTTAAGTACTCATATAAACCATCTTTTCTGACTGCTGAAATATAGATACCAAGTCTATTCTTAATTCGTTCAAACATATCACTTGGGATGTAATCATTGGGAATTATTATCTGGTTTCCCGGACCATTTCTTGAACCATTTTTTGTTCCTGATATCTTTTCAATTATTGTTTCATTGCATTCCAAGCTGAATACATAATCATTAAATTTATCAACTTGATTATTTACACCAAAGCAAAAATACTTCATTCCATGTTTTAACGCATATTTCCATGCAACACCTCTTTCATATGCGCCGCTATCTCTTGTATCAAAATAATTCTTTGTATTATCCTGCTTATGAACAAGTGGATAAATAAAAATTACTATTTTTTCTCCAGAATCAAGTGTTAATACAAAACCTCTATTTTTGGTATCCTCAATATATTCTTTTCTTTCTTCTGAAATACCTAAATACCCATTTAATGTATCAACAGCTTGCTGAGTAGTATATGCCATACCAACACCTCCGTTACTCATTGTCGAACTGTTGTAGAATGTCGTACACTGCATTTGCACAACATTTTGCAAACTGTGGTGGAACTGCGTTTCCAATCATCTTATACAATTCCATATTACTTCCATCAAAAATATAATCGTCAGGGAATGTCTGCAATCTTGCAGCTTCTCGTACAGTCAAAGTTCTCTGCTGTGAAGAATCAGGATGTATATGCCTCAATCCATCTTTATACAAATGAGCTGGTATCAAATTACTCGGCTCGTCCCATCTTATAACATGGTATTTGTGTACATTAGATGATTTACCTGTCATGTCTGTATAAAGCTGTTTTAAAGCCTTAATAGACGTGTACTCACATCTACCTGATTCAATGTCCTCAGTCAGTAACTTAAAGATACCAACATCCCTATCACTCTGCCATCTTGCAATATGATTGGGAACATTTGGATTCGGTAAAGAATGACGAGTTCTTGTTCCATTTACTTTTATATCTTCTTCAACAGGATACAATTTTGGTAGATCCCCTATTGCCTCTAACACTGTTTTCTTTTTCTTTGATTTATATTTTGGAAGAGCCTCAGCATAAAATTGCTTAACAATAGCTTCTGCCTTTTCTCCAAAATAGTCTTTTTTAACGCCAAAAATAATAATTCTTTTTCTGTTCTGTGGAACACCATATTCTGTGAAATCTATAATCGCTTCACTCAAATTTTCTAATAGGCAATACCCTGCTTCAGCAAAGCTTTCTTGGATTATCTCTATAATGTTCCTATCTCCAGGTTTTGCACTTAATATTCCCGGAACATTTTCAAAAATAAATGCTTTAGGTTGATACCGCTCCAATACCTTAATATAACTTTCAAAAAGATAATTCCTGTAATCATCCCGCATTCCATTTTCATCTCTAACACGCCCTGCTATTGAATATGCCTGACATGGTGGGCCACCGATGATTACATCAATACCATTTGCTTCTTCTATCAATTTATCTAGCCCAACCGATGTTCCATAATCGTTATCATCATTCCATCCAGAAAACAACTCATCTGTCCTTTGAATATCAAATCTCAATACTCGTTGGTCAGCATCATTGTATTTCCACTTTTCCCTTAGCCTTTTTTCAAGATTTCGACATGGAGCCTTTTCCCACTCAACAGCAGCAACTGTATCATAATGACCTGACTGTTCAAAGCCATCCATCAACCCCCCACAACCTGCGAATAAATCTATCGATTTAATCTTTTTATTCTTCATTATCACTATTCTCCTGAATTATTGATAACACAGCTTCACCTAATGCCTGCCCTAAAAGGGGCGGTACAGCATTTCCAACCTGTCTGCTTTGCTGTGTTTTTGTTCCTGTAAATATGAAATCGTCTGGGAAAGACTGCATTCTTGCACTTTCCCTTACAGTAGGAACTCTGTTGTATTGATAATGGAATAGATTTCTATGTCCAGTGTCCACCGTTCTTGCAGGAGCATTTCCGTTCAAACGTGTCCAAGCCATATGAAACTTCCTACTTTCTCCCCATCCTTCTGGAAGATCTTTATAATTCCCACCTTCTGGAACAAGTGCAATTGTGTCCTTAACCATTTGTGTATGATTTGTTCCAATATGATTATAAAGTACTGAACAATTACCTCTCATCAATTTCTGATAATCGGTTAATGGCTCATTATTATACTCTGCTTCTTCAGTTCCCAAGTCATTCTCCAATGATGGCAAATCACTAACAGCATCACGGCAGGTTAGATAATTTTCTGGTGCAAGTTTCTCTTTTGGAAATTTAGGAGTTCCAATATCTTTTCTAATCCCCATAAAGATTAACCTTTTCCTCATCTGAGGAACACCATAATCTGCAGCGCATAATATTTTACACTCAATGTTATATCCCATTTTCTTGAAACGGTGCAGAATCTCATCTTTTATTTGTCCTTCATATAATGTTGCCATACCAGGAACATTTTCAATAATAAAAGCCTTTGGTTGATACTGTTTTACAATCTCAATAACAGCCAAATATAACTTGTTTCTTTCATCATCAAAATTACGTGGTCCCGTCAAAGAAAAGCCTTGACATGGTGGTCCCGCAATTACTACATCTATTTCCCTATCTCCTGCAATTCTCTTTATTTCGTCAAAAGTTTCTTGCTTTGACAAATCTGCATTCAATGCCACTGCACCATTATGATTTTTAGCAAACGTATTAAGCGCAGCCTGGTCATTATCCACTCCTACTATAATATCAAATCCGGCATCCATAAATCCTTTTGAAAGTCCACCACACCCGGCGAATAAATCTATTGCATTCATTATGTAATCATTCTCCTTTAGTTTTCTTTTGTGAATTCACAGATATCCGAAATATCACAATCAAGCTTATTGCATATCTTCATAAGAACTTCCATACTAACTTGCTGATTTTTACTGAGTTTTGCCAATGTATTTGTACCAATGCCTGTAATAGTTCTTAAATCACTTTTATTAGGCATTCCTTTATCAATCATTAATTTCCATAATTTATTATAACTTACTTCCATATAGTACCTCCGTAAAATAACATTCGAATCCACATCATCTATTATAAACCGGGAAACATATTTTATCAACGGAGAAATAAAATATTTCTCCCTCTATATTTTTTAGAATGTGTATGATGTATAGGACAGATACTATTAGTAATAAAATATCGTAAAGTGAAATTATGATGAAATTTTAAATTCCGTAAATTTTATGTAAAGGACAGATATTATTAGTACATAAAACACCTGTCCATATCGTCATTAATTCTGCCTACCTACTCCTTTTCCAACACTTATCATTACTATAACATTCAACATTCCGGGACTCATCCGACTGCTTTTTCTCCGTAGCATCCACAATCCTCATATAATCCTCAAACGAATCCGCACCATACATCTTCTCATTAAGTTCCTTTAGCACTAATGAACGAAGTTCCATATCTGCATCCAAATCATCGTTTGAGAACTGGAACTGCTCTGCCTTTACTTTTACCGGCACATTATCATATTTTCCATAATTTTTACGAATAAAAGTTGCAATCTCTTTTGCTCGTTCTTCTATAGTTAATGTTTTTTCAATAACCCGTTCAACCACAACTGTGTCCTCCACTACTGGTTCAACTACCGGATTTTTATGAACCACATCATTTTCTGTAACATCTAATTCAAAATCTTTCTGAGCATCTGTAGCTACCTCTACTGCAACATCCTGAGTACTCTCAACTTGCATTGTAGCCTCAACACTTTCACGTTCCACTTTTTCACTGAATTCCACAAAAGATAGAATTGGCTCTTTTACCTGCTGTAAGGTAAGTGTAGAAGACTTTCGATACCTCATCTCCTCTAAATAGTCCAAATATTCCCACTTATGCGAATATACTATCCCATCAATATTATTGAGTACATCATTCCATAATTCTCTTGCGTTCTCACTGATTGCCTCCTGCATTTTTTCGATCTGCTTCTGCTCAAATTCTTCCTTCGTCATAATCGACACCGATAACTCTTCCAATGTTTTGGAATCATAATCAGTAATCTTCTCTGCCATCAGATACTTCGCATAATCTGAACTCCAATCATCTGAATAAGCATTTTCCATAAAATAATTATGTTGAATACTATTTCGTTCAAATGCTAATTTTCTCTTTTGCTGAGACAATTCTTCCTTCCTTCTCTGTTCTGCTCTTTCAGCCGCAGCTTTTCTTTCCGCTTCAATTTTGGCTTTTTCTCTTGCCTCTGCTTCCGCCTTAGCTTTTGCCTCCGCAATCCGCGTAGCTTCTGCTCTTTCATTTTCTTCTGCAATCCTTTTTGCTTCCAAAGCAGCTTTCTCTTTTACAGCAGCATCAATACGCTCGATTAATTCAGCCTTTCCATATCCATCTCCAAGCTTATTACCACGTATACCCCGCTTCATATCCGGCATGGTAAATGTGACTGTTTTATCTGTCACACGGATATTCCAACCATAAATACCGGTCAGGTAGTCCACCAACTGTTCAAATGATTTTACCGCCGGTATCAACTTATCAATCGTATTTCTTATCATCTCTTTATTTGATGTTACCCCAATACCGTCCTTCGCATTAGATTTCATTAATCGTCTCTCTACCCAGTAATCATCACGATGCTTTTTCGTAAGAAGATCCACCTGTTCGTATCCCTGAATCAGACATCTTCTCATCACCCACTTCTTAGCATGATGCATCATCCTTCCTGTACTTCTATGCTTACAGCCCTGCTTCCATTCACAGGGCTTGTAATGCCACTTCTCCTGCACTCCTGCATATTTCCTTACTGAATTAAATACGATGTGAACATGCATATTTTTACTACCATGATGACCATCCGGATGTGCTGCAATCACTGCCTGATGCCCTGGTGCAAAGACAGATAACCATTCCTTTCCAAATGCAAGTGCTTCTTCCATCGTTATATTATCTGTCGGATCAAAGGATATGATATAATGATGTGCTTTTACATCCTTCACTGCATTATTTTTACCATAGAGTCGATTCGTCTCAATACATTCTGCTCCAAAGGTATCCACTTCACAGTTTACGCCCTCGATCAGATACTCCTCTCGTTCCATAATTCTTCCCTTTTCATCAAGAACTGGCTCATTTGTGTATTCATCAAACTGGCAGGTCAGATATTCCACAGCAGATGAGTAATAACGGTTTTTAATCGGAATATGCTTTAATATCGCCATTTAATCACCCACTTTCTTTTCCACTTGCTGTATTTACAGGTTTCTTTTGATATTTCTTGCCACAGGCTACATCCTCAAGTGCTGGTAAAATACGAAATTTCAAATCCACAAGCTCCCTGCAAGTCTCTCTGATTTCTCCTCTCAGACTCTCTGGAGGAAATCCCTGATTTACATATTTTGCAATCTGATTCAAATTAGAACCAATCTTTCCAAGCTGCATGGAATACTCTTGTAAAATTGTTGTATCTCCATAACTAGGAAGTCGCCTTCCAAGTGCACTTCTCCTAATAAATTCTGATGTGGTAATCCCTGCCTTTCTTGCCTTTTGTTCTATGAGTGCCTTATCCTCTTTGGATATACGCATTTCCATACGTGTCATTGCTTCTTTCTTTTTATCTGTATCTTGTCTCATTATTTTCAATTCTCCTTCCATAATAAAGCAGATTTCAGAATAGTTATCCTCTTCTGTTTCTACTAAATCTCCAATTACATTTGTGCCGGATACGGCAATATTTTTCGCCGTCGCTATCGCTCCTCCCTCCGGTTATACGCTCCCTCCCCTATGGTCGCTCACGGATAACTCGCTTTGCTCGTGATACACTCCACTCCGTTTCGTGAATATCGTAAACCGAGGAATGTTCTTGCACCACAAACCAGGCTATTCGCCAGTGGTGCATATGGAAAATTTGTTAGACGCTCTGTCTTACAGAAATCATTCATATTCCTTTTCCATCCGAAATCTTCCCATAGCTATTGCATCCTTTTTCATAAGAGCTCATTCATTCTCTGATGCAAGCCGACTACAGTCGGCAGATGCTCCATTAACGTCGCAATTAGTAGAGCAAGTTCCGCCCTGTGTGTACACAGGGCAGAACTTGTTGGGGATTGCATCCCCAAGCCCCAGCCGCCCACGCCTGTGAGTTGAAAAATATGTCTACTTTGTAGCCTTATTTTTCTCTCTTCGGCTTAACGATACCGTAAGACATTTCATCCTATCCAAACTGTTCCAATAAAAAACTGCCCTACATTTTGGCTAACAATAAGCCTTTTCGTAAGACAGTCCGACTAACGCCCTTTTAAATTTTATGCTCCATTCGCTTGCCTAATCCTCATCATCAAACAGACTTCCAAGAGCACTTCTTGTGTCCATATCCATAGAATTATGATTATCCGCTTCAAGCTCCCTAACCTCTGTATTGAGATTTTCTTCTGCTCTACAGCATCTGGCTTCCGATACGGATAAGGGCGACAATGATTGTTGTGGTTGCTCCACCTGTAATGGCTTTTGCACCTGCCCCATCATCGCAAGAGATCCGGCGAATAACTGATTTACCATAGCTTGCATCACTTCTTTCACTGTACCAGCAAATACTTCATTTTCCTTTGATATCGCCACCTTAACTTCCTTTAACATTTTCTGATAATAGTCTGATTCATTATTTTCCTGAATAACAGCTAGCAGTGCAGCTTTGACGAGGGCAGTTTGCCCACCCTCCGTACCTGCATTTGCATCTAACCATTCTATGATTGCTCTATCTTCAGCATGTTTCGGATTCAAACGAAAAGTAACGGAATTTCCCATAGTACCTCCTATCCGATGTTATCAGCAAGATAACGATACCCAATTGCATTTGCTTTCACATCTGTAACATACTGAATATTCCTTCCCTTAGTTCTTCCATACTTCTTCATCACACTAGCACCACCGCCCACATAGACGATATTTTCATGCTTCAAATCCACCTTTATTTCCCTAAGCTTTGCTTCTACGCTGTCAGAATATTCCTGCAATCCCTTTTCAATGATTGGGATAAACTCTGCATTTACACCGGTAACATTCCCCTTAATATAGTCTGTAATATCTTCTTCAGGAATTTCACAATGCACTTTAGGAAGACCATCTTTTTTGATTCGTTCAATCGCTGTGATAAGTCCCACTTCATAGGTGTAGGCATCCTTATCCATCGGAACCTTGTCCTTTACACTCAAGACATCCATTGTCCACGAACCAAGATCCACGCATCGAAGTCTGTTCATATCTCCCATACGATTTGCAATTGCTGCATAGCACTGTGCATAGATTTTCACCTTATCCAGATAAAAGCAATAATGCACTCCCTCAAAGGTAAAGGAAAGCTGTTCCTTGTGCCATAGATATTCACGGAATTCTTTTCTCTCCACTCCGAACATAGTAAGTGGTACCCCGGCATAAAGTTCAACATGCGTTGTCTTCTCAAGTCCCTGATAACGCAGCTCCTTTGCAATTCCTGCCAGTGTCAGAAGAAAATAATTATCGTTTTCTGTCTTGGTTGCCTGCTTTCCAAGTCTTCCCTGACCAATAATGTATTTCTTGCCTCGATACTCCAGAAGTCCGCTATTTGTAAGCGGTGTGTAATCAACAGGGGATACCAAGGTTTCCATAAAAATATGCTCTCCTTTGATAGAGCTCCATCCATGATCTAATGCAATTTTTACAGCTACGCTTGTATCTATCTGTTTGCCCTGCATGATAAGTCCATCATTTATATAAAAAATTAGTATTTCTTTCTTCCATAATTGCCTCTCTTTCTTTGACTTATTTGTCCATCTATAAATTTGTTTAGTGAAATTGATTTACATCCATTTTGCAAATTGTCAGAACCAACTGCATCTGCTATAATTGTCTTGTTATACATATGGGAAGGTTGCTCATCGGCTACGCCAATAGCCGGAATCCGAGCAGCCTTTTCTTTTTGCTTATCCGTCATACTCATTTACCATCCCCTTCATAATTTTTGCCACCATTTCCACCACAATCAAAAGCTCCTTATTATCATCGCTTACGGATTCCAGACGTTTGAGTTCCTCATATATCTGTGTCATTTGATTCTTCAATGCCTTGAATACCTTCGGATTGCCCTGAACAACTACCTCACGGTTTAATAATCTTCGCAGGATATAATCCTGCTTTGCAAGTCCTGATAATTCTACTAAATCATCCAGCAGCTTTGCCTCTTCTTCAGATACCCGAAATCCTACATTACGATTTCGCCATCTGCCTTTACTATCTACATTCTTCTCCATAAATCTTAATCCTCCTTTGACATTCTTTCAATTTCCAGTTTCTCAGCCATCTCATTTTGCACAGTAGGAAACAAATGTGCATAGCGATTATGACAAGCTTGTCATAACCGGTATTATGTAAAGCAAGTTATTATGGTAAGAAATCTTCCTAAACTAGCATAAATATTGAATAATTGAATAGCGTTACTTGTCATAACAATCGATAATTTGATTGGAGAGGTTTTACCTCTACTAATTAAACAAAGGAGAGATTTGCTATGATAAGACAAATCAAAGTGAGGGATTTGTGCAATGACTTGGAAACTAAGTTGGTTGATTTAGGCTATTCTGAAGATTCTATGCGCAGGTACAGAAAAGTATTTGAGGAATTAACGGTGTATGCAGGTGACAAGGATTATTCACAATCCTTAGGAACAGATTTCCTAGTTGAAAAATTTAATCAACTTGGGGGATTTGTTACTTCCGGTGAACATTCCAAAAATGAAATGTATTATTTTAGGGTAATACGCTCATTAGCTGAGTATTACAATTTTGGAACTCTTTTTAGACGACACGATTTCAAAGGCGAAATAATTTGGCCTGCACCATTCAAAGAGGTAACGGAAAAATTTATAAGACATAAAGTAGAATACCAATGTTCTGCAAGCTATGTACGAAGAGTTAACACAACTGTATCTGAATTGATTTTACTTTTAGATTCAGCAAATGTTCATGACTTAAATGGAGTATCGTCAGATTTAATTTCAAGATATGTTAATTCTTTAGTAGGAATAGCACCAGTTACCATAGCATGGAGAATTTCCATTCTCCGTCAGTATTTTAAATATGCTTATCTCAATGGATATGTCGATTATCCTATAGAGTATTATCTTCCTCATTCACCTCAAAGATCACATACAAAACTTCCTACGGTATGGTCTGAGGAGCAGATAGAATCGCTTATAAATGGAATTGATACCACAAATCCTGTTGGTAAACGTGATTATGCAATGATGCTTATTGGAGCCAGGCTAGGATTACGTATAGGAGATATTACAAACTTAAAATTTAATGATATTGATTGGGATAAAAAAGAACTCTCTATAATTCAGAGAAAAACGAAAGAACCATTGCATCTTCCACTTCCAAATGATGTCGGATGGGCTATTATTGATTATTTAAAAAACGGTCGACCAATCACTGATTGTGAAAATATATTTGTAGTTCACAATGCACCATACAAGGGAAAGCCATTTATCAGTACACTTGGTCATAATTTCAATAAAGCACTCAAAAGAGCTGGAATTCCAAGAGAGGAAGGAAAAAGAACCGGATGGCATTCTCTTAGACATTCACTAGCAACGAATTTACTTCAAAATAATGTAGAAGTTACAACTATTTCAGATATCCTGGGTCATTCTGATCCGCAGGTAGCCAAGCACTATCTAAGAGTAGAAACAGATGGTCTTAGAAAATGTGCATTAGAAGTGGAGGTTGCTGATTATGTCAATGAATAAAGAATTTACCGGTCCACTCGCCAAATATTTACAAGGGCTATTGGACGAAAAAAGAAGTCTTGGATTTAAATATAGGGAACAGGAACGATTACTCGGTGTGCTTGATAAGATGAGTATTTCTTTTGATTGTAGCGATGGATTGTCAAAAGAATTGTGCTTAGAATTTGTCAAAAAGGATCCGAATTGGCACCAGGCAACGCAGGAAAATCGGGTTGCACTTATCCGTGTTTTGGCTGAATACATGATAAGGCATGATGTTCCTGCATATATGCTTGACTTTTCAATTGTAACAAGACAATATGAAGATTTCAAACCTTATATTTTCAATCATGATGAAATACATGATATTTTTTGTGCAGCTGATAACATAAAACCACATGCAAGTAAAAGCCACATTTTCTATCCAACTCTTTTAAGAGTTCAATATGGATGTGGGCTACGAATTTCAGAAACATTAAATTTAACAATGAAAGATGTAGATTTTGAAAAGCAACTTCTCCATGTAAAAAATGCAAAAAACAACAAAGATAGAGAAATACCTTTTTCAGATTCAGTTGCTGAATATTTGCAATGGTACAAGAGAAAAACACATCCGGTTTACAACGATACAGATTTGTTTTTTAGGAGTAATAGAGGCTCAGGGCACTATGAAAAAACAGCCGTGAATCATTATTTTCATGATATTCTTTTTAAATGCGGAATCACCTCCGGTGGTCGTAAGTTTGGCGGTCCTCATCTACATAACCTGCGCCATACTTTCTGTGTTCATAGTATGAACAATATGTTTCATAACGGAATTCCTCATGAAGTTGCTTTACCACTTCTGATGACATATATGGGACACGCAACCTTATCAGAAACTGGCAAATATTTAAAACTTACAGCAGAGGCATTTCCAGACTTGATAGACCAGATAAACAAGATATATGGTTCTATTATGCCTGATTTGGAGGTGAAAACAGAATATGAAGATGACTAATGATTTTCCACAATTGCTTAGTAGTTTTCTACTCAACGAACTTCCAATCATACATAATCAAAGTAAAAATACCATAGCCTCCTATCGCGACGCTTATGTTCAATTGCTTAAATATATAGAAAGTGAAAAAGGTATATCAAGCGATAAGATAAGAGTTACTGATCTTACTGTTACAGCAATAGAGGAATTTTTGAAATGGCTCGAGGTAGAAAAAGGCAATTCAATAAGCACACGCAATCAAAGACTTGCTGCAATAAGGTCATTATTTCATTACATACAAAAAAATGCTCCAGAATATATGTTTCAGTGTCACCAGATAATTGGCATCCCTTTCAAAAAAACAGAAAAAAGGGTTATCGGCTTTCTGAATGAAGAAAAAACAAGAGAACTTCTTGCAGCACCAAGTACTGATACAGCAAGAGGACTTCGAGATCAAGCGTTGTTATGCCTTTTATATGATAGCGGAGCTAGAGTTCAAGAACTAGCTGATATTCGAATTAGAGATTTACGTCTTGATTCTCCTGCTCAGGTTCAATTAACAGGAAAAGGGAGAAAGACAAGAAGTGTACCTTTAATGGAGCAAACCGTTTGTATTCTAAAAGAATATATGAAGAGAAATGGTTTAGATAATGGACTAAATGGTGATCACCCATTATTTTTCAATGCTCAAGAGAAAAAACTTACACGTCAGGGAATAACCTATGTATTAAAAAAATATGCTGAGCAATGTGGGATCAATGATATCTCACCTCACCAACTAAGACATACAAAGGCAATGCACCTTACTGAGGCAAATGTTAATCCCATATTTATTAGGGATTTCCTAGGTCATACAGACCTTAAGGTAACTGAAATATACTCAAAAACAAGTGTAAAAATGAAACGTGAGGCATTAAAAAAAATGGATACAAAAGAAGTCATTCCAGCAGATGCAAAAGAATGGAATGAAGATGCTGAACTTATGACATGGCTTAAGAGTTTGTAATAGAATATAAAACTGTTATGTAAAGAAAAACTGGTGGATTTCTGCATAAACATAGGGATTCACCAGGATACTTTACATAATAAAAAGCTTTACATAATACCGATTATGACAAGCTTGTCATAATCGCTATGCAATGGTTAATCAAAACAATGTGAAGCTATCGCATCGAAAATATATTTCATAGATTGACTTGTAACGCAAAAGACGTTACAATAAAAGAAAGATGGAGGTGTATTCTATGGGAAAAACAGCAACATTAAATATAAGA
>JAXJWH010000069.1:0-13062 GCA_036308125.1 Agathobacter sp.
GAGCATTTATCCTTTCTGATATTTTGGAATTTTGGTCGAGGACATTATATCAAAAATGGGAGGTAAATGCTCTTTTTATTTGCAAACTCCCTAAAATAAAGGTTTTTAATAAAAAATGAGGTAGTAAACTTGACACTACCCACTAATTTAAGGAGGTATGAGAAATGATTGATCCGAATACAATTGTTATTCCTATAGATCATGGTTGGGCGAATATGAAGACAGAAGAAGATATTTTTACTTCTGGTGTTAGTGAGATAACGACAGAACCTGCTTTGTTCAACGATGTGTTGGAATATGGTGAGAAGTATTACAAAGTCGGTGGTAGAAGGTTAGAAGTCAAAGAGGACAAAGTTCATGATGACAACTATTATCTGCTTACATTAGCTGCAACAGCAAAGACCTTAGAAAGAATGCATATAAGAGATGCTCATGTGTTGTGGGCGGTAGGACTTCCTCTTACACGCTTTGGGGAAGAAAAAGATGCATTTATTCAGTACTTGATGAGAAGTAAGGAAGTAACCTTTAAGTACAACAAGATAAAGTATCATATCACGATAGAAAAAATCTCGGTGTACCCACAGTGCTATGCTGCGGTAAGTGATAAGCTGCATTATTTTGACAACAAAGTTTTAGTAGTGGATATCGGAAGCTGGACCGTTGATATTATGCCTATTATTAACAGCAATCCGGATGAGTCAATTTGTGTTACAAAGCCGGCAGGAATTATTACCTGTATTCAGCAGATCAACAAAGAATGTATTCGTCAATTGAATGCGGAAGTTGATGAATACGATATTCAAAGAGTAATGATGAAAGGTGGAGAACATCTTCCAAAGAGTTATCGGGATATTATTGAGAAGGAGCTTCGTTCCTATTGCAACAAGATTTTTCATTATATTCGAGAGCTTGGTTATAACATGGAATTAACACCGATTATATTTGTTGGAGGCGGTGCAAGTGTAATGAAAAGATATGGAGAACTGAAGCAACCGAATTTTACCTATGTGGAAGATATCTGTGCAAATGCAAAAGGCTACAAAACACTGGCTGCCGGTTATTTGAAAGTTGTGCTGACCAGGCAAACAGGGGGCGATAGCGAATGACAGAGAGACATGATAAGGAAATGTATAAGTCTGTTACTGTTCGTTTCAGTTATGTTGATGAGGACCATGGAGACCTGTTGAAAAAAATGTCTGAGGAGAGTGAACGCAGGCATATATCCAAAAACAAACTGATACTTGAGTGTATCAGAGAACACTTTGAAGCTGCACAGAACGAGCCATCCGAGAAGTTCGAGAGTATGATGCAGGAAATAAAAGAATCCTTGAACCAGGAATTACAAAAGGTGAAGGATGATATGCGAAAGGAATTATATCAGGATGTCATTCGTGCGTTGATGATAGAATTTCTTTCAAAAAGGACACCGGGAGAATTGGGGGCTACAAAGGCGGAGTGTGCAGGTCAAAAAGAGGATGAAACGAAGTTTGATCCATCTATGGATGAGAATATGATGGCTAATATTATGAAATGGAGTTGATTTGTATGATTGTATTTTATGTAAGCAATTGGTATAAAAGAAAGATTGCAATCGAATAAGGGAGTCTGAGTTTGCGATACTCGACTAAAGGGTAGAGGGCATGCCGTATGGTGTGTCTTTTTTGCTTTTGTCGGGTATTTCGACAAAAGTGTGGAGGGAATCATCGCAGGTTTATTGATTAAATTATGAAAGTGAGGATGTTGTTTATGAAGAGTTTAAAGCATAAGCGTTTACTTGCCGGGTTTATGGCAATCGTATTTGCGATAGGTGCCATTCTTCCTGCTAATTTGTCGGTTCATGCGTCTGGTATGACGGAATTATCGGTGGGAGAAGCATCGTCTTCGACTGAGGATGAGACGAGCGAACCTAGATTATACGATGCCAATACGATGCAAGAGTTAAACGTAACAGAGATTGCAGTCGCAAGTGATATTGTAATTGCTGCAGGGGATGGTTTTGATATCGAAAACAATTTTGAAGGTATCACATATAACGATAGTGCGGTAAAGGTTTCGTATTATGCTGAAAAAGGAAGTTTTGATGGCAATAAAGCAGGAAACTATGAAACCTATTATAAGGTGCAACCGGTTAGCGGTCGTGAAACCTATTTGATATGTCGTACAATTACTGTTCGTGAACCAGAAACTGCCACACAAAGTTCGGCTTCTGATAATTCCACCGAAGAATCTGGTTCTGAGGATGGTGAGGCTGACGGGGAGGTTCCAGATGATTTATCTGCAGGTGAGATAGAAGAATTAACTGTGGAAATGCCTATGATGTTTATGGCTGTATCAGAGCCTCTTATGATGGCTTCTGCACCGGCAACCGGCACAAAGGATGGTCCGGATAAGATGAAGGTTTCCAATGCCGGTTACGCGAAATACTGTGGTCGCAGTATGGGTATTAAGTATGTTTCAGAGTCGGGAGCCTATAAGAATCATCTTGTATATTGTTTGGATATGAATAAGAATACAACAAATGGAGATGTTAGTTCATCTTCTACAAAGAGTAATGTGAAACCAACCATTACCTATTGTTTGGTAAATGGTGCCAGAACTTTGAATGGAACCTGTCACAATAAGGATTATTCTTCCGGTAGTGCAGCACAGGATTACTTTATCACTGCTGCGTCAATTCATATATTAAATGGAGAGGTTGGCTTGTCGTATTACAATAATGGAAGTAATACGTATAAGCTAATATCGAAGATGGTTGCTGATGCGAAAACACACGCTGATGAGTACAGTGATAATGGTTGTACGATTTCAATCACCTATGATATTTCGCCTAAGAAAACGGACTGGAAGGATATGGGGGATGGTTTATATCGTAGTACAGACAAGTTTGTCAGAACAAAGTCCGGAACCGTTAAGGATATCAAGTACTCGATTTCCGGTGCTCCATCCGGACTTACCGTTGGTGAGATTAAGACCGATTCCAGTCAGATTGATGATGAAGCGGACCTGAAGAAGTATGATATCTGTGTTGCCCAGACAGATGCCAGCAGTGCGTCATCAAACTTCTATTTATACTGTAACGAAGACGCGATGAAGAAGATTGTTGACAATAAAAGCACGATTAAAATCGTTGCAAAAGCTTATTCAGATGAAAAGGGTGGTCGTAAGTGGACGCCTTCTGTGATTTCACAGCAAAAGATTACCTTCCTTGAAGATTTTACTCCTGTAACTGCACAGGCAACCGTAAAGGTTACTTCAAACTTTAATGAAGGTTCTTTTTCGCTTTATAAGTCGGATAAGTTTACGCATAATGCAGTTCCCGGAGCAAGGTACTATTTGTATGAGGATAAAGACTGTACGGAGTTGCTGTGCAAATTGTCAAAGACAGATGATAAGGGACTATCTTCTTCCGGTAAAGTAATTCTTACACAGGATATGTATTATTTGAAAGAAGTATTGGAGCCGGATGGTTATCAGAGAGATAATGAAGTGTATGAGATTCCCCTTAGCTATTTTACCTTATATGATAAAGACGGTAAGGTAATACAACAGGGCAAGAGGAAGGATGTAGAAGAAATCCCTGAAACAATCGGTGTATTTGTTAATAAGACCGATGTGGGTTCTGGTGTAGTACTTAAAAAAGCGGGATTTGCGGTATTTAATGATCCTGCCTGTACGGTCAGAACCAAGCTGGAGGGACAGAATGGAAGTGCGGGAGAAGTTCCTGTTTTCTATTATGACGCAGATCTTGATATGGCAGCTTCACAGAAGTTTGTCAAAGAACAGGATAAGTACTATGTGAAAGAAGTAGATGTTCCGGATGGATATAAGGATGAAGCAAAGATTTATACGATTGCTCCGCCGTATGGACAGTTTGAAAAGATTGATGCCGTGAATACACCGGTTCGATGTGATTTGACCTGTATCAAGGAGGACAAAGAAACAAAGAATCCGCAGGGGGATGCAAAGTTAGATGGTGCTTTATATGGTCTGTATGCAGCAGAGGATATCAAATATCCGGATGGAAGAGATATTGTGACCTACACGGGAGCTGACAATATCACATCAAAGTCGGGAAATGAGTTTAAGAGTACCGGAGCGAAGGCAACAAAGGATGCCTTACTTGCGACTGTGAGAACAGATGATAAGTATGCATTTAGTTTTGGCAATCTTTATTATGGTAATTACTATGTAAAAGAGATTGAGCCTAGCGAAGGATACTTGCTTGATGCAACAGTTTATCCGGCTAATTTTAAGGATGCAGAGAATACACATCAGGATATTTCATTATCTTGTACGGTAAAAGAACCGGTTAAGAAGCAGGCATTTGAGATTATCAAAGTATCGACGGATGGAGATACGGCAGAAGAGGATAAGGTTAAGGATGCCGAGTTTACGGTAAAGCTTAAGTCGGATATTGATAAGAATGGCTGGGATGCAGCAAAAGTTTATGACATCTTTGTTACCGATGAAAAGGGATATGGAAAGTCAAAAGAATTACCATACGGTACTTATGTGGTAAGAGAAACAAAGACTCCGGCAGACCTTTATAAAGTTGCAGATTTTGAGGTTGTCGTAAACGAGGATTCCAGAACACCACAGGCATGGCGTGTACTAAATGATGCACCATTTAAAGCATATATCCGTATCGTGAAAAAGGATGCAGAAAGTAATAAAACGGTATTGCTTTCCAATGTGACCTTTAAGATTAAAAACGTAGATAAGGATGAATATGTGGAGCAGAAGGTTGGAAGCAAAAAGGTAAGTGAATTTACTACCGATGAGACGGGAACGGTTACCACACCTTTGAAGCTTAAGTATGGTAATTATCAGGTGGAAGAGATTACTGCACCGGAGGGATATTTGATTTCGAAGGAAGCATTTCCGTTTGTTGTTACCAAAGAGGGCGCAATTCAGATTGTAGAGGATGAGGATGGCGAACCGGTTATTGAAGTGGAAGCAAAGAACACACCGGTGAAGGGTAGCATTACAATTCACAAAAAGGGTGAAGTTTTAACTGGAGCAGAATACGAGACGATTATTGACCGTATTCTCTCAAAGCTCACTGGCGATGAACGAAGCGTGAAGTTTCAGTACGAAGAGCAGTTTTTATCCGGAGCAGTATTTAACGTAATTGCTGAAGAGGACATTTATACACCTGACCATCAGTTAGGAGAAGATGGTAATCGCGAGTTAGCGATTATTAATGGGGTTCCGGCAAAGAAGGGTGCGGTTCTTTATACTGTTACGACGGACAAAGAGGGAAAAGCAGAGATTAAGGATTTACCACTTGGAAAGTACCAGGTTGTTGAGGTGACACCTCCGAAAGGATTTATTCTTTGTGAGGAACCGGTATCTGTTGAATTATCATATCAGGACCAGGAGACAGAGTTAGTTGTCGGGGAGGCTGAATTTGTGGATGCCAGAGTAAAAACGGAGCTTTCTTTGATAAAGACAGATAGTGTTACCTCGTATCCGGTTAGCGGAGCCGTTTATGGTGTATATGCGAAGGAAGATATTAAAGCGGTAAATGGTGGAACACTGACACCTGCAGCCATTGTTGGAGAACCTGCATACCGTGAAGATACCGAAGAGACGACGGAAGAAGTAAGCACGGATGCAGAAGAATCGAAGGAAGAGGCAGTTTCGGATACAGAAGCATCGACGCAAGAGGAAGTTTCGGATGCAGAAGAGACAACAGAATCTGCAGAGGATGATTCAGAGGATGCGGAAGAAAGTGAAGATACCGATACTGCGGAAGAATCATCTGAGGAAACAACGGAAGAAGCATCCGGTGATGCTTTCGAAGACAATGAGGAAACAGAGGAGTCAGATGTATTCATTCATGCTGGTGAATTAATCTGTGTTGCAGAAACGGATGAGAATGGTAAAGCCGTATTTGATGCCGATTTACCACTAGGCCAGTATGTTGTAAAGGAGATTGATGCACCTGCCGGTTATCTTCTTGACGAGACAGAATATCCGGTGGACTTTTCTTATCAGGGATTTACTACACAGACAATTCCTGTATCGTTAGAAACAAAGGATACACCGATTATTGTGGAAGTATCTAAGACAGATATTACGACAGGAAAAGAATTAATCGGTGCAACGTTGGAAGTGCTCGATTCTGAAGGAAAGACGTATGCTTCTTGGAAGACCGATGGAAAGCCGTATCAGTTAGAGGCAATTCCGGCTGGAGAGTACACACTTCGTGAAACGGCAGCACCTTATGGTTATACCATTGCCAATGAGGTTGCATTTACCGTGCAAGAGACGGGTGAAATCCAGAAGGTTGTTATGTCAGACGAGAGAGTGAAAGGTCAGATTCAGATCTTTAAGACCTGTAGTAAGACAAAGAAACCGCTCGTCGGTGTGGAATTTGAACTTCGTGATAGCAACTCTCATTCCAATCTTTAACTCTTCTAGCGTTAACTTTTTTACAGAAATCTCCATACTAAAACCCTCCATCAATGTAAGGTTTTCTTATATCGCAGTGCTCATAAAACCAATTTACAAGCTTGTTGATTTCCGGTATGGCAAGTTTGGAGTTATCGTTCCAGTCTTCGGTATCATGCATATTTATCCAGTCAACGGTTGCATCTTCAAGTATGTCCTCCAAAATCGGTAATTTATCAATATGAAAATACTGACTGGCAAATTTGGAAACTGCCTCAAGGATATAATAATCACATAGCTGAGGTATTTCTGTTGGTTCCAAATCATATTCATTTCCGTTGATTCCACAGGCAGCAATCATGGTTTGGGCTACATGGTCAAAAGAAAATGTTTCTTTCATATGAAAACGTAACAGACGGTATAAACGGCTTACAAGAGAGCAATAATTTGTATTTACTGAAAATACCTCCATATCCGGTCCGGGTTCAAATTCCTCCAGCTTGCTGACAATAATTCGTAATTTACCAACGGAGGCCAGAATTGCTACGTTACAAGTGAAATTTTCCGGGAAAATTCCTGGGCAGTGTGATGCGATTCGATATAGTATCTTTTCTTGAGAATCTAATATATCCAGATAAGATACGTCCAATAGTTTTGAAAGCAGCGTCACAGCGTTTCGCTGGTTCAACTTGTTGGAAGCTATAAATTCCTCCAGACGATTTTCTGCTGTCAGTTTTTCTATGTAATCTTCCAAAAACGGAATGTCTAATTTTATCAGCTCGCTGACTGTCCATTCTCCCAACTGAAGAAATGCGTTATACAATATGGGAAGCTGTTCACGGGAAAATGGGATAAGCTCAGTGTATAAAGTATAACTGTTTTTTTCTTCCATTCCCTGTTTGCAAGCCTGTACCAGCCCCCGGAGTTTGGCTTCATTTAAACAATTAAGTTCTTCGGAGAGTTTTTTCAAAATATCTGAAATTTTCTCTATTTCACTGGACGTTATATCCACAAAGGCTTGTGTCGCATGTATAATACTGAATGTATCATGAACAATATCCTCATGTAGGCAGCGATACCCTTTTTGCAGCAGTAAAAAAGCATAGTCAAATTCGTGCTTTTTGCAGAGATCCACAACCGGATATTCATATCGTCCATAGATAACCTCGTCAATAACATCATCTGATTGAAAAAAATCTGAATAATACTGGGAACATTTTGGAAATTCTAATGGCATATTCATTACCTACCTTTCTGTCATTTCAAATTGAAAGTTACAAATTTTAACGGCCTTTAAAATTGTTATCCAAGTGGATGCTTCTTATCATACTCATAGGGATAAATGAAAACAATGTGTTTTTAGAAATTTTTTTGGGGTTTTTAGCCCGTTGAAATGAGGTAGGGAAGGGTGAATTTGTGCATTTGGTCGAAAATGAGGGGGTGGGAAGGGTGAGGGTTGGGTATTTGGTCAAGGGGGGATTTTTGAGAGAAAAGAGGATGAAAATACATGGTTGTTTTAGGGGTGGAGAGAAGGTATAATATCATATAAACAGTTGCAGAGATTGAGAATAACTAGTGTATTAAGATGCTATGTTTAGATTAGTATGCATTTGAATAAGTTAGAAAGGTGTAATGCCCTAAATGGGTGTTTTGAGGCTGGTGCGATATGGATAAAAATAAAGTTCAAAAGCAATGTGAAAAATTGTTGGAAGAATTGGGATATAAGAAACGAAGTGAAGATGTAGAAAATAAGGGATATTATGTAATAAATAATGATGAATTAGTACTTTCTAAAACTAATAAAGATGAATCAATATATAATGAATTATATAATTATAATCAGGAATATGTAAATTGTTTTTATGCAGCTATTAATATTGTTGCTAATATTAGTAATGGAGATAAATTGTGGGAGAATGAAAAGGAAGAAGAGTTAAAGTGGAAGGAATTGATAAAATGTCCATTAGGACATAAAAGTGGAAAAGGAAGAGGAATAGGTGATACAAGATATGAATTGGGAATGGCCACTAAAATAGATAAAAAAAAAGATGATGGAAATCTGGAATCTAGTGGTATATTGACGATATCAAATATCGATAAAGAAAAAATATCAGTTAAAACAAAGAAAAATAACGGACAAAAGCTAGATAGAATAAAACCTATAATTAAAGAAATGTATAAACATTCTCAGGAATGTATTTCATTACATGATGTGTTTGTTTGTGACTACGGTCCGTATGGAGTAGATAAGGAGTACGTTACGTTATCAAAAAAAAATGGAGAAAAGCTATATAAATCTTTGGAAAAATTTTGTGAATTGCGTGGCAAGAATTTAGGTAACATCCTTAACACATCTGAAAAAACTCAGACTAAGGAGGACATAGCTGACATTCTATTAAAGAACCATCAAATTATTTTACAGGGACCACCGGGAACCGGAAAAACCCGTATGGCGAAGCTTGTTGCAGCCCTATTAGTAAAAGGTGAAAATGGTACTGATTTAAATGAAGATGTTGAGGAGGATTTGGTAAAGTTCGCAGAATACATTTTGGACGGAACAAAAGTGGAATATAAAAATAGAATTAATCTTGTTCAATTTCATCCATCCTACGGATATGATGATTTTATTATGGGAATCAGAATAGCATGCGAAGGGAAGAATGTGTCGTTTCAACCGAGATCAGGAGCAATCACGGGAATAGCTGAAAATGCTGAAAAACATAAGGATGACAAGTATATTCTTATTATTGATGAGATAAATAGGGCACCATTGTCAACAGTTATGGGAGAGCTGTTGTATGCGCTGGAAAAAAGAGGTGAAGAAATAACAATTACTTCATACGGTGATAAGCAAGAAAGGTTATCTATACCGGATAATCTTTATATTATTGGAACAATGAATACAGTAGATCGTTCGCTTAATAATATGGATTATGCAATGAGAAGAAGATTTGCATTTGTTAATATATATAGTGAAAAAATAAAAGAGAGTGAGCATTATTCTTTTGTGGAAACGTATTATAAAAATGTGAATGATAAGCTTATTAAATCTTCTAATATTGTAAAAGGAATAGATGTGGAAGATATTAAACTTGGTCCCAGTTTTTTTATTTGTAATCAGGAGAAATACAAAGGAAGAGAGGAAGAGTATTATGAATATAAATTAAATTATGAGATAATTCCATTGTTGGTTAAGTACTACAAAGATGGATATTTCAAGAAAAAGGGACGAGTTAAATATGGTAATGAGGAATGGATTATAAGTGATTTGTTTCAGGACTTAGATAAATTAAAGAAATTTATTAGAGCGGAGAAGAAAAATGAAAATAATAATAGGGAAGGATAATAGTGAACTTGATATCGAAAACCTTGCTATTGGAAAAGACTTATTTATATTTGGTGATAGTGAGTCTGGTGGAGAAGAGGAAAATGATATTAAGTCACGATTATCATTAATACCTGAATTACAAACAAAAAAGAAATCGGTATGTTTCAATCTGGGAATTTATAGCGAGGAAGAAGTTAAAAATAATCAAATTACAAAAGTGTATCATTCAAGTGGGCTTGTTGGAATTATGCCAATTTACAAAAAAAAGAGCAATGAAGAGAATGAGAATATATGCGAGATAGATGAGAATACAGTATTGGTTGTTCAATCCAGATGGGGAAATCCGATAAAAATGTTAGAAACTGTTTTGGAAAGTGATGAACTGAAAACGCAGATTGATAACAGTGGTAAAAGGGATATATTAGATCCTAAGATTATGAAAGAAGAAAAATGGGCTAAAGAAAATATTAGCAAAAAAGATGGAGAAGTATTATATGGAATAATAAGTGACTGGCCGGAGTTATCTGTTGTTGGATTGGATAATGATAAAGCTAAAGGTCTGTTAAGTACATTAAATATACAGAGTATTTTTGATGTTTATCAATTTTTAGAACAGTTAGAATGTATATGTAAACGAACAATTAAACAGCAGTCATTACCGCATGAAGAAAACTTGACAGGAAAGGTAAAAGGTAGAGTATTAATAAATAAACAGATAAAAACCAATTTATCTAAAGGCCGCATTGATAGAAATTATTGTTGTTACAATAAAATGTCTATTGATAATATGGAAAACCGGATATTAAAGTATGCATTGCATTTATGTAAAAAATGGTCGCGAGAAAGGGGAGATATTTTTAGCGAAAAAATAATGTATTGTGATGGAATTTTAAAGAATGTTTCATTAGTGAAAATACGAAAACAAGATATACGTAATGTGAAAAACAACAATGCTTTTAAGGAGTATAAAAAGGGTATAAAACTTGCCGCTAATATAATTGAAAGAAATACATTTGCTTTTGATAACGAAGGTGGACAAACAATTATACCTAAAAAGGTAAAACCGTTTTTCATCAATATGAATCTTTTGTTTGAATTATATTGTCGAGTATTATTTGAAAAAGCAATAAAAGAAATACCGGAATCGAGATTATCCCTTGGAAAATATGGGGATAGACATATATATTTAAATAATAATGATAAGGAGATAGTCGTTCCGAAAGGATTTCAAAATGAACATATTGCAGACATTGTAATAAATAAAAAAGATGAAAATGATAAGGATAAGCCATTTATAATAGTAGATGCAAAATATAGTCTAAGTAAAGATGATTATTATATGCATAACATGAGGGAAAATACTCATCAAATTTTATCATATATGTTGCTATTTAATGCAGAAGCGTGTGGATTTATTTATCCGGAAGAAGAGAAAAATACAAAAGAAGAGAAAAACACAGAAGTAGAGAAAGAAACAATAAAGGAATTTCTGGAACAGACTGTTTCAAAAGATCAGGAATCTTTACAAGCAACAGACGAAAAAAACACAGATGAAAAAGCAAAGAATGAAAAATATGTACTTGCAAGAACAATGAAAATAAATACGGGCTTTATTGAAAATAAGAAATGTTTTAGCCTAGGAATAGGAAAATTATAAACAAGTATTCTATAAGATAAAAGGAGACCAGCTATGAGTAATAAGAATGAAAATATAATTAGCGAAGTATTGAATATATTTAGAAATGAATATAATAAACAAGTGATTTTATATGGACCTCCGGGAACCGGTAAAACATATTATAGTACCATTATTGCGGCGAATTTATTGATTGAAAATCATAAGGAACTTAAATATGAGGATAAAAATGGCGAGGAGCAGTCTATTGAAAAAGATAAAATAGAACATTATGAGAATAATCCGGAAGAAGCATATGAAAAGGCAAAGGAATTCTTGGAATTCATAGGACAAGATTATTATCAATTAGTACAGTTTCATCCGTCATATAATTATGATGATTTTGTGAGAGGCATTAAGATGTCTATAGAATCAAATCAGCCCGTATATGAGGTTGTTGATAAATTATTTGGAGATTTTGCAAAAAAAGCGGCAAAAGAGGAAAATAAAGAAAAAAATTTTGTTTTAGTGATTGATGAAATAAATAGAGCTCCATTGGCATCAGTACTGGGAGAATTGATATATGGTTTGGAATATCGTGGTAGAAAAATATCAACCCCATATGCTGTTAAGGAGAATGATAAAGAGAATGATAAAATTGTAGTGCCGGATAACTTGTATATTATTGGAACTATGAATACTGCTGACCGTTCCATTGGTAGTATAGATTATGCGGTTCGTAGAAGATTTGCTTTTGTCCCGGTAAGACCAGATTGGAATGTTGTTGAAAGATCATGGGAAGCTGGATTACAAGGATTATCGGAAGATTCGAGGAAGAATTATACGGAATGTATTAGAAATTTGTGGACAAAAATAAACGGACCGGTGTCGGAACAAGATTCAAAAGAATCGGGATCAGATTCTTCAAAAAAATTGGAGTCTAATTTTTCAAATGAGAAGCAGATAATTAATTATGAAGACGGTGATGTGGATTTCGATGATATAAAAATAGGTCATTCATATTTCTTGTTTAACAAAAAGAAAATAAAAGAAGATGTTGAAGCATATATGAATTATCGTCTTAAGTATGAAATTAAACCAATATTGCATGAATATCGTAATGATGGATTGATAACGAATAGTAAAAAAGATATTGATGACATAAAATTTGGAAACAAAAAGGAGGAGAAATAGTCTCCTTCTCGTTTCCTTTGTTACATCTTTCAAAGTAAAGTCTACCACCAAATCTTTTATGGAGGTGGGACATATGGAAAAGGTATCTGGGAACACGCATACACAGTCACAGATGAATCATCATGCGAATCAGAGTAATCCCAATAATTCGGCTCATGCTGCAGCACAGAACAACCATGCAAATCAGTGTAATCCGAATCATGCAGCGTATAACTCAAGTCGCGGTAACAAGTAGCATATTGTATAAAAACATGAATGGCATCATTATTCTGCCCGGAATTGGAAATCAACATCTTCTGTCACCTTTGGTGCAAGCTTGTTTATTGCCTCATTTTTCAACCTGTTATCGGCACGGCTGTAGCGATTATGACAAGCTTGTCATAATAATTATGCAATGGTTAATCAAAACAATGTGAAGCTATCGCATCGAAAATATATTTCATAGATTGACTTGTAACGCAAAAGACGTTACAATAAAAGAAAGATGGAGGTGTATTCTATGGGAAAAACAGCAACATTAAATATAAGA
>JAXJWH010000070.1:0-4984 GCA_036308125.1 Agathobacter sp.
ACCGTTTTCCTATCTTTGATGGAGATTGAAAAGAAGTGGACGCAACCAATTCATAATTGGGGCTTGATTATGAACCAATTTATTCTTATTTTTGAAAACAGAATTCAGATATAGGAGATTATACCTGAATCCCGTATTCTAACATTTACACAAAATTATGTACAGTGCCTTCATTCGCAAAGAGAATGCCTGAAATTAACGATTTCACGACTCAATTTATTGATAAAACCCAACTAAAATTCTTCTTTCTCCTTTTAGAGATGAATCTGAATTTATAATTGTTTCATTATCTCCTTTGGGGCATAGTAAATATATCGTGTTGCGCAATTGTTCTTCTTCAGAAGTTAATGCCAAATTGTTTTCTGCTTTCTCTAAACAGAAAATAACATTGGAGAATACAAAATCTCTATCGAAAGCTGCATATTGGGTAATTAAATCAGTCAAATATTCTGCACTATTACTCTCACCAAAAGTGTATGATTGGTATGAATAAGCAGCAAAACGTTTTGCTTGAAATAATTTACAGAGATCTTGTAGCGTGGAAGCATTCTGATTTGAATTAGTCATGCATATGTCAAGAATAAACCTTGCAATGGCACTTAAGTAGTTATTGTATTCAGCTTTGAGAAAGTCCCTACGAAATAATCGATTCCTTACACGCTTTTTGATATGTTTTTGCTTCCAATTTTTGTAATTGATATTCGCCCTCATTTTAACGATGCCTTTAACGTCTTCATATGTAGGCAATGAATCTATTTTACATCCAAGTTTTTCCATCTTATGCAAATTTTTATTTAGCTCTATTAGACTGATTTCCAAATCCGTTTTATCACTGTGTTCTAATAAATCCTTTGCCGTTTGTGATTGTTGCCGTTCAGTATAACCATAAAAAGAAGTATGCCATAAACAACACGCTGCAATCTCTTCGTCTGATGCAATCACACTTGAATCAATAACCATTTTCTTACATAAGCTGACACTCCAACAGTCACCCTCTAGAGGAAATGCACTAAGATATGACTTCTTGACTGTTTCATCATAATAATTTGAAACTCTACATTCTTGAGCATTGGCTGTCTCATCATAAACAGGTGTCATATGACACAGTATGTCGTAATGACATTTAAGGAATGGGAGCATGTGAATATCGTCAGGATACATTTTCTTGAATGCTCCTGCAATCTTTCCAAACTCTACTGTTTTAAGAAATTCTTGTAATGTCATATTATCTATTAATTTGCCTTATGCAAAATGTATGTTTAATAATTGAATACCCAAACTGGGATTCCTTTCTCTTTCGCTATATCAATCATGTGCTTTGTCCCACTTGACTTACCATCCCAAAATGCGATGAGATGGGTAGCGATGCTTAGCATATCTTCATTTCTTAAGAAACCGGCTATACGTGGATAGGATTTCCAATTGGCCGGAAATAATACCTTAGTCAATTTATGTTCATCTGCATAACAGATCGCAAGTGTATCTGCCCCTTTTGCCATACCAGAGATGATTTTTATAACAGAACCATTAAACTCGCTTGAATGTACAAATAAATCATTCAATTTTTCTGACATTAAAACATAATTTTCAAAGTCCCTACCACCGGCTACGATAACTTTACAAGCATTCAAATAGCTCATTTTATCTATTTCATTCATTATTCAGCTGCTTTAAAATTGAATATGGATTTTATGATACTTACAGTATCAACCGTATCTGCTATATTTATCGGCCATTTGCTTGCCAAGGTTACGGCTACCTGTATGAACCACCAAGAAATACATGTCTTGTTCATCCTAATTTTTTAATCCAACAATTATGAATGTTTTCATTCCTATATATTTTGTATTTCATCTTTTGTAAGTTCTCTACTTCCAATGCTTTCGCCAAGTTTATTAATCCCTATAATTATATTGCCTTTACGGCAGATAAAGTGATCTGGATTACAAGCAATAGGTTCTCCAATGGTTGTAGGCAAATATTTTATGACTTCCCCCTTGTCATTGCAAATAATATAATTCGATTTTGTCACTATAACGAAAAAATCTTCACATATTAGTCGCCCTCTATACTCTTTTTTTGTCACTACAGAGATTTCTTTTGTAATCTTCTCATTATTAATTGATGTTATTTCTGCATAGCACATAGCTACTTTACGACGAGGTTTATCAGGCCTAGTTACTCCTAAATTCATAAAGTTAATTTTTACATCTTTAAGTTTCATAACGTGTATTTTAATAGTTATACATTCAATTAACTGATGCAAAGTTCAGGATATCCTATGTCGAATTGAGGCAGATGTTGAAAATAAATTTGATTTTTTGAAAATTATGCAATTGGATCGATGCAAAACTTCCTACGTTGACATTTTTTACATTCACTTCCTCTCCACACTTTATCAAATTCTTCAAAAGCAGCATTAACTATATCAGAATTATCGGTCAAGATGCCAGCTTCAAAATTTCTTCGATAAGCAGATTTCATTCCCATACCAGCACCTGTTAGATTGGCACTACCAATATAACAAATCTTTTGGTCAATAATAATAATTTTAAAATGAACCCTTGGACATAATACACGTTCTAACATTCTTGCCAAACTAGGATATTTGTCAAAATCTTTACAAAAGTTTGGACCGGGTTCTTTTGCATGTATAAGTCGCACTTCAACACCATGACCAATCAACTCCGACAATATCCCTAAGAATGGTTTTTCAGTCTGCCCTTGGATAACATACAAATCTTTAATATCGGCTGTACCTATCCATAAAGAGTTTTTTGCCTGTGTTGCTAGATTCAAAACAATGTCATAGTGTGATATATCTGATATAAAATTATGCATAACTATTGAGAATAAATGTCGTAATATGGTAATATATCGCGTTTTCTCTGCAGTAGATTCCACTATATTTAGATTATTTTAATCCCACAAGTTTCGGAAGTACTTACAAAACAGCATTAATCCTTCGGCTACGGTTCCTTCTTCATCTGAAGATAATGAATTAGCATATTTCATTAACTCAAATGCATCTATCATTTTTTGAATAGCCTTGTTCCATTCTTGCATATTATTGAAATCTGGTGCATACCCATGCTTGTCTAATGTTTTAAAAGCTTGCAAGCGTGGTACTATAAGACGTGCCAACGTATGATAGGTACCCCATATTTCATCTATTGGGAAGTCATGTTTGTGACTCCAATTTAAATGCATTTCATCATTGGATTTCTCTAATTTCCAATATTTATGTTTTTTCTTACTCATAGTTTTCTGTTACATAGGATATATCCTCAATATTATGAATGATATTTTTCCATTACATGTGCAAATTCTTTTGGAAAGTAAGCTTTTAAGTAAGCCATTTGATATGCTAGCCAAGTGTAGCAAACTGAGTGTGATTTATTAAAAGCGTACTTCCCTTTACTTTCTACTTCATCCCATAGTTTTTCCAATGCTGTTTTTTTATATTCATTCTTCATTCCACCTCTTATGAATCGATTTTTCAAAGAAGGAAGCAATTCTTTTTTAAACATCCCTATAGCCATTCTCAGTAAGGCACTTTCGCTCTGGTTAAAGTCCGCAATCAAACGTGAAAGCATCATTATTTGTTCTTGATAAACAATGATACCATAGGTGTTATTGAGAACGGACTCCATACAAGGGATTATATATTCAATTGAATTCTTGGATTTTTTCTGTTTTATTACTTCTTCAATATCATCCATTGAACCCGGACGATACAGACAATTTAATATCACTAAATCCTCGAAACTTGTTGGATGGAAGTCTTGTAAATTCCTTTTCATTTCATTTGAGCTAAACAGAAATATATCATCGGTTTGACATCTTTGGAATATATCCATCGTCTTGTTGTCATCTAATGGAATTCTTTCAATATCAAGATCTAACCCTTCTATCATTTTGATTGACTCACAAATCTCTTTCATTTGTGTTAATGTTTCCAACTCTAAGAAATCATATTTGATAAGACCACATGATTCAATATCGTTATATTGAATACAATTCAATATCTTTCTTTTTCCAGCAGAATCCTCAATATCAAGCTTTGAAATGGGTGCAAAATTGGTAATAGGTTTATTAGCTACAACAATTCCACACTGATGTATATCTTTTCCTGAGATAATATGACCGCAACAGTCTGTTCCATATTTTTGTTGGAGCCAAGATATAATACGCTCTCTTCCTTCATTATCTGTATCTATATCAATGTCTGGAAACAATATGCCATCTGGGTTTAGAAATCGCTCAAACAATAAATCGTATCTCAATGGGTCAACCTTAGTTATACCCAAACAATAGCATATCAGGCAACCTGCTGCAGATCCTCGTCCAGGACCTATCCAAACACCAAGTTCTGATTGAGCTATATTAACTACATCATGTAGAAATAAGAAATAACCTGAAGCACCCCTATGCTTGATGATTTTTAATTCATACTTCAGCCTGTCGGAAACTTCTTCTGTAAAACTATCTCCGTATATTTGTTTTGCTTTGGTAAAACAAAGGTTTTCCAAATAGTTATCTTCATTTGTTTTCTTTTCGTTTCCCATTTCTTTGATAATATCAATCGTTGGTACATTCAAATGTGCTAAACTACATGTTTTCATATTATGTATATTAATAGTTTATTACTATAATCACTGCAAAGTAAAAAGAAACCTCTGCCGTATTGAGGCAGAGGTTGTAGGAATCTAAGGAAAATGTCTCTTTTTATTCGTTAAGAATTGAAATAGCTTGGTTCGCTTGCTCTTCTGTTATTCCTTCGTATGGATTAGTTAATATAAAATGTGGTAATTGTGAATCTAGTATTACATATTCATCGTCAATGATGACATAACGAATATCTTGTCTTTTCTGTTCCGAAAGCCAGGAGGCGATTTCCATTCCTTTGCAATATAGTATAGATGTATCTATATTTTCTAGGTCAATATTAAGTAGATGTTCATCGCTAACTGATGACGGGGTA
>JAXJWH010000071.1:0-7329 GCA_036308125.1 Agathobacter sp.
ATCTGCAGATAAAGTTTAATAACTGACCAATGATTTTATTTTGGTATTTGATGTAATTTAATAAATAAAGTATAATGTCCATGAGCATTTATCCTTTCTGATATTTTGGAATTTTGATCGAGGACATTATATCAAAAATGGGAGGTAAATGCTCTTTTTATTTGCAAACTCCCTAAAATAAAGGTTTTTAATAAAAAATGAGGTAGTAAACTTGACACTACCCTTTTTAAAATGAGGGTATAAAAATGTTAGAACAATTAAAAAAAGAAGTTTATGAAGCAAACATGGAGCTTCCTAAGAGAGGGCTTATAACATATACATGGGGGAATGTTAGCGGAATAGACAAAGAAACAGGTTATTTTGTAATTAAACCAAGCGGTGTGGATTATGATAAATTAACTCCGGATGATATGGTGGTTATGGATTTAGAGGGGAATAAAGTAGAAGGAAAATACAAACCTTCATCAGATACAGCGACTCATTTGGAATTATATAAAAAATATCCTGATATTGGCGGAATTGTTCATACTCATTCACCTGAAGCTGTTGCATGGGCGCAGGCAGGAAGAGATATTCCACTATATGGAACAACCCACGCAGATTATTTCCTAGGTTCGATACCCTGCACAAGAAATCTTACACCTGAAGAAATTGACGTCGGGTATGAAAAAAATACAGGAAGTGTCATTATCGAAACATTTGAAGAACGAAAAATTAATCCAATGTATACACCGGCTGTCTTGTGTAAAAATCATGGTCCTTTTACATGGGGGAAGGATGCTGCGGAAGCAGTACATAATGCAGTTGTGTTAGAAGAAGTTGCTAAAATGGCACGTTTTACTGAATCGATAAATCCGAATGTAAAGCCTGCACCTGATTGCATCAAAGAAAAACATTTCTATCGTAAGCATGGGGAAAATGCATATTATGGACAAAATTAAAAAAACTATTGAAAATACATTTTAAAATATGTAGAATGTCAGTAGGAAGAGAAGGAAACTTATCATGGATGGCAAAAGAGTTTTACATACATAAAGGTGATTACAAATCTAATAGGATAATAGGAAAGTTGCAATTATTCTTGCAACTTTTTTTATTGGTAAAATAATTGAAAACTGATATGCATGGATATAACATAATGTTAGTAAATAATGAAACAATAATTAAAAAAGTGTTTCTAAGATTGACTACAATGTTCCTATTCTATTATAATAGAGTTTATGAAATAAAAATATGGAGGTTTGGAATTTGAAACCGTATACAGTTAAAGCAAAAAAAGCATTAGATTTAGCTAATCGTTTATCTAAAAGTATGCATTACAATTATGTGGGAACGGAGCATATTCTTGCAGGCCTTTTGAAAGAGGGAACAGGTGTTGCTGCAGAAGTTCTCTCAAGTAGCAACGTGGAATTGGAAAAACTTATCGATTTGATAACAGAATTAATAGCTCCGGTTGATAATATTTCCGTTATGGACAAGGATGGATACACACCTAGAACACAGGAAATCCTTAGAAATGCTTCAGAAGAAGCAGATAGATTTAGAAGTGATATGATAGGAACTGAGCATCTTCTTCTTGCGATTATAAGGGAAGGTGATTGTGCAGCCTGTCGTTTGTTAAATACAATGAATGTCAGCCTTCAGAAATTGTTTGTTGACATTATGGTTGCAATGGGAGAAGATCCTGCAAAATATAAAGAAGAATTTGTACGAAGTAAACAAGGCACTTCCATGAAGTCTTTAACACCAACTCTTGATCAGTATTCAAGAGATCTTACCAAGATGGCAAGAGAAGGAAGACTTGATCCTATTATTGGGCGCGAATATGAGACAAATAGAATTATGCAGATTTTATGCAGAAGAGGAAAAAACAACCCATGTCTTATAGGTGAGCCTGGTGTTGGTAAAACTGCCATTGTAGAAGGAATTGCCCAGAGTCTTGTGGAGGATAATGTTCCAGAGATTATGTCAGGAAAAAGACTTGTATCCCTCGATATGTCAGGACTTGTGGCAAAATCAAAATACAGGGGTGAATTTGAAGAAAGAATAAAAAAGGTAATTAACGAAGTAAGGGATGCCGGAAATATTCTTTTATTCATTGATGAGCTTCACACAATTATTGGAGCAGGTGGAGCAGAAGGAGCTCTTGATGCATCCAATATTTTAAAGCCTGCCCTTGCAAGAGGTGAGATTCAGGTAATTGGTGCTACAACAATAGAAGAATACAGAAAGCACATTGAAAAAGATGCTGCCTTAGAGCGCCGTTTTCAGCCTGTTCAGGTAGAAGAACCTTCAAAAGAAGAAACAGTAACAATTTTAGAGGGCTTAAGAAGTCTTTATGAGAATCATCATCAGGTTGTAATTACAGATGATGCGATTAAAGCAGCGGTTGAACTTTCTTCAAGATATGTAAATGACAGATTTTTACCAGATAAAGCAATTGATTTAATTGATGAAGCTGCTGCAACAGCAAGACTTGGAATGTTAAATTCCACAAAGCCACTAAATGACATGAAAAAATCAGAAAATGAATTGCAACAAGAACTTGAAGATGCCCTTAGATCAGGGGACATAGATTTAGCCAAAGAATTAAAACTTAAAAAGGAATCTGTGGAAAAGGATTATGACAAGCAGTGGAAGAAAACTCACAAGGTATCAAAGAATAAAATGTGTACCGTTGGAGAGGAAGAAATTGCCAGTGTTGTATCCGGATGGACAAAGATTCCTTTAAATAAGCTTACTGAGAATGAGGCTTCAAGACTTAAGAAACTTGAAAGTACAATTCAAAAAAGAGTTATAGGTCAGGAGGAAGCTGTAACAGCAGTTTCTAAGGCTGTCAGAAGAGGTAGAGTAGGACTTAAAGATCCTAAAAGACCTATTGGTTCATTTTTATTCCTTGGTCCAACAGGTGTTGGTAAAACAGAGGTATCAAAGGCATTAGCCGAGGCTGTTTTTGGCAGTGAAGATGCCATGATAAGAGTTGACATGTCTGAATATATGGAAAAGCACAGCGTATCTAAAATGATAGGTTCACCTCCAGGATATGTAGGACATGAGGATGGCGGTCAGTTAAGTGAGAAAGTACGCAGAAATCCATTTTCCGTTATTTTATTTGACGAAATAGAAAAAGCGCATCCTGATATATTTAATATATTATTACAGGTGCTTGACGATGGTCATATCACAGATGCCCAGGGAAGAAAAGTCGATTTTAAAAATACAATTATAATCATGACTTCAAATGCAGGAGCATCTTCCATTATTGAACCTAAGAAATTGGGATTTGGTAGTCAGGAAAGTGAAAAAGAAGACCATGACAGAATGAAAAGCAATGTAATGGAAGAAGTAAAAAGAATATTTAAACCTGAATTTTTAAATAGAATAGATGATACTATTGTATTTAGAGCTCTTAATAAGGATGACATGAAAAAGATTGTAACCATAATGACTAAAGAATTACAGCAAAGATGCAAAGAGCAGCTTGGAATTGAACTTAACATAAGGGATTCAGCCAAAATGCTTATTGTTGACAGTGCTTACGATAGAAAATATGGAGCCAGACCTCTTAAGAGAAAGATTCAGGATGAAATCGAAGACAGACTTTCAGAGGCGATAATTAACGGAGATGTAAAGGCAAATGATAAAGTAACAATTACAACGAAGAATAAAGAAATATTTGTTGCAGTTGAATAAAATTTGTGTAAAATTTTTTATAGTTAATTAATCAAAACCAGCTGGAAATTATCTAAGGATTATTATATAATATCCATATAGACAACACATAAAATGACTAGAGGAACATTTTATGTTATATAAATAGTAGTAATGCTCATAGGAGCAGGTTACGGGAGGAAGAAGATGGCTGCAATAAGTGAGTTAATTAAGGCAGATGCTAATGGTACAATCAGTTTTGGAGATTACACATTAAGTTCTAAGAGTAAGCTTGATAATTTCGAGCACAACGGAGATGTGTATAAGGTTAAGACATTCAAGGAGATAACAAAGCTCGAGAGAAATGGAATGTTTGTATACGAATCTGTACCAGGAACTGCTGTAACAGGATTTAGTGAGGAAGAGAATGCTGTTGAATTCACAGTAGAAGGTCCGGAAGATGCACAGATTACACTTGAGTTAATGGAAGAGACAGAATATGAAATCAAGATTAATGGTTCTTCTGCAGGTGTAATGAAGACTAATTTGGGCGGAAAACTTAGCTTTAGCGTTGAATTAGAAGGAAATGATTCAGTAGAAATCAAGGTTGAGAAAAGATAATAGATTTAATATTAAGCCTGGGCATTTATGTGTCCGGGCTTTTGTGTGTTAGGAGATAGAAATGGCGAAAACAAAAGCAACTGTGTTTTTTTGTCAGGAATGTGGATATGAGACTTCCAAGTGGATGGGACAGTGTCCGGGATGTAAGGAATGGAATACCTTCGTGGAAGAGATTGTTGATAAGAAAATGTTAAATTCATCAGGGAAGATGAAATCAGATAAGGTTATGGCAGCTAAACCTGTGCCTATTTCAAAGGTTGTTTCAACAAGTGAGAAGAGAGTGTCCACACAGATTAAGGAATTAGACAGGGTATTAGGAGGCGGAATCGTAAACGGTTCTTTAGTTTTGGTAGGTGGAGATCCGGGAATAGGAAAATCCACACTTTTATTGCAGGTTTGCCAGAATTTAGCCAATAGTAATCATAAGGTTTTGTATGTTTCAGGAGAGGAATCATTACAGCAGATTAAAATCAGGGCAGAAAGACTTGGAGAATTTTCAGATAATCTGGAATTACTTTGTGAAACAAATCTTGATTTAATAAAGACTGTGATTGAAAATGCCAAACCTGAGATAGTAATTATAGACTCAATTCAGACCATGTATAATGAAAGCGTAGGTTCAGCTCCGGGAAGTGTATCACAGGTCAGGGAATCTACAGGAATTTTAATGCAAATTGCAAAAGTTTTGGGTATAACTGTTTTTATAGTTGGGCATGTTACTAAGGAAGGTGTAGTGGCAGGTCCAAGGGTTCTAGAGCATATGGTTGACACTGTTTTGTATTTTGAAGGTGACAGGCATGAGGCATACAGAGTATTAAGAGGTGTAAAAAACAGATTTGGTTCAACAAATGAAATTGGTGTTTTTGAAATGAAAAATGATGGCCTGGCAGAGGTGGAAAATCCATCAGAATATATGCTAAGCGGAAAACCTAAAGATGCAACAGGTTCTGTTGTTGCCTGTTCCATGGAGGGAAGCAGACCGATTCTTTTGGAGATACAAGGTCTTGTGTGTCATAGTTTCTTTAATAACCCAAGAAGAACGGCGACTGGTACGGATTATAACAGAGTAAACCTTCTTATGGCGGTATTGGAAAAAAGATTAGGGATGCAGCTTTCGGATTGCGATGCATATGTGAATATTGCAGGTGGAATTAAGATGACAGAGCCTGGAATTGATTTGGGAATTGTTCTGGCAATAATGTCAAGTAAGATGGATTTTCCTATTGAGGACAGAACAATCTGCTTTGGTGAAGTTGGCTTAAGCGGTGAGGTAAGAGGTGTCAGCATGGCAGAACAGCGTGTCTTAGAGGCGTGTAAATTGGGATTTGATACATGTATTCTTCCAAAAGTATGTTATGATTCCATGAAGTGTCCCGAAGGGATTAAACTTATACCGGTAAGTAATGTAAAAGAAGCTCTGATGGCGATTAAGAGGTAAGAATATGACATTACAACAATTACAGCAGATTATTACAATAGCAGAATCAAAATCCATGAATGAGGCTGCTAAAAAATTATATGTATCGCAGCCAAACCTTTCTACTGTGGTAAAAGATGTAGAAAATGAAATAGGAATTAATATTTTTATAAGGTCCAACAGAGGAATAGTTCCCACACCTGAAGGGGAAGAATTTATAGGATATGCAAGGCAGGTTGCACAGCAGTATCAGTTATTGGAAAACAGATATATAACCGGAGAAGTTAAGAAGAAATTTTCAGTATCAATGCAGCATTATTCATTTGCCGTTAAGGCATTTGTTGATATGGTAAATACTGTTGGCATGGAGGAATATGAATTTGCCATACATGAAACCCAGACCTTTCAGGTTATAGAAAATGTAAAAAACCGTAAAAGCGAGATGGGAGTCATTTTCTTAAGCGAATTCAATGAGCAGGTTCTTTGTAATCTTTTTAAGGAATATAAATTGGATTTTACGGAATTGTTTTCATGTAATACATTTGTATATATATGGAAAGGTCATCCTTTAGGAAAATGCTCTAAACTTACAATGAAGGATTTGGAGGAATATCCTTGTCTGTCATTTGAGCAGGGAAAGAACAACTCCTTATTTTATGCAGAAGAAATTAAAAGTAATTATAGCTATAAGCGTGTTATTAAAGTTGATGACAGGGCGACAATGCTTAATCTTATGGTTGGATTAAATGGTTATACGCTGTGTTCAGGAATTATTTCAGAGGAATTAAACGGGGATGATTATGCAGCTATACCCCTTGAAGAGTCAGAGATTATGCGAATTGGCTATATAATGCCCCATGGTGCATTAATTTCTGACATTGGTAAAATCTATCTTGAAGAACTTAAAAAATATGCACAGAAAGTTTTGTGATAAAAAATTGTGCAAATGGTACAAAATATAATAGATAAGTTCTGTGAAAAAAGATAAAATGCACAAAAGAAGCAAAAAATAGTCTAAAAGTAATACATTAGAAAATAAAAAAATAGGATTAGAATACTATTTTTATGGTAAAATTGAATTATTATATTTTGGGAATGAAGAAAATAATAATTTTGACATCTTTAGGAATTGGTGGCATAATGCTAGCAACACTAAATTTGGTGTTGCAGTTTTACATGAAATTTTTGTTTCTTGAAAGCAGGTGTAAATTATGTATGAAAAGATTAAGTGTATAAGTTTCTCTGAGATGGAACAGGTACAGGAGTTTGTTAGAGCGGCAACAGGATGTGATTTTGAAATCGATATTAAATATAACAGTTGTTTAATTGATGCAAAGTCATTATTAGGTGTTATGAATATTGGTCTTAAGAATAAGATTAAGGTGTGCTACGGCGGAGCAAATGAGAACTTTGAGAAAGTTGTTGCGAAGTTAGCTGTTGCATAATACAATTAATAAAGGGCATTAGGTGTCTTGCTCGTTGGAGCAGGGCACTTTTTATAGGTTCTATGTCAAGTGTTGGGGTGGGATTTTTTAAATCCCGCTCCATCATTGCGTTTAAAGGCATTTTTATGTTTACAGTGTTCAAAGGGTATTTTTGAGCATGGCAAACAAACCTTCAAGTGCCAGTCTGTAAATAAA
>JAXJWH010000072.1:0-6416 GCA_036308125.1 Agathobacter sp.
GCAATCGCCTTACAGCAGTTTTTGTTGTGCTGTCAAGGGTGGCGTCACTCATCAAAAGATTAAATATCTGCAATTTTCAAGGTTCGATTGAGCCTTTTTCTTTGGCTCTGTTTTTTCATAAGTCACTTGACACTACCAATTAGTGCATAGAAAAAGGCCAAAAGAATATCACTACTCTTTCAGCCTTTTTCGTATGCCATTTCCTAACAATTATACATTGGATAATCCAATGACATAATGGCAATTACATTCATTATGTAACGTATGCTTTGTTCCTAATCGCCCGCATACAGCGTAAGATTACTCTTACTGGGAATTATCAGCACAACTGCCTGATGTATAATACATACTGCATTCACGACACATTCCTAAGAACATGAGCTCCTCTACTGCCTTTTCGAGGATGAGGAATCTAACCTCTGTGGTTTATTATCCATCCGCTACGTTGCTTCATTCTAATACTAGAAAGATTACCGTGTTCGCTCCACCTTCGTCTCTCGACACCTCGGTTCTCCATTCGCTTAACTATGACTGTAAATGTCTGGTACCGCACCGGATTTTTATTGTGCTAATAACTGGTATTAAATTGTGATGTTCGGTTTTTGACTTCTCTCAACCTCACACTGACATTATAGCACTTACTTTTTCATACAGCAATTTTTCTTGTGGTGTTCTTTAGCCAATTTAAAGGCAAAAGGTTCCGTAGTACGGTGTTTTTTATAAATGATATACTTATGATCTTCTTCTACTTCTCATACACTGTGTAAATAATCCAAGGCTACTGCATAAATATGCACAGCCTTGGATATGTTTGGCTTATCCGTAAAGTACAATTTCCTAGACTAACTGATACATTTTCTTATACTGGTGATTTCCTACAACAAACTTTTTTTGTTCCATCTTCTCAGCTAGTTCATTCGTCACAATAAATTCTTTTGTTACTTTTACAAGATACTGCTTTGCACCTTTTTCTACCAAATAAAAGCCTGCAAATTCTTTTGTTTGATCTAATAAATCAACTATACCTGGCTGAACAATAAAATCAATGACCCACTCTATTTTAGACATCTTTTTACCTCTAACCAATGCATAAATTGCATCTGCATCCTGATTCTTTGCTACACAAGCAGCATCTTTTTTGTCTCTACACTTTCCTGTTTTTTCATAATCATCAAGATTGATAGCTTCTTTCATTTCATTGAAACTTATCTTTTCCTCATCATCCAAGAGATAATCAACACTTACATTAAGTAACTTTGCTATAGTCTTTAGATTGTTTACATCTGGCATTCCCTTATCTGTTTCCCATTTTGCAATAGCTGATCTTGATACACTCATCTTTTCAGCTAACTGCTCCTGTGATAAACCTGCTTCTTTTCTTGCGTCCTTTAATTTTTCTCCAAATGTCATAATATCGACCTCCTAATTTTAATTCACCACTTTGCGGCTATTTTATTTGCGAGGTCATCGTACAACACTTGTGTCATAACACACAAGAAACGAACTGTGACGACGCTGTTACGCTCCGTAACATTCAGTGTTTATGCGGGTTTACAAGTAATAATAGCTTATTGCAATAGTCAATTAAACTGAAATTTTCGAGTGCCATTCGATATTATAACTTATCTTTTTTATAAATAACACTGGAGAACCAACAGACTATGATAAACATTAACGTTCCTCTCACACTCTCTGCTATCAACAATTCTCTTCCAAAATATTACCTACAATCTTTGTTGTCATTGGGGCATTAACCTACTACTTTCCGTTTCGGATTAGCCAATATCCTGTTAAGGCACCATTATTTTATCCCTACTTTTCTTTTCCCCGGCATATTTCAGTGTTTTGAAAACTGATACACCTACTTCCAACAAGGAAAGCAACACAATAAATGTTAGCATAATATTATCAAATCCATTATTGCCCCAGTAGAATAAAATGTCACCCTTAGAAAATTCTGTTATCTCTAAAGCCTTCCCTATCTGATTTGCAAAATCCATATTCCAGAGTGGTAAACATTTGAACAAAACAACTGCAATTACAATCTGTATAATATTCGTAATAATAGTGCTATACATAACCGTCCTGCAGTGATAACCGGTTACCAGACGGACAATGTAATTTATCATTCCCACGAACAAACTGAACACAAATAGAGGTACAATTCTGTCCCACTCGTCTAAATTGAAGATGCATCCGATACTTACTAATTTCTCTCCGTCATAGTGGAACGCTCCAAATATCTGTGGTGCAAATATCAGTAATACCATAAAAACAATAGTAAAGATAATGGAAAATACACTATCGCCTCTGCTGATTATCGCACGTTTATCCGGAACTGCCGGTAACAAAGATGGTGTCCACGAATTCACTGTTGCTGCATTTTTTGATAAATCTTTCACTGACCAGTTCTTTTCCGGTCTGATATTAAACTTCACCTTCTGCTTTTCCATAACCACGAAAATCACAGTCAAAATACCAATTACACTGAACGAACCGTTAATTGCAGTTACAAACAGCTCTGTTAAAAATACCACAAAGAAATTAACCATATCCCCTGTGTTCATAATACCATTCACAATTGCTGATACTATAGCGGAAATTCCAATACCAAGCAGTACAATCTTCATAATCCAGAAATAATCATCATAATAATCCGGACCAATCACATAACTGTTCTCATCCCGGTATCGTTTTGCAAATTGTTCCGGTTCTCCCAGTTTCTGAAGCACTTCCTCTACAGAAATATCTTCCTGCTCACACATATCATCAATTAATGACTGTAATTCCAGCCGAATCTCTTCTCTGCTCTCCTGCGGCACTCTCTTCACCACATCATATATATATCGTTCGATCATATCCTTCTCATTCATCTTCTGTCCCTCCTAATAATTCATTAATTCCAACCGACATCATGTGCCACTGTTCTACCAGTTTGTCATAAATCTGATCTCCATATACCGTCCGCTTATAATACTTCCGGGGTTTCGCTTCCGAGGTATCCCATTCACTGCATAGCAATTCCTGCTTCTCCAGCCTCCGCAACAACGGATATAGCGTATTAGGGTCAATGGATACTCCCTTTTCCTCCATACTCTGCACCAATGCATATCCGTAACGTGACTGATCTAACTGGCTCAGAACACATAAAATCAAAGTTCCTCTGCGCAGTTCGGATAACAAGCTTTCTAACAAATCCTTTTCCATCTCTTATCCTTCTTTCTACTATATTGTAATTCACATTATAGTGTGTGTCGCACAGTATTGTCAAGTATAAATTATAAAATAATAGATGGTAGAACCTCAAAGATTCTACCATCTATTTTCAAATTGTCATATTAAGAAAACTGAAAGTTTCTGCTCCCTACAAATTGGAATTTACTTACTTCTTTTGATTTTGCTAACAATCCATTTGATTAGTAGAACTCCACCTGCGATAGCAGCAACCTTAATCAAAGAAACTAAAATCGTTGTTACAATAAGCGGAACTACTTGTTCCTTTGGCATAGTAGTATAAATACTTATAACATCATTTTTTACCCACATAAATGCTATAAACAACATGGAAATGATGAAAACAATAACTCTCCAAGGTTCTTTTTTGTTTTTGTTGTTCATTCTATATGGCCTCCATCAAATTCAACTCTTCATATGTTTACACTTTCTCTAAATAACTGAATTTTTACAACCCCAAAACATTAACCAGCAACAGCTTAATTATTGACGCACCTGCAAATGCTACAATCGCAGCAATAATCATCTGAACCACTTTAGGCAATCTCCTAATTATGTCGTTCCTTTTTCTTTTTTGCATTTTGTATATTAGTCCAGAGGTATGTACCATTATCATAAGAACTGTAACCATAGCTAGCGTTTCACAACACAAAGCAATTTTTTCAATTATTGCATTCTGTAAAACTGCTCCAGAAAGTTCAAGTGTATAATATACAACCAGTGCTGTCGTACCCATCATACTGTGGGTTCTTATATTTTTGATGATGGTTTCTTTTTCTGCATTTGCATAATCTGATAATTTATCAGCAACTTCTTTTACTTCTTCGTTCATAGTCTCGCTTTTCCTTTCTCCATTGATGATTTCAGGAATACTTACATCAAAGAACTCTGCTATTTCAACCAATAAACTAATATCCGGCATATTGACTCCTGTTTCCCAACGCGATACAGTTCTTCCGGATATATTTAACTTTTCAGCAAATTCTTCCTGTGTAATTCCTTTTTCTTTACGAAGTTCCTTCAAAAAACTCCCTATTTTCTTTTGGTCCACTTTTTTATTTCCTCCTTTCATCAACAGACTAACTTAATTCACAAATATACAACACGACACAAAGCGAGAAAATGCCGTATTTACATTCCAGACAAATCTGTCTATTACTATATTCATAATAAAAGCACTAAAAAATTCAAATTTTGACTTATCGATACAAAAAACGTTCCTTCTTCGGTGCTTTAATTTATGGCATATAACTTCAGTGCATTTATATACTCACATTCATCTTTTTCTGCTTTTTATTTTCATACATAGCACTATCCGCTCTACGGAACACATCCATATATTCCTTGTCTGTCTCCGAACTGTATACTGCCATTCCAATTGCCATTTGCAAATATATTTTCTCACAATTATTCTGACGATTATAGTCTTCTATTGCTTCTTCAAACAATGACAGCCTCTTCTTCGCACATTCCATTTCCATATCTGAACACACAATCGCAAATTCGTCGCCACCTATCCGATAAGTAGAATCACTTCCCCATACCTTTTTCAGGATAGCAGCACCACTTTGTATCAGTTTATCTCCATATTCATGTCCATATGTATCATTCACTATTTTCAAGTCATTAATATCTACAACTACAATCAGAAAATTAATTGGTTCCTTATCTCTAATCCGTTTGCATAATAAATCTACGCACTCGTTATATGCAGTTTTATTCCCCACTTGTGTCATTACATCTGTATATATCAGTCTTACAATCGCTTTTGTAAGGAAAACTGTCACTGCAACAAATCCTAACATTATAAATAATATTACCAAAACAGAGTCTACTAACGTTTTCTGCTGGGGTTGTTTGATCTCCTGCTCTGTAACGCACACGGAAAAAATCATCCCATTACGCAGTTTCTGTGCAGTCAATTTTTTATCTATATCATTCCATCGATAGGGTTCTACACTCTGATTCTCTACTGACAATAAACTTTTCTCATAAAGATATGTATGTTGCATATTAAACTCTTTCGAAATTGTATTTCCATTCATCTCCGGATGATATACAAACTCACCTTCATTATCCATTAAAAAAGCATAGCCTCTATCATACACCGTAACATTCTTTGTATTCTCGTATAAAAGATTTGTAGCGATATCCATACCCACTACGCCAATCGTTTTCTCATCCACAATAATAGGAATAACATATGAAATAATTTCTTGATCCATATTTTTGTTATAATATGGATTGAGCCATGTCTCTTTTCCATTCGTTATTGGAATGTAATACCACCCAACATGCTCTATATCGTCCTTGTTATACATAGAAATATCCGTTACTTCACGTTCTATATAATCGCTATTTTCATCCTGTATCAACCATACTCCTTGCTTCGGTCCCTTTATCGCAGAATCCAAACGGTAGTAAACGGATACTGCACCTTCAGTATATTTGACGGTTGTCTCCATAAGTTCCCTCATCCTGCTAATATGCTCCAAAAATTGTTCTTCATCTTGCCACAGATTATCTGTATCACTATACTGCTCTGTTGCAAAATGATATATCGTATGAACACTTTGCTCAATGTTTAGTAGTTTTTCATCTATTACTTGTCTTTTTTCGGAACACATCAGCTGCATAATCTGACCCGAATTATTTTCTATAATGCGACCGTAATTAGAAAATGAAATCTCCATAACTACCAACGCAGGAAACAAAATACTACAAATAACGAGTACTAGTAATTTATTCTGTAAAACTTTCATCATATGCACTCCTCAATTTATATAAATCTCCATCCTTTGATGATATAATCTTTTACCATACTGTTTACTCACTTACGAAATCGAACCGTACGTTCATTATTGACCTTAAATCCAACAGCAATCATCATCTGTAAGTTGTAATGATTCGTCTCTGTTTGAACTGTTAAGTATTTCTTTTTTGTCAAAGACAACCCAAACGCCAACTATTTCTATGCACTCCACAGAACATACGTTTTCACTTATAATATCATATGCATCTTTAGTTTTCAATAAACACAGATACAAATTCAAATTCGTCTCTCAGTTAAACTCACCGGCTTACTGAAAGTTTCGTGTTCTCAAGAGAATAATCTCATTACAGCACTCATAATAAGTGCAATTATAACAACCAATGCCGCTGAACCAGCTGCCAAGAGAGCC
>JAXJWH010000073.1:0-2260 GCA_036308125.1 Agathobacter sp.
TATAAGTCCTCCAATGAATTGATTTTTATATCTGTGATAATATTGCTTTTTAAAATCATACTGTCTACCTCCATGGTAACAGTATAATAGTTGTACATTTTTATTTTGTATTTTTCGTACATTTTTATTGTACCATTTATATACTACACATCCTATTCTTGCAAGAGAGTGGTTAGATATCAATGAGAAATGTCCAGATATGTATAAGGCGAATAGTCGAGAATATGTATGGTGGAAATGTTCTGTATGTGATTATGAGTGGAAGGCTATGATCCATAACCGTGTACAAGGTAGATGTCAATGTCCAGCCTGTAAAAAATCAAGTCAAATCGAAAGGGCAATTAAGCGTGAGCGTTATCAAATAGATATGAGAAAATTTGAAAAGCATTTGCGAGAAATATGTTTAAGGTTTTATTTTGATAAGGCTGGTTACAAATTCATTGAACAGGATAAAAGCATAATCGGTGTTCCAATCGAGTTATACTGTGAGGAACTAAAATTGGCAGTAATCTTTTCGAGACCATTCCATGAAACGATACATGGACATCGAGTAGAATATGCAAAGAATGTTTTGTGTAAAAAAAACAACATTCGGCTTATCCGTATTTTGGAGGTTGGATGCTGGAATTACGATAATTGTATGTGTATTCAAAGTGACGATGAAACAATAGAAACGTATGATTGCATATTGATTACTTTGTTTAAAGTTCTAGGAATCAAGATGGATGTGGATTGTGAAAGGGATATGAGAGAGGTGTTTGTGTGGTGGAAGAGTTAGAGTTTTTTTATAATTAAGGTAGCGAATAATTATTCAGTTTGATATACTTAAGTGAAAAGAAGAGGAATCGGAAAAATTTCAGATTTGGTAAAGAGTTGAAAACATGCGATTATTTGAATTTATAGAGGTGAATATGTATTGTAAAGGATACGAATTAGTAGATGGAAAAAAGTTAGCATATATAAGAGTCAATGAATGGAAAGATAACGTAGTTTTATTTTTTCATGGATTTACCGGTTCAAAAGAGTATTTCCCTTTGGATACTTCCGATGCTTGTATTATTTCTTTTGATAGACCAGGTGTTGGAGAATCAGCACTTTCTGAATACTATTCAATGGAAGAATTTCTTGGAAACGTATATAAGATTTTGAAGCAGCATAACGTAGTTTCTGTTAATGTAATTGGCCATAGTGCAGGTGGATATTATGCTCAGGTATTTTCGCATTTGTATCCTGATTTTGTAAAAACACTTTCATTATTGAGTAGTATGGTTCCATTGAATTGTTCTAAGACAAAAAGCATTGTGAAGGGTCAGTGGAAGTTTATTAATTTGTTTTCTCTTAAGGCAAAGAATCTTTCCAAATTCTATTTTAAAATGATGGCGCAAAATATTAACAAGAATTACGAGAAACAGCTTCAGGCAAATATGAAAACTCTTCCGGATATCGAAAGAAAGTATATGGAAAAGAATCCTGAAATGATAAAAAATGTGATATTGAATGCAATGGCAAACGATGGATTAGGAGTGTGTTATGATGCATATGCATTATGTCAGATACGAGAAGCAGTTAGTATTTCAAAAAATATTCCAGTATATGTATGGCATGGCAAAGAAGACAAAACAATACCAATAACATTTGTTGATTATTTTGAATCAGAGTATTCTGTAAAACAGTTACATAGGGTCGATGGAGTAGGGCATATGCTTTATTTACCTTATTGGGATGATATCATAAAAGAGATTAATACAACACATTAACAACTTTCAGTCGTGCGCCCAGCAAAGGGCAATTAACCAAATGGGTGAAAATCCCATCTAATTAAGGTCTAGCCAACCGATTAGTAGCGAGTCTTGGGTGGCTGTCAGTAATGGCAGTTGCTAAGCGTAGACAGCGAGCAAGTAGGGTTGCAATGCGATTGAGCCTCGAAAGGTTACCTATCAGAGGGCTGACGTTGTGACTGAAACGGAAAGCAACATCGAATGGAACGATATAGGCAAGAACTATTCGGCACTGCGGGGTCAAAGAGCCAATCATGCTTGACATTATGGTTAATTAGTCAACTGGGGAGAGCCTATCGCTTCTTGGAAACAAGTACGCTACATCAACTAGAAGATGGAGATGAGCGGATGAGTGGTAGGCAGTCGGATAGCTTCATAGTACTGAGGATGCTGGGTAATGCCAGTGGAGGGAAGGGAGCTACGTAGTACCGGTCTTTTTGAGGACACATTATCCGTACTCAGGGACGGACGCAATAATGGGA
>JAXJWH010000074.1:0-9965 GCA_036308125.1 Agathobacter sp.
ACTCTCCGGAAAAGAGTAGGTAATCCATATCGAATTCTTAACTTACGTCTTTTTTGAGAAATAAGCCGTAGGTCTATTAAAGTTACCCTTTTTTCTGAAAATCATTTCAAAATACTTCTTGACTATTTACCAAATTGCTTTCTCCTTGTCTCGTATTTTCTACGATTCTTGATTCCCCTTTTTACTGCCTAATAATAAGCCTGCCAAAAGCAGGCGATGGGATGGATGGGATAAGATAAGATAGAGATTGTATATCTCTTTTTAATCTTTATCTTTTTTTCTTTTCTTTGGTTCTTTCTTTTCTGTTTTTCTCTTTCTCTTTTTTCTCTTGGAAGAGGAAGAGAAGAAAGGGAAGGAAGGGAAGTACCGCTTTTCCACCAATTAGAAAAGACATCCATAACATACCATAGTAACTGTCTGTTCTGAATGCCTTTTTCTTCCGCTTTCACTCGACAACTATCGAAGCAAATCTATTCCACATTCTTTACTTTATAATTTCCTTATCTGTCATTTTCACAAACACAATCTCACGATAATTATCGTATTGAATTTAAAGCTATGATACTTTTCTCTTCACCTTACGTTTTACTTTCTCTCGCTCACTTGCCAGTTGCTTTTTATGTTTAATCCTGCGGTCATATTCTGCTAACAATTCCACCGCCTGACTGTCTCCCTGTTCTGCCAATGCCTGTGTGTTTTTGTACTTCTCCCTGTCCCTACGATAACGCTCCTTGAAGTATGCCTTGCTCCGCTCCCGCTTTTCCTCTTCATTCCTGCAATACTCTTCATATTCTGCAATCGCTCTAGGGTCACCTGCTTCTGCATTCAGTCTAAGCTGTTCCACCTTTTTGGCTCTATTTTCCCTATATCTTTTAACTGTTTCTGCCCTTTTTTCAGCTCTGATTCTGTCCTTTTCCGCTTTCTGCATAGCTTGTTCCTTTGCCTCTGCTTTTAGCTCCGCTTCACTGTATGGCGGTATAAACTGCCCTATAAAATTAAAATAAATCTCTATCTTCTGCTTTCTTCCAAACCCTCTCACTCCGTTTGACTCATGAACAATGATTTTATCAATAAACTCATGTATCATTGTCGGTGTAAGCTCCTCAAAATCCGCATATTTTTTCGACAGTGCAATAAACGAGTCCATAGCCCCCTTGGTGTCTGTTCTTCTCTCTCTGGTGTAAGTTCCTCAACCAACGCTTCCAGTTCTCCATATTCATCCTCATACTGGGTCATAAGTCGCTCATACTGCCTTTCGGATATTTTTTCCATAGCATAAGTTTCATATAGCCTGCCTATCAGAGTATCCAGTTCTTTCATTCTTTCTTCGGCATGAACGATTTTTTCTTCATTTTCAGTATCATCAACTTCCTGCCTTACTGACAGCTCCGCAAGTATTTGTTCTCTAAATTGTTCCTCGTTAGTTATCGTGTATTTACTGGCTCTTTGGATAGATTTTTTTATCAGTTCCAGTATGTCCGAACGCTTAATAAAGTGCATGGTACAATTGTCGGCAATCTTCCGATATTTTCCACAACTATAGGCTTGGTCACAATCTACCTTTTCTCTGTGCCTTGGATTGGTGTCTCTTCTGATAAGCTTCGCCCCACAATCCGCACAATAGAGAAGTCCAGTAAGATTAAATGGGTCTACACTGTACGGTGTCTTTTTCTTATATGCCTTTACCTTATTGGCTAATTTCCATGTTTCTTCATCTATGATAGCTTCATGAGTATTTTTAAAAATATATTTATCATCCTCATCCACTCTGACACGCTTCTTGGTTTTGTACGAGAGACTTTTTGTCTTTCTCAGAACCGTATGCCCCAAATACTCCTTCCTGTGAATGATATACCCCAATGTTGTGGAGTTCCATCTGTATGGGTCATCCATTTTCTGATGTCTGCAATCCTCGGGATAATACTTCCTGTTATATTCCGTTGGATTTAATATTTTTTCATCATGAAAAATCCGTACAATCTCAGCATACGAGAACCCTTTAACCACCATATTAAAAATGCGCCTTACCACCTTAGCTGACTCTTCATCCACATAAAGTGTCTGCTTATCATCTGGCTTACGGTAATAACCGTATGGAATTGCACCACTGCACCTAAGACCGCTCTCCATTCGACTTGTAAATACCGCATTTATTTTTCTGCTTGCATCTCTTGCGTACCATTCATTCATAATGTTCAGAAATGGGGTAAAATCACTGTCCGTCTGATTGGCACTATCAATGTTGTTATTGATGGCAATGAAACGCACTCCTTTTTCCACAAACATTATCTCTGTATAGTAACCGACTTTCAGATAATCTCGTCCAAAACGACTCATGTCCTTTACAATAATTGTCGATATATTACCATTCATAACCTCTTCAATCATTGCTTTAAAACCTTTTCTCTCAAAGGTTGTACCGCTGATACCGTCATCCGTAAAATGTCGGAAATTATCAAATCCATGTTTCTTTGCGTAATCTTCCAAAAGTCTTTTTTGATTTGTAATACTATTGCTTTCGCCCTGAAGTTCATCATCTCTGGAGAGGCGTTCATACAGGGCGATGTATTGATGTTTACTCATATTCTGCCTCCATTTTTTCAAAGTGACTTTTTTACTGTCCTATTCAAATGTAACCGTTAGGATCAGTGACTACATAGGAGCTGTGCATCTGCATTAGGTTTGGTTTTACAAAGAATCTGGTCTTGCCGGAACCAGAACCACCGATAACAAGAATATTTTTATTTCTTGCATACTTTGGCTCCTTTGGTCTGCCGGACATCATAAGCCTTTCCGTTTCAGTTAAAAGTACATTATTCTCAAAAATCGGATCCACATATGGCTCAATATCCTTTGCAGTTCCCCATCTTGCAGAACCGTATTCCACACCCTGCCGGAATTTCTTGGCATTCTTGGTTTTAAAATACACTACAAGACGAAGTGCAATACCACACCCTATACCTATCAGCAAATCTTTCGGAAAAAAACTTGGTAACGGATTGGCAAATAAATCTTCCAGTCCGTTCATGGTTGCCAGCATTTTATCAGAAGCGTTCTGCCCCGGTGATACTCTCCAAAGCCATGCTATTTTGTCACAAAAATAACCGATAAGGAAATACGGCAAATTCATCAGAAAAAACTTCTTTTTATCCACCTTTCCAATCTCAGCTTTGAGCTTCTCAGGAACTGTTTTTATATCCTTGACTATCCCATCTATCACTTTACTCATAGTGACTGTCCTCTGTCTTTTTGATGCTCCCTTGCTCTTTCTCTGTTCTTGTCCTTACCTAACAGCTCCCTAAATTCTGCCAGCTTTTCTTTTACTGATACTCTGCCACGTTTTTTCTCATTAACTTTTACAAACTCTTTAAATGCCTGTGTAATCACATCGGCATCCTTGCCCTTGAAAAATACTATATACTTCGGTGGTTCCACCGTCTTATCCTTTTTCACAGCAAAATCTACATTGTATTTTTTCGCCACTCTCTCAAAGGACTTGATGTTGTTATCCGTAACCTCAATACTCGAAGCTCCCATACCCTGTCCAACTAATTTCTTTACTGATATTTTTCCATGCGTTGCCTGTTTTTCGGCTTTGCGGTGGTCAAGATACATCTTCATGGCTTTTTTCAGTACATCAGCGGTCAGCCTAGAGGATTTAAAAACAAGGGCAATTGTTTTTTGTGTTACTTCCTCCTGCATGGTTTTCCTCCTTGATTTTTTTGTTGCTGTAGTTTCACTATGGTGGAACATACAGCCTGTGTAGTAGATACTTCATAAGCTCTCCTTTCCACTTCTGGACATTTTGTCCAAAAGTTCTGTAAACGCAAAAAGGGCAGTTACAAACCTTTATGGTCTATAACTGCCCTAACGCTGTTGTAATTTATTTACCAACTATTCTATATGATTTTTTCGTAAGAATTAAAATCTAATGGATAATCACAAAACACCTTAAAATAGTAGTCCGACATATCAAATACTGTTGGCTTAACTTTTGAGAAAAAGTAATCCATAATTTCTTTTATCTCTTTTCGCAAAAATTCATCATCTTTATCAACATATATTTTTTTTGCTTCTGCAATTGATTTATTTATTACTGAATCAATATTATCTTGAACCATTCCAATAGCCAAATTCAATGTTTCCATTGTCTGATAAATTGCTTCTGCATCAATATAATTTTCGTTTGCTAGCATCTCGCACAATTTAATTAATGTTTTACAAATTGAAATAATTTCTCTATAAGGATAAAAAAATCTACCATGCACACCTTCATTCTCTAAATATTCTGTAAATTCCTTTACATCTCCAATTTGCTTATCATACTTCTCCATGAAACTACTTATCTTCACTTTAACTGGTTTGGACACTTTGAGTATATTATTAAGATGACTACAATAACCATTTTCTAATTTTTTTGCTGGAAGAACAAGGTTAATGTAATTCCACTCTTTGGATTTTTCTATCGACGAACTTGTTCTATAAGCAATTCCATCATATTTTCCATTTTCCCTTACCCATAGCAATAACTGTTGTGGAAATATATATTCCTCTACCAATGCAACATCACGATTAAATACCTTCATTGAGCAAGCTGCTTTTAATGGCAATAGCAATAGATATTTTTCCAAGAACTCATAAGTGTATTTTCGGTTTTCTTTATGATTCATATTCTCCAGATATATTGCCCAAGCAACATCTATTGGTAACATAGAAAAATCAATTATCTTTACTTTTTTATCACCCTCTATATCTAAAACAAAACCCGCATAGCAAAATTCTTTTGGCATACCACATTCAAACCAACAAAGCTCTTTACCCGAAGCAAGATATAAACATGGATATCCTGGAATACTATATCTATATGATTTAATTAAATGACGCATATCCATTGGAATATGAAACAAATCTTTTCTGCTATAATTCTCTTTTCCTGCTCTAATGCGGTAATATGCTCTAAATGACTCATAACCCACATTCCCAATATTTTTTACAGACAGCAACGGTTCTATTTTATTCATCATTTCTGAAAAATGGTTATACATTTTAACCATTTCACCCGAATCATAATATTCATACGTTTTAAGAATATCAACACACAATTGTTCCAAAATCGGTAGTTTACTAGCTATATATGTGTAACATTCTTCATCTAAATCACACTCTTCAGTTCTTATCAAAGCATTTTTAAAGTTTTTTATATACTGCTCAAAATATTGCTTTAAAAAAAGTTTAACAGGTTGTTTGCCCCTTGATATTGGTAATTTATATGACAAAATCAAGTTATAAAAATTATCTTTAGGTAGCATTTATATTTCCTCCTAAATATTCATTTCAACAAAAATAATGTGCAAAGTTCCGCATACATCTTTCCATCCTCAAACTTTACATCATCCAACAATAATGCCTGAAATAATACTTCTCTGACACTCTCCAATTTTACCATATCAAGCTCTGTTTCCGATAGTCCCTCTAGCTCCATATTTTCCAATGCAACCGATTTTCTTGCAGATAAACATTGCACATATAAAGCCATGATAAACTTATCTGACAACACAAAAGCATAAGTATCTCTACCTTCATAATTATATCGACATTTTTCCAATTCTTCCTCAGATATATCAAAGAAGCACCTGACTGTTTCCAGATACACTTTCCCATCATAATCCGGCTTATATTTCTTTGCCAACCGCTTGATTGTTGCAAAGATATTGTTTCTCTCATAGGTCATTCTGGTTCTTCGAAAGAACGCCTTTTTCCCTCTCATATCCATATACACATTGTTTCCTATTGTTTTTCCAGCAAACTGCTGATACTCTCCAATTCGTAACAGATACGAAAGCACCTGCAACAGCTTCTCTTTTGATGTAATCTCATTATAACTGTAATCTCCAAATCCCAACTGTTCAAACTGTATCGGTGTACTTCCTTTTTTTATTTCTCTCTCCATAACTCTGTCAACTTCTCTCATGGACTCCATAATTTTTCCTCCTGTTATTGATAAGAAAAGAGCAGCCACATATCAACTGACTGCCCTGCTTTTGGACAAATTGTCCAGAAGTTCTATATTTCCACTTTTGGACTTTTTGTCCAAAAGTGTTCCATTACTATACTCACAAATTCTGCTACAATACGGACTATCTTTACAACAACCACGATACCACCAATCAAACCGCCTATAATACAGTTCAGTGCCAATATTCCTATACTTCCACTGATACCGAAGTTTCTTGGAACTAGCCACAGACACATCCGATGTATTCCAAAAGGACACCCTACCATAATCCAATATAAAAACAAATCAAAACCATCTGCCTTATTGCATACCGGATAACAGGTCAGCATCCATATGGCAATCCCAATTACCGGAAGAATAATCTTAAATAATACCCTTTTCACTCCATCCACCTCCGAACATATCATGTTGCACTTCCTGCTGATAATAATGATTTATGGTACTTGGTGCATTATAAAGTGCAGTTACCATGTATGCCTTTATATTGCTAATCTTGGTTGTTGTGTTCTGCATACATCGAATCACATATTCAAGGTGCAAGCTGTTCAGCTTTAAGAACTTTGATTTTACCAGCTCATACGGGTAATCATCTTTACCAATTTTCACAGTCTGATGCCTTACACAAACCACCTCACAAATAATCTCAAAAAGTTCCTCATACAAGCCCTTATCCCGATAAGAACCATACTGCATGAAATGCTCATATTCAATATTCTCTTTAATGATTTCTATGTATGTGTTGACATCATCCATCCCATCCATCGTTTCTTCTGCTTCACTACCAGTTTGATTGATAAGATTGTTATAACTATTATCAGTATAATTAATATTGTTATAATTAGCGTTCGTTTCTTGAACTTCTGCAAGTTCATTTTCTGAACTTCCAGAGGTTTGATTATTGAATTTCTTGACGTCTGTTTTTTGAATTTCTTGAAGTTCAGATTTTGAACTTCTGGAAGTCTGCTTTTTGTACTTCTTGACATTCAAATTTTGAACTTCTGTGGAAACATCAGTATTCCCATGCTCTTTTTCGGTCTTTTTAGGCTTTGTATCCGGTTCTACAGCTACAAAATTTTTTACATAAATAATATCCGGTTTCCCCAATCCCTGTCTTTTCTTTTCAATCAGACCAATCCCTTTTTTGCTGTCAAGCTCTGCAATTATCTTTGCACAAGTGGCTCTGGCACAGCCCAAATCTTCCATGATGTTTTCCACCGTATAATGGATATATGCCCTGTTTTCATCATCAAACCAGCCATTTTTCATTGATAATGACATTCTGTCAAGCATAAGACCATAAAGGAGCTTAGCATCACTGGATAAACCTTTGAAACGCTCATCTTTAATCAATAATCTTGGAACACGATAAAAGGAAAACTGTTCTGCTTCTGCACCGTAATAATAATCAAATTTCAAACTGCTATCCATTTTGCTTCCTCCTTTCTACTGTCGATTTTTCCATTCATCCAATAGCTGAATGATAATGTTCTCTATTTCTTCACTGCTACAATCTTCTTCAAAATATTTGCTGATTTTATCAGCTTTCAGTGTTACTTTTCTTTCTTTTGGTTTTTCTTCTGTCATAATCAGCCGAACCATAGGCAAGGTAAGCTCTCCCTTCTTGCCATATTCTTTGAGCTTTCCGGATTGCACCATACTGACATTGCAGCTTTGCTCCTCCAAAATAACCTGTACCCACTGCTGTGCTTCCTCTGATAAAAAGGAAATATCCACTCCTTGTGAAAAACCTATTTTCTTTTTATCTACCATATCAAGAAGCTCATCTGACAATCGGGATAACCAGATGTATCTCTGTACCTTTTTGGCATTTTCTCCGGCAGCTTCCCCCACTTCATCAAGTGTATTCTTGCCCGACTTCTTTCCCTGATGTTTCATGGCTTCATATTTCATCTTATAGGCTTTGGCTTTTTCACTTGGTAAAATATCCTCACGTTGGATATTTGAATCCACCATGATAATCGTAGCTTCGTCATCGGTATAATTTCTTACGATAATCGGCATTTCTGTCTTTTTGGCAAGCTCTGAACCTCGTTTCCTACGGTGTCCGGCAATTAGCTCATATCCACCACCAGCTCTTGGTCTTGCAATTCCCGGAACAAGTACCCCATAAAGTCTGATACTCTCCGTTGTTTCCTCCATCTTTTCATCATCCACCACCTTAAATGGGTGGTCTTTGAACTCATAAAGGTCTGTTAGCGGAGCACTAATTATTTGCTCTTCTCCTATTTCCTGTACTGTACTTTCTCCAAATAAATCATCAAAACTATCAATTTTTATTTTCGCTGCACTTCCTGTCTTTGTAATTTTACTCATTTGCCAGCACCTCCTCTGTTAGGGAAAGGTAGGCAGAAGCCACCTTTCCTTTTGGATCATGTGCAAAGATGCTGACACCTTCCGCAGAAATCTCCGCCGCCCTTACTGAAGTCGGAATGTTATTGGAAAATATCTTTACCTTACTTCCATAGCTCTCTCTTAGCATGGTACTAATATCTTTTGCATAGTTTGTTCTGCTGTCCACCATAGTTAGCAAAATGCCTTCTACGCCCAATTTCGGATTGATTTGACGCTTTACTTTTCCAATAGTCTTAATCAGTTGTTGTAAACCTTTCACTGGTAAATATGCAGCTTGCACAGGTATCAGAATACTATCTGCACAGGAAAAGGCATTTATAGTAATCATGCCAAGGGAAGGCATACAGTCAATCAAAATATAATCATAATATTCTTTAACGATATTTATGTATTCCTGCATAATCCGTTCTCTGCTCATAACATTTACAAGGGACACTTCCAAACCAGATAACTCAATGTTACTTGGCATAAGTTCTATTCCTTCCTCGTGATGTAAAATGCCCTCCATTGGCTCAACTTCTTCATCATTTATCACTTTTCCCATAATAGTTGCCAGTGTAACTTCTAATTCGTCCGGTTCTGTATATCCTAAACTTGCTGTAAGGCTTCCCTGGGCATCTGCATCCACTAACAATACCTTTTTTCCTTGTTTTGCAAGTCCTACTCCTAAATTACTTGTTGTGGTAGTTTTTCCTACACCACCCTTTTGATTTGCTATTGCAATTACTCTACACATAACTTTTATCCTCCTAATTTACTGAATTTTTCTCGATTCTTTTTCTATTTCCGCATACACTCTGTAATATCTGTTTGTCCCTTTATTGGCATAAGGCTCGGAGATTTGTAAAATGTTCACTTTCTTATTTCTTTGAAGAATTTTAGTGAACCACTTAATATCATTCTTGGTTCCCATAAGTCGTACTTTTAACATTGCCTTCCTCCTGCCTGTTTTTAGCAGTATTCCGGATAACGGATTTTAACCGCCTGCCAGAAGTATTTTGCATACCCACAGCAGAATAAATCCTCTACTGTGTACTGCCTACACTCGTTTAACTGTTCCTCTGCACCTTCATAATCATACACACTAGGTGTACCATTATTGTAAAGGTTATATGCCATACGAATAATCTTGGCACTTCCACTGGTTATCCAGCCTTCATGTAGACATTCTGTTTTTACACATCCTGTCTTAAAATCATAGATTGAATTCACATTTTTTCTTGTATCCTCATCAATCCCCAAGCAATATACCAATGCTGCATGGTATACATCTCCATATCTGCACTTTGGCAGATATGTTAAAAAGAATCGTTTGTGTTTCTCATTTCTAAAAGTTACGATTTGAGCAATCTGCTCTGCTTTTGCACTTAACGCTGTGTTTGTCATTGTTTTTCCTCCTTCAGGGTAATAAAAAAGGACTCTACTAATTGTAATTAAGGTTCTAAAATAAATGTTGGGGTGACGATTTTTATCGTCCCTCAGCATTTTTTTGTTTATAATAAAAGAAAAACCTCCAAGTGCCAGTTACCAAACAAATCACTCGGAGGTGCATCAAGAAATGCATAACTATTGTATC
>JAXJWH010000075.1:0-4831 GCA_036308125.1 Agathobacter sp.
CGGGGTAATGTCAATTATCTTTCCTGGTAAGCTCCGAACTTTCCATAACTCCTTCATTGCATCTAATCCAAGATATTTCCAAGATGATTCAACAACGATATCTGCACCAGTCGCATCAATGATTCTCTTCAATTGTTTCACGGCATTGGGGTCGAAGATTGCTCCATACTCATCTTGCCAAGACTTACCCTGATATTGGAGTAAGCCTTGGTCATGTTCTGTGTTTAGTACACCATCGAAATCAAGGAAGATGATTTTTTTTATTGTATTTCAATTATGACCTCAATTCATCTCTGTTTCTGTTTTTATTATCGTTACTGCGTCCACTATTGAATTTACAACATCTTCTACGCTATTTCCAAAAGCCTTGAAATTCTTTTTACCTAACCACACCTTATCAATGGGTAGAAATTCAAAACGTTTAAGAATTTGTGAATACTTATCTGTCAAATCATTATTTTTGTTTTTCCCTCTAATAGCAATATAGCCCTGTTCTTTACTAGTTATTGTGAGAATTAATTCATCATTCAATTTAAATCTATAAAGTTCAGGTTCTTGCTTCTCTACTAAACTATTTTCATCAAAAAATGTCATTAAACGAGATATAACTTGTATTACGATTTGATTCTTGTCTATAGAACCGGATGTTTTTTTATGATTGATAATTCTTTCTTTGTATGCTCTTATTTGTTCGGAACATTCTTTCTTAATGACTTCAACATCTATGTCTTTATAGTTTTTCTGATTGATAACAAATGACATTACCGAAGCTATCAAATTCAACTCCTCTGTTGTTTTGTATGCTGGGTGAGGAATTCCAATACACAATTTACCATTAAGATTTCCAACATATATATTCCCGCAGATTTGCTTGTATTCAAACTTTAATGTATTTTTTGATAAACGGTCAAGTCTCTTAAAGCATTTATTGCCACCAAGAAATATCAAATGTTTTGGCGTTGTTATTTTGATCAATTCGAGTGTATAAGGGATGGTTTTTTCTAATAGCCACTCTTCAATTTCTTTAGCTGTTGGTGTGCTGAAGAATGATGCATTGGTGACAATTATTTTACTGTCATCATCTATAACATCTTTAAGATAAGTCTTTTCAAGACAATGTTTTAAACGAGACCAATAGCTCCACTTTTTATGTTTTTTCCATTCCTCGTGGCAGTAATTCCCCTTAAGAAGATGATTTTTATCTAATTCTGATGGATTATCATACAAATATGACCAGTGTTTGTTTTTTCTCTGACCTTCGTATGTATCTTTTTCTTTGCCCCCCGGATTAATACCGACAATTGCCAACTCGGGACTTTCTCTAAGTATAGAAAGATCTGATTGTGTGTAGAAAGCTAAATTTACTTCCTGAGCTATCTTATGATAAGCCTCAATAGTTTCTTGTGCCCAATCTTCTAATGAATTTTGAAGTTGATTTTTTTCTTCCATACTAATGTATTATTTAATGTTTAACTTAATTTCTATTCCAAGAATCTTACTCTTTTACCTTTTGATTTTGCATATTCAATTTCATTACGTGTGCTATCTCCAATATAGTTATCCACATTGATTACGAAAATTTCATCTGCCAAATCTATTTTCGCTAAATGTTGGCGGTCAAGCATTGCTTTTGTTCCATCATTTAATGCTTCATTATCACCAGAATGACCAAATAAGCCGACTGATATTACTATGTTTCCATTTAGGGTAAGTTTTTTTTGAGCTTCTAAAAACTGTTCCTTAAATCGTGTGCTACCACATAGCGTAATCACTTTGAATCCATTTATCATATATCCTCCTTGTTATAAATATTACACATTCGCTTTATTCTTTCGGTCATATCTTTGCGTAGCCACTCTGGCGAAAGTATTTCCATATCTTCTCCATATTTCAATATTTCTTGCATGAAGTCAAATGTAGGACGAATATTTAATTTGAAGATGCTATAATCATCCATCATTTTTTCTTCCACTTGAGTTGTATGTATAGGTAATGAACGTAAATAATTGGCTTGTCCTGCAGGAACTTTTAATAGAATAGTCTCCATTTTAGCCTTTTCTTCAACGATTACTCCGTAATATTCTTTGAAGAAATTTGCCGGTTGGAATGATTGTGGCATTTTAAAACTTACATCATTTGCGTACATATGGATGATGCGATCAAGAGCATAAATCATTATCTTATCATAATACGGACTACGACCAACCAGATACCATCTCTGTTTGAATAATTTTACACAATAAGGCTCCACATCAAAGGTCTTTTTATTGCATTTCCAATAGCTTTGATAAGTTATGGTTATACAACATCCCTTTTTCATAGCTTCGATAATTTCAGAAAGATATTCCTGACCAGATGGGATTTCTTCGAGCAAAATTCTGTCTTTCATGTGTTGATTATCTATGAGAACATTGCTTACAGAAATAGTATTTAATAACCAATTCCTAATATTTCCTCCCTTTAATTCATCAGAATTAGCTATATAGTAGTGATAACCGCCCTTACGTTCGCATTCTATCACAAGACCAAACATTTCTTCAGCTGCTATACGCCATTTATGGAATGTTCTAAGCGCAAGCTCTATTCCTTCGCTTAAATCATTCTCCAACCACTTTTGATTTATCTCCTCAAAAGTGATTCTTTTGGCTTTGTATATAGTTTCTACTAACCAAACGTATTTGTTTATAAGATTCTTGGCCATATCATTAATATTTAATGATGTATTGCAAAGGTATATAAAAAATGTGCAACAAAAAGACACAAGTTGAAGATATTTCAAGAAAGATGAAGTTTACGAAAAATATTGGAAACACAATTCATCTTGTCCCTCCCCTAAAAAAACAATATCTATGAGAACAAACAGAATCACATAGCTAATTCAACTATAGTCCCTCATTTTTGAAACTAGTTAATACCTTTTTCGTCCCATCGCTTTTAGATTTTTCACAAATTTACAATTTTATTTGTACGTTTGTTGTCTAATTTTTGGGGTGTATTGTTGTAATGTAGATTTTTTATCGGACAGCCGTTATTTTTAATTCAAGGGGGGCTTATCCATGCTCTGGATAACGTAAAATATTATTTATGAGAGTGTTGCTGAACTGATTTATTGTTTAGCGGACAGTAATAAATTTATTTAGGATAATATTGAAGAAATATTTTTGAGTATTTTGTATTGTTTGGCGCGATATTTGATTGTATTTAAATGTAGGCCGATTGACCTATGATTCAATTTTATTTTAAATAACATTTTATTAACTATTAATTATATCAAAATGAAAAAAGTTTTTTTATTATTGGCAGCGTTGGTAAGCATGAATGCATTTGCATTGGAACCTGGAGATGATAACGGATTCGGCATTAGACTTGGATTGGAGTTGCCAGGCAGCGGATACGGAACTCCTGAAATAGATGGAATAGATTCTCCGGATATGTCATCTATCGGGTTCGGCGTAGCACTGGACAATCGCTGGTATGTATGGCACAACGACATGTTCGGAGCAGCAATCAACGCTCGTTGGATTGACTTCTCTTACACAAAGGGGTCGTTCGACACAGAATTTTTTGGAAAAACTTTCACAACAGATGTGAAATCTATCGGTTTGGATTTTTGTAGTCCTGGTGCTATGTTCACTTACTATCCTGCAGACAATATGGCTGTTGACTTGTCGTACAACATTGCTCCAAGTGTATTAATGACGACAGACTCTATGGATGGTGAAGATGAATCTACTAGCGTAGCTTTCGGTGCTTCGCACATCATCGGAGCTGGATTCAGATACAGTGTTTTCCATGGAGGAGTGGAATACAAGTTAGGCAAACTTGGCGTTTTGTCGGCAGACGACGAAACTCTTGAAGCTTTTGATCTGCAAACAAACAAGGTTAGAGTTTATCTTGGATTCAAATTTTAATTTATTGAAGATATAACTCAAGACCAACTTCGGCGTCTGAGAAGATCCGAAAAAGGCACAAAGCGTTCTCTATTGCACATGCGGTTGAGAACGCTTTCTTTTTAGAGGATATTTCCCATACCGGTTAACAGCTATGCAAACGTCGTAACTGAGCAAATTTGAGAAAAAATAGTCGAAATGGATTATAAAGCATCCTAACCTAACTTTCACACCTTACATTGGCTTTTCTTGCTCTGCAGGTTATTCAGCACGACGGATTCCGCAACCAGACGACCCGTATTGCGTGAGATGTCTTTTTTCGAGACATAACGTGCTACGGTCTCACAATCTACAAAAAACACAGAAATACAGGGCACCACAACAAAAAATAAACGTAACAGATTCGGGCACTGTACGCAGCAAACAGCTCTGAATTTGGGCGGGTTAGCACAATCTCGGCCAGCAAGCACGCTTAACAAAACAATTAGACCCATGCACAATCCAACGGATGCCACAACATTACAATTCGGTCTTTCGTTCATTAAACACAAGTCTTTTTTTGACTGCAAAATGAACAATCAAAAAACACATTGAAATGTCGGCAGTTTTTGGACGGCTACGTTATATTTCAAAAGCTAATTTCCAATAAAGTCAATAAACAAAAAAGGCCCGCCTTTCTCAGGCGAGCCCTGCAAACGTAAACATAACACCCACACGTAGAAATCTCCAAACAATGGCCCTACGGGCAAGAGCCAGCTTTTGAACTGCACTCAAAAAAAAAGGGGAACCGTCAATGACAGTCCCCTCCTCAAGGCGGCGGCTACCTACTCTCCCACAGTGCGCAGTACCATCGGCGATGCCGGGCTTAACTTCTCTGTTCGGAATGGGAAGAGGTGGAGCCCCGGCGCCATAGCCACCTGAATATGTCCTTAGGCTTGACA